>NZ_CP121668.1:8179177-8499416 GCF_029714425.1 Bradyrhizobium sp. CB2312 | reverse complement strand
CGAACCATTCGATGCGCCAGCATCCGGTCTGCGAGCTGACGCGCGCCACCGCGTACTTATCGCATAAGTGCGCTGTCAATTGTCACTACCAGATCTGGGCGTTTGGGAAGCAGTACTTGCATCGTAAGGTTACGGAAAGGTTCGGATGCACATGAGTGTGTTCCCATCCAGCTTCGAGACGCGCAAAGCAGTGCCACAGCGAACATGAATATCAGCTCCCAATTCTTTACCGATGCACGCGCGCGAGAGCGGGCCGTCACCGACCAAAAACTCAGCAAATTTACAGCACCGGTCCCGAGACGTTCAGGTTTCCAGATGAGACGTGGCATGAAGCCGATAGCGCGGATGGCCGCAGCAATAAAGCGCGCTCGGGCCATCTCCGATCTCGACCGGTGCTGCGCAATCTGGTGGCTCTATCGCCTCCATTTCGGCATCAACCGCGACGTGATGTTGGGCCTTGCCGCGATCGCCCGGGAGAGATCCCGCTGCGGCATTTAGGCCCCGTGACATCGACCACCTTCCATGCGAGCAGCTGGCGCTGCCCCACCAAATCTGCCACCAGGTTGCGCGTTTGGCTGGCGGACAAAGTCTCAGCCCAACGCCAAACGTGTCAAGTCTCCCCCAGCCCACCAAGGGTCGCAATCACATCTAGTACCGGCGGACTGGACTGCTGCGACATAGTATCAGTGCGGCCGCAGACGAGAAATCCGTTGAGACGATGATCGCTATGGCCGATCCGACTTGCGCGCTCTTCACGCAGGTCGTCGCGGGTGATTATACGATATGCCGCCTTTTCTCGCCGTCAGCCACCTTCGGAGATGGCCTACAGTCAAAAAAGGAGCGGCTATACCAAGTGACCGACCACTCCTTCATCCCGTTTGCTTGCTTGACACACTTCTCCGGAAGCGACGAACGTTCGGGCTGAAACGGTCCACCAAAACTGGCGCGGCGTTCGGAGGATTACTGTCGCCACATACGAACACATCGGCGGCCGAGGACCTCTCAGGCCAAGTATGTAGGGTCATGAGCGTTTCAGCCAACAAGGCTATTGCGGAGACGCCGTGACCGGGGCAAAACTTGTGAACATGAAGGTGGAGTAGTGTCGCCCTCGCTGTCGAAGGGCTTTTCGGATTGCGCTTTCCGCAAGCTCCGGATCATCGAGAATCTTCGCTCCCCATAGCTTGGTGAGCATATAGGGCGCATCTGTGGATAGGTGGGGCGTCCTTCTCGTTATCCAAAGTCATAAAGAAATCTCAGTTGAATGACGGCCAAATAGGCTGAGCTATGCGGATTTAGGTGAGGAGGTGATCAGGCGTTTTCTTCGCCGGTGCCAGCCCTTGGATGACCTCAATGCCGTCCGCCGGACTGGCAGCTCACGCTTCGATAATTCATTCTAGTGTTGAGCGTCGCCGGGTCCTTGATGCGACGATCACCGGCGTTTGAACACCATCGGTCTGGCGGTGGCCGCGATAAGGAGCGTTTTGCCCGGACAAACTGTATACCCGGTGGCGAACACGCTTTCGACGGGATAGGTGGTGCCGGCTCAAGTGCCGCGAAATCGGACAATTACGCTAATCACAAGCCATAACGCGCCTGTGGGCGCGTTGATTACGGGTGCCCTGCAGACGATGGCAGGTCCACTACAAGAGTAGGTAGGTGCCAAAGTGGATTCAGGCTCGTAGCGTCCTCCTGTCCCTCTGCTGATCATCGAGCCAGAAGCGAACACCGACAAGGTCATACGGACAAAACCTTACGACGTGCGAAAGCCAGGGTGGCTGCGCATGCACAAGACGAGCTTCGGCGTTCCGACTTGGGCGCCGCAGAAGGCGACGAATGGCGGGTCGCGTGCCTACGGAAAATCAATCAGGCAAGAAGCAGTCTATGGAACGTCAACCGGTTGACGCGATCACGGCGATTAATCGGCTTGCAGGTTCGGATCCGGAGAGAGTTGCGCTGAGGCACGGCGCAGACGAACTCACATATGAGGCGCTACGGTCAAGATCGGAAGCCCTTGCGAGGACCTTACGAGAGAAGGGTGCTCGCGGGGCGGTTGTCGGCTATTGGGGGGGGCGCGACCTCGACTGGGCGACGGCGGTCATCGCAATTTTGAATGCTGGATCAACGTACCTACCGCTCGATCCATCGCTGCCGGCTTCCCGCACATCATTCATGATCGAGCAGAGCCGCTGCGCTCTGCTGATAGGCCGAGACCGGCCGGAGTCGCTCAGCCTATCCCAGGAGAGCAGCAAAGGAGCCCCTCCATTCGTAGCTATAGAGGCGGCACTGCGCAGGGTACAGACCTCGTCTGTTGTGCCATCGCTGAACGTGGATGGACTTGCCTATATTCTGTTTACGTCTGGTTCGACAGGGCAGCCTAAGGGCGCAATGATCGAGCGCGCCGGCCTAAGCAATCATTTGGCGGCGAAGGTCGACGCTTTAAGTCTCACTCAGACGGATTGCATCGCGCAAACCGCATCGCACTGCTTTGACATCTCGCTGTGGCAGCTTCTTTCTGGGCTTTGCGTCGGAGCCTCTACGGCAATTATTGATGATGCGACACTGAGGTCGCCGTCATCGCTCCTTCAAGCAATTCAACGGTGCGGCGCCACGGTTGTGCAATTCGTTCCGTCGGTGCTGGCAGTGTTTGTTGAGTATCTGCAGTCGCTTGCTGCGGCCGAGCGAGCCATGGACGGCTTGCGGATTATTTCTACCGTCGGAGAACCTCTAACACCGGGATTGGCGCGCGCGTGGCTTGCCTTGTATCCCCGCGTTTCCATTCTCAACCACTACGGGCCGACCGAGTGCGCGGACGGCGTGACGCATCATCTGGTTTCCGTGCCGCCTGCGCTGGCGGAGCCTTATGTACCGATCGGCAGGCCAATTGAAAACGTTCAGGTTTATATCGCGGACGGACCACGGCTCTGCAACGTAGGAGAGGTCGGCGAAATCTGTGTTAGCGGCGTTGGCGTCGCTGCCGGTTACGTCAATGACCATGTCCGCACCAAGGATGCGTTTGGGCCAAACCCGTTCTCAAACGACCTGTCCTTCCGGCGCCTATATCGGACAGGTGATCTTGGCCGCCTTCGCTCCGACGGCCTTTTGGAATGTCTCGGTCGACGGGATCGTCAGGTCAAAATTCGCGGGCACAGAATCGAGCTGGGGGAAATCGAGGCTCGCTTGTCCGCTCATCACTTGGTGCATGGCGCCGTCGCAGTCGCCTCTGTCTGCGCAGGCGTAAAGCTTACCGCGCGAGATATAGGTGGGGCCGAGGCGCAAGCCGGATCGCGGCGACTAGTTGCGTATGTGTCAGCTCCAGCTGAACTGGCGGAAAGCGACCTTCAGAATTTTCTTGCTGAGGCACTCCCCAGCTACATGCTTCCGGAAAGAATCATCCACGTCAGCGCTATTCCACTGACCAGGAACGGAAAGGTCGATTTTGCAGCGTTGCCTGACCCGGCCACTGTTCGCCCTCCATTGTCAACGCCATTTGAGGAGCCGCGCACAGGCCTCGAAGTCCGGCTGCGTCAAATCTGGTCCGGTATTTTGCGGATCGACCAGATAGGTGTGAATGACCAATTCATGAGCCTCGGCGGAGATTCGCTCCGCGCAATGCTCATATTGGGACAGTTGCAGACTTTGCTCGGAGTGAGAGCTGATTTCAGGCTAGTCCTGCACGGGACCATTCGATCTCTTGCCGCTTCGATCGCGCACAGTGCCGAGCCCAATTCCCGCGCAGCTTTTACATACCGAAAGCTCAACCGATCGCCTCTGACACGACTCCAGGAGCACCTATGGTTCCTCTCGCAGCTCGATCCATCTGCAAGGAACTACATCATTCAAGGGGGCCTGCGAGTTAGGGGAAACATCGATTTAGCTCGCTTCACTCGCGCCTGGGCCGAGGTCATTCATTCCCACCAGGCACTTTCGGCGCGCTTCATCGACGAAGACGGTCCGGTTCAATGCTTCGATGCTCCGCCATCTACTAGCCTTGGATTGACCGATGTATCTCATCTCACCTCCTCCGAGGCTGAAGAGCTCATCGCACAGCTGCGGCGAACGGAGGTGAAAGACGGTTTTGACCTCCGACAAGGCCGCTTGTTTCGCGCGCGTATGGTCCGGTCTGGTCCCGACAACCATCTCATATTGATCACCGCTCATGAAATCATCCTCGATGCCTGGTCGATCTCTATTCTGCTCAGAGATCTTCAGCGAAAATATTTAGATGCCGTGGCGCCTTGGCCAGAGAACCGGGCATCACTCTCGGCCTACGCGGCGTGGGAAACACAACATGCTTCTCCAGAAGCGCTGCAGAGCCAACGTCACTATTGGCGTCGTCAGATTGGTGATGATCCGCCGGTGCTTTCGCTTGGAACGGGACGAGCGCGCCCTCAGACAAATTCATACCGCGGCGCCTCGCATCCAGTGCTGCTTGGCGACGATCTCTCCAGTCGCGTAAGAGAATTTGCGCGCGGAAACAGCTGCACCACGTCGACAACACTGCTGGCGTGCTTCAAGCTACTGCTACGAATGTATAGCGGTCAGGACGATATTGTCGTCGGCATACCACACGCTGTACGGGATCAACCTGGCAGCGCCGACATCGTCGGCTTTTTCCTGAATATGCTGCCAATCCGTGCCACAGTCGATGGCGGTGAATGCTTTGCTGCTCATGCCACGCGCATCCAGGGCCTGGTCAGCGATGCCATCGCAAATTCGGCCTATCCATTCGGATGGATGGTCAGGGATAGTAGGTTATGTCGCGAACCGGGGCGATCACCGATCTTCCAAGTCATGTTCAACATGTATTCCGAAGGCGCCGAGCCACTTGGTCAAGACGAGTTGGCTCTGACATTCCGCGAGTACGACACAGGCTATGTCAAATTCGACCTAACACTGTACGCGCAAGATCTGGGCGATGAAATTGCACTCCAACTGGCGTATGCGGAAGACATAATCTCGAGTGATCTGGCTATTCGCATGGCCAACACTCTGCGCTGTCTGATTGCCGCCTGCGTTGATAAGCCGCTTGTGCCCATTGAGGAACTAAACTGCCTCAGCTCCTCAGACCTCACTATACTGGATTCGCTGGATGGGTCGATCCAGCGATATGAATCTGAATGTCCGCTTGTTGAAGCCTTCGAGCAGATCAGCCTGTCCAATCAGAGCAATTTAGCATATTTTGGCGAGTTCGGGGAGGTCACATTCGGCCAGCTGCGTGAGCGCGTCGCCGCTATCCGCTCGTCACTGCGGAATATGGAGGTGGGGGCCGGCGATCTGGTCGCCATGCTTGTTGACCGCTCGCCGGACGTTGCCGCTATCATGCTTGCGGCGCGAGGCTTGGATGCTGTCGTTGTGCCGATATCGCCGGATTATCCGCGTGATCGGATCCAACATATCCTGCGAGATAGTCAGGCAAAGCTCTTGCTTCACGCGAATATCACGGAGCCTGGCTTTGAGATACCTTCGATTTGTCTGTTGGCCTTAGAAACGTGCAGTGTGTCGAGGGATGATTTCGCGCCCAGCAACACACCGTCAGATCACCCAATTGCGAACCTCATATACACGTCCTCCTCAACAGGCCGGGCGAAGGGGGTTCTTATACCGGAATGGGCCATTCTTAATCGACTGAACTGGATGTGGCGACGCTTTCCCTTCGACAGCACCGACGTCATGGTTGTCCAGAAGTCCGCCTGCCTTGTTGCGTCCGCTTGGGAGTATTTTGGCGGGCTTCTGAGAGGTGTGCCCACGCTGATCCTCACCCAAGGGCAGGTGCTAGCTCCGGATTTGTTGTTGTGCAGTTTGGCAAAACATCGCGTGACACGCTTTTTAGCCTCTCCACCACTCCTGTCCGGTCTCATCGGGGCTCAGGAACGGCAACCGCAAAGCACCGCCTTGAGATTGGTCACAAGCAGCGCCGAACCGATGCCTTCTTCGCTGCCCGCTCGCTGGCGTAGGTCTTTTCCGGGTGTGCCGCTGTGGAACTTCTATGGTGCGACGGAATGTGCGTCCAATGCAGCCGTGCACGAAACATCGGATGCGGATGACAACTCGGCGCTTGTCCCAGTGGGGCGGCCAATCGACAACGTCAAACTCTACGTGCTCGATGCACGATTGAAGAGAGTGCCTGTTGGAGCCCCCGGCGAACTGTGCATCGCGGGCCGCTGTCTGAGCGCTGGGTACTGGCAGGATCAAGATCGGACTGACCGCTGTTTCGTGCCGAATCCGTATGATTGCGGACAATACAACGTGCTTTATCGGAGTGGGGACATCGCACGCATCTCAGCCAGCGGCCTTCTCGAGATTTGCGGCCGATCGGACAACCAGATCAAAGTGAGGGGCTTTCGCATCGAGCCGGAGGAGGTCGAAGGCGCCCTTGAGTCTCATCCGGCAATCGCAAAGGCCGCGGTCTTCGCAGAAGGCATCGATGACGATCGCCGCTTGACGGCGAGCGTGGTGCCTGCTCGGGAGAATCTAAGCTCTGGAGAGATTCTCGCCCACCTGCGCAAAAAATTGCCATCTTACATGATTCCCGCAGCCTTCCGGTTGGTCGACAGTATTCCCCTGACGACGAGCGGAAAAATAGAGCGAGCTCGCCTATCTTCCGTTCCTTACCGCGAGATCGAGACCAATCCATCTGCTGAGCCCCGCACCAGGAACGAGCGAGTTCTTGCTCGGATCTGGGAGGATCTATTAGGCGCCAAGGGGGTGGGAATCGACAGCAGTTTTTTTGATATCGGAGGCGATTCTCTTCTGAGCGTACGTTGCGTCACGCTGGCGCGCAAAGCCGGGCTTAATCTCACCGTCAACCAACTTTATCGAACACCGACCATCAGGGATTTGGCGGCGGGGGAAGCGGAGGCGGCACCCCACAACGTCGATTTCGCGGACGGCTTACTGCCTGTGCCTCCCGTAATATCGTATTGGAATTCTCTTGTCGGCTTTGACGAGCATTTTAACATCGGGGATCTGTTCTTCTTGCCCGGTGGCATCCTGAACATCAAGATCCTGGACCGCGCTCTCGCCCATATCATCAAGCGGCACGAAGGCCTCAGGCTGCGCGTTGCCCGAACCCAAGATGGACTCCGGCTGGGAATCGGGCCTTGTCCGGCCGAGCGCATCGTGGAGGAGATCGATCTGGTCCGAATGACCGGCCCAGACCAGCGCAGGACAATCGAGAGTGTCTCGGCAAGATGTCAACACATGTTTCGGTTTGACGGCCACACGCCTCTTGTTCACGTTACGGCCTTCCGTATTTCGGAAAGCGGCGATTACTATCTGCTGCTGCTGATACATCATTTCGTAGTGGATGGAATAGGCTATCGGCTATTCCTCGAAGCATTGGAGGACGCATACAACGCTCTTGCTGCAGGCCATGATGTGAATGGTCCTGAGACCGTACAAAGGCTCTCTCCCTGGTTGAAGCGCCTCGAGCACTACGCGAACAGCGAAGCACTACACGAACTCAAGCACTGGGAGGGCATTGACTACGATCAGTTCAACTTGCGTGTCAGCGACGCGTCATGGCGCGGCCCGAGTGTCGCCGAAGAAAGCGCGAGAGAGCTTCACGATCCAAGTCTCGGAGGTCGGCGGGAGGTTTCGAACGGCCGTTCACTTCGGGTAGATCAGGCCAAGTACCATCTTGAGATCGATGGGGAGGCGACAGCGGGTCTCCTCAGTATTGGAGCCAGATCAGCGCATTGTCAGGACTTTGATGTGTTTCTTGCTGCGATGTCCGGTGCGTTTGGAGCCCTGTTCGGCAACTATTCGCTCTGGATTGATAGCCTGACCTCGACACGAGGTCGGCTGTTTGACGATTGCGATTCATCTCAGATCATTGGCCTCATCAGCGAGCTCGTCCCGCTTCCATTGAATGTCACCGGAAGGGAGTCGCGTTCCGGCCGTGCTCGTTCAATATACCGGCAGCGCAATGCGCTGCCGCGTGGGGAATAGGCTTTCGAGCCCTAAAATTCCTAAACCGAGATCCAGCCGTGCGGTGCCGGCTCGATCGCCTGCCACTGCCCAGAATTGGGGTCAATTATCGCGCCGGTCTGCAGCGCCATTTCGCGCGCTGTTTTCTAGACGCAGACCCTTCTCCACTTTGGATCGGCGAACACATGGCTCAAGCGGCGGCGATCCACCTCTTCTGGTTCGATGTCGGATATCAATCCGGCCGTCTACAGATTGATATGAGGTATGATCCAAGCCAGGTCGGTTATGAGGTGACCCGCCATCTTTGCACGGTCTTGCAACAAGAGCTGTTGCAGACGATCGATGAATTCGCAGCGCTCACGAGAGTCAACCATGAATGAGCGCGATGCGATGCGAAAGAAAAACCGGCACGTGGATCTATCGGACCAAAGACTCCCAAGCCTTCTTCTGCGGCTTGCCATTCCATCTGTTATCGGGTTGTCGATCAACGCCCTACAGCAGCTCCTCAACGCTATCTTTGTTGGCTCACTTGGTGCGCAGGCGATCGCGGCCGTCAGCATGACTATGCCGGTCATTATTCTGCTTGCGGCGGTGGGAGAGGGGATCGGTGTGGGCACTGCCTCCTTCATTTCCCGTCATCTTGGCGCTGGTAATGAGTTAGAGGCGAGTCGAGGTGCTAGTACGGCGCTCGCGCTCGCCGCTCCGATCGGCGTGATCATGACCGTCGCCCTGCTTTTGAGCCTACGAGGCATCTTCGTCGCACTCGGGGCAACCCCAACCATCCTGCCCATCGCGCTCGACTACGCTACGATCCTCTTGCCGGGGTCTACTTTGATGCTCCTAAACATCGTCAGCGGCTTCATCGCAAGAGCTGAAGGCAACACACGATTCAGTATGTGGACCATGCTTAGCGCTTTCGTATTGAATGCCTTGCTTGATCCCCTTTTTATATTCTTACTAGACTTGGGTGTGCGAGGCGCAGCCCTAGCGACGTTGCTATCTCAGATCGCCGCTATAAGCCTCTACATCGGATATTTTACCAAGCGGTGCGGCACTGCCTTCGTCAGAATGTCTCAGGTCTCGTTGCGGGTGGATCGCATCAGAGAGCTCGCGTTCATTGGAGCGCCGGCGACGATGACGAGTATCTTATCGGCTCTTGCCGGTATGTTCTTGTACGGAGCCGCTGCCCGATTCGGTGACGAGTTCGTTGCGGCCGTGGGAATAGCTGTAAGAATCTTGACAATCGGGGCGATGCCGATCACCGGCTTTTGTATCGGCTCTCAAGCTGTCCTGGGGTTCGGTTGGGGCGCCCGCGACTTTGCCCGTGTGCTGAAGGTTGCGAAGTTCATGCTCTCTATCACGGTTGCGCTTTCCTTTGCATATTCGGCAGCCGTCATGCTTTTTGTCCGGCCTTTGGTCAGGTTGTTCAGCGATAGCGACAAGGTCACCGATATTGCCGTCTTGACCTGCATCGTCTTTCACCTGTTTTTTGGACTTTACGGTATTCAGAGTTTCGTGACGACAATGCTTCAGTCGCTTGGCAGAGCACGCCTCAGCGCGGTCGTATCTTTCGCGAGGCAAGGATATCTCTTCATACCGGCGGTACTTCTATTCCCTGTCATATCGGGCTTCAGTGGATTGTTGGCCAGTCAAGCCATCGCTGAGGTCGGCGCTGGAATAATCGCGCTATTCGTCATGCTGCGCCAGTTTGCTGAGCTCAGGCGGGGAGGACCAGCACATTCAGCCAGGAAGTGCTCCTTGACTTGATCAGGCATCAGTCCGACCAATTGATACTTTCCTCGCGGGCGAAACAGTCAGCCCTCATCCGTTCCGGGCTGGTGGTTGCCGAAGTCGTTGCCGTCTTAGGCGTCGTTGCCGTCTTAGGCGAGAACGACGTTGGTTGGTTCGTTTGGAATGATTAAGCGAAGAGTTCAGGTCGACTGCGGGCTTGTTTGCGGCCACAAGAGTCGTCTCGACTGTGTCGATCCGTGTGGTACGGCCGCTGCTGATTGGTCGTCGACGATCACATCACTTTTCTTTTCGCAAAAGACCCGCTCGCGCCCAGCAGCATCAAGCTGGGTCAACTGAATGTCACTGCGACGGCACGACGCCGTGTCAAGGGCGGCTTGCCGCTCGTCCTTGACATGGCGGCGGGACTGCGCGAACCGATGTCGGATGTAGGGCTGGGATACCTGCCCGGGGCACGCTCTTTCATTGACTTATTTCGGCGACCTGCATCTTCGAAGTGCAGTTGCTGGCTCGCTTTACGAACGCATGCGAGACTGACCCATGGTGCAGATTGTGCTTTCGCTGCTGCGAGCCATCGTGCTGGTGGCGCGCGTGACGATCTGGCTCATGCGGCTCGTTCTCACGATCTTGCACTCACTGCACCGATGGTGGGGCTTCAACCCGGGAGGCGCGCTTGGCTCGGCGCGCTTCGTCTCCCGATGGGAGTTGCTAGGGTTATCTGAACGCGCAGGCTATCAGATAGCGCTCGGTGACACTGTGGTTCTCGCCAGGTTTATAGCGTTCCGTGACCCGCTCGTGATATCGGCCCACGGGGATGTCGGCGATGTACGCCCAGTAAAGAAGGCTCTTTGCGTCATCGTACGGCTGATGGAAGTGCGCCAAGACTTGGCGAATAGAAGAAAGAATGCAGATAAGTTCAGGAGCGCAAAAAGCGGAAGAGCTACGCAGAAAGCCACGTTGTAGCCGAGCGGAAGGATGCTTTGGCCGGTTAGTAGATTGATGGAGCCGATGATCCAGGCCGAAGAAAACGTAAGCAGCGCGGTCATTTTCGTCTCCGCGAACTTAACCAAGTCGATATTGCGGCTGAGTTGCGTTGAGAGAATCTTCTCAATGCCTCTTCTTGATCGTCTTTCATGGTCAACTATCAGGTTTTCAACTCTATGAGCGAGTAGCTCGTGCTCCGGCCTCCGGCTGCATCCTTCTTGAGGATGCCGTGGCCAACAAGTTCGTCGATGTCCCTCGCGGCGGTCGCCTGGGAGACTTTCGTGAGTTTCGCCCATTTCGACGACGTGAGCTTTCCTTCGAATCCATCGAAGAGGCGGTTGAGTACTAGCCGTTGACGCTCATTAAGTTGCCGCGCCGCGTGAAGGTCCCAGAAGTCCGCCTTGCGGAGAATGCTGCCGAGAATGGTGTCGGCGCCGTCGAAGGCGCGATCCAGGCAGTCAAGAAACCACGTCAGCCAGTCGGTGACATCGAGACTACCTCTCTGGGTTCTCTCAAGGATGGCGTAATACTCATTCCTCTCACGGCGGATTTGAGCGGACATGCTGTAGAATCTCTGGGCGCTCTGCTCAGATCTGGCGAGAGCGAGGTCAGCGATGGCGCGCGCGATGCGGCCGTTGCCATCCTCAAAGGGATGGATGGTTACGAACCAGAGGTGCGCAAGCGCAGCTTTCAAAACAGGGTCGATGCCGCTGGCGTTGCCGTTGAACCAGTCAAGGAATGTCTGCATTTCCTTGTCGAGGCGATCGGCGTGTGGCGCTTCATAGTGGACACGCGCTCGCCCGATGGGGCTCGAGATGACCTGCATCGGTCCGGTTTCAGCAGTGCGCCACGCGCCGACGACAATCTTCGTCATGCCGCTCCGCCCGGTGGGGAAGAGCGCAGCGTGCCAGCCGAAGAGACGCTCGGCCGTGAGTTCGGCATCGTAGTGTTCGGTGGCATCAAGGATCATTTCCACCATGCCCTCCACGTAGCGATCCGTCGGAGGCAGTGCGCCGATGTCCAGGCCAAGTCGGCGGGCAATGGATGACCGGACCTGGTCCCGATCCAGGACCTCTCCCTCAATTTCGCTGGACTTCACCACCTCTTCGGTGAGGGTCTGGAGAGTTGCTTCGGCTTTGAGCGGGAATCCGAGACGTTCCATCCGCCCGAGCAGGCGACCCTGCTTGTGACGCACGGAAGCCAAGCGGGCAGCAATTCGCTCCAAATTCCAGTGGAAGGTCGGCCACTCCCCGATTTCATGAATGCAGACCATAATCTCATTATCCTTTGCAGAGATTATGGGTCCCAATCTCATCATCGACAAGCCTATTCTCGTCAATTTTTGCAGAGAAAGGGTGGCTAAATCTCTGCAACCCGGAAGTACGGGGATAACTGCCTATATTTCTTCCATGCACATTCCGAAGGTTCCTTTTATGTTCTAAATATACCCGCTGCGCGTGCAAGGGCAACGAATACCTTGGCAGCGCGGACACCAAACAGCGCTGCTACTGCCGGTTGTGCCTCATTTCGGGTCCCGCTCGTGCCGCGCAACAACGGAGCACAGCAATGGCAGGCCGGAATTGGAATAAGGAGCGGGCTACAAAGCGGATCGACACCAAGATCGACGGGCTTCCGCTCAAGGCGATCGAGATCAAGGAATACGTCCGCGACACCGATCTCTCAAACCTGGCGAACACGGTGGCGTACCGCGTCGATGGCGTGCACCTCTACGCCGACATTCTCAACGTCAAGGATATGCTGGCGGTCACCGACGTTGAGGGTGAGACCTGCCACAAGCGCACGCTGCGGTTTCTGAACATGCACTACCGCGCGGCGCACCGGATTATCGCGCGTGTGGACGCCATCCTGGTCGACTTCCACAACCAGCGCCTCCACTCCGTGGTTGCCAAGCCTTACGATAACGAAGCCAAGCGCGTGCATCGGGCCGTGGCGACAGCGCAACTGGTCATCGACGTTTTGGCGCAAACTGGCGAAGACGCCGATCATCCTGCCGCTAAGGTGCGGGTCGGCATCGACACCGGCAAGGCCTTGGCGGTGAACAATGGCCGTCGCGGCCACCGCGAGCCGCTGTTCCTGGGCGAGCCAGCGAATTACGCGGCCAAGCGCGCTGGTGGAGGTACTGCAACGGGTATCTATCTGACCAACAAGGCACGAAAAGCCATAGGGCTTTCGGAGGCCACAAACGTAGACGCCACGCCCCTTACGGCCGCCGAGATCGCGACCAGTCAGAGGGAAGCCAAGCTTGAGATCACTGCCACGGAGATCGTGAAGGAGTGGCAGGAAGACCTCAAGAACAACCCCATCGGGGCCTTCGAGTTTTCCGGGCATACGCCGCCGTATTCGACGCTCGATATTGAAGCGCTATCCGCGAAGAACTCGCGCCGCCAGGATGCATGCACGGTCTATGGAGATCTGGACGGTTTCACCAACTATGTCGGTAACAACATCGCCACCGATGCTGGCGCGAAGCACGTCGTTCGCGCGCTCCACGTGTTGAGGGCCGAACTAGATGCAGCGCTTCACGAGGATTTCAAGGGTGTGAAGGTCCGGTTCATCGGCGATTGCGTCCATGGCCTTCTGGTGGAGGGCACCGCGCAGACCACCGACGTGGAAGCGACCATCAGCAACATGACCCTCTGCGCTGGTGGAATGCGTAGCAGCTTCAACCTGGCTCTTGCCCGCCTGAAGGCAAACGGTACCGATGCGTCCAGTCTGGGCCTGGCCATCGGCTTTGATTTCGGGCCGATGAACGTCACGCGGCTGGGTATGAAGGGCGAACTCATCCGCTGCTCCGTGAGCCGTGGCGTGTTGGCGGCGGAGAAGGAGCAATCCCGCTGTGCCGGGACTGAAACTGCGATCGGACCGAACGCATATGCCAAGGCCTCGGAGCCCGCGCGCGCGATCTTTGGTTCAGGCCGCAAACGCGCCGGTTTGGATTACGAAACCGCTGTCAACGAGATGTCGGCCAAGGGCGACAAGGCGGCAAAAGCTGCCAAAGCACTGTCAGCCGGATCGCTCCTGCAGCTAGCCGCCGCCGCAGCCCAGCCGTTCAGCTTTCCCAACCGGGCGACCGGACCGGCGACGCCGGGCGGCTTTGCTTGATGTGGTGGTATCTTTCCGATCTCGCCCGTTTCAAGAGCGAACGGCTAGGGCTTGACGCCCTGGCCGCCAACGCGGATTGGCTCACGCCGCTTGGATGGCGGACCGACGAGGCCAAGAGGTTGATTTTCGATGCCGACATCACGATCGGAACCCGCACCTATCGGGTTTTTCTCAGTTATCCCGCGCATTTCCCCAACACACCTCCTTCGGTCTATCCGCGTGGTGAGCAGACCACTTTGTGGTCGAACCATCAGTTCGGTCCCGGTGGTGAGCTTTGCCTCGAATACCGCCCTGACAACTGGACCAGCGACGTCACTGGCGCGATGCTGCTGGAAAGCGCGCATCGCTTGCTCTTCACGGAAAATCCACCCGAAGGCAAGGCGGAGAGGGTGCCTTCGGGGCACGAAGTATCGCTGGGCCAATCGCTGCGCACGCGTACGTTGCGACTGCTGATGACACGCAAGTTGGCTGACTTCTTTGCGGAGATGCAGACAGGCGAAATGCTCAAAGGCAACATGCTGGTGCATTGCCGGCCTGAGAGTAATGTCTACATCATCGACAAGGTCACAAAGAGCGATGGCGAGGTCTGGATCAATCCTGACGTGCCGCCGACCTTGAGCAGCGAAACCTACGAGCGCACGGTCCCGATTTTGCGGATTGCGAAAGCCCAAGCGCTGCCACCGACCTCCAATCCGGCAGATTACAAGACCGCCATTGCGGCATTGGGATTCGAAGAGAACGCGTCAATCATTGTGATCCTGAAAGGAAGTAAGGCGCATTGTTTCTGGGGAGCCGCCGAGTACGCTATCCAGTTTGCGACGATTCCGCAGGAGCCCGAGGTCCGGCGGCTGGATGACAGCCACGAACCACTGCGCGGCATGAGCGTCGCAGTGATCGGCTGCGGATCGTTGGGGAGCAAGGTCGCGGCGATGCTCGCGCGTTCCGGGGTGGAAAACTTCTACCTCCTCGACGACGACCTGCTGCTGCCCGACAACCTGGTCAGGCACGACCTCGACTGGCGCGATGTCGGCACCCACAAGGTGGATGCTGTAACCCAGCGGATCAAGAACGTGAATCCGAACGCCAAAGTGTACGTCCGTAAGGTCCGTATGGCCGGTCAGGAAGCGAGCGGAAGTGCCGAGACCGCCATTACCTCGTTGCTGGCAAGAGATCTCATTATCAACGCCACCGCCAATCCCAATGTCCACAACCTGGTTTCTGCCGTCGCGGAGTCCGCCGCGAAGCCCGTTGTCTGGGCGGAGGTGTACGGCGGAGGATTCGGCGGTCTGATCGCCCGCTACCGACCCGGCGTAGAGCCGTCACCTCAGCTCATGCGCCGCGCGATCGAGAACTGGTTTGCCGAGCGGAATTATCAGCCCAAGGCGGCGACGAGAGATTACGCGACCGGCGGCGAAGGTCCGCCGATGATCGCGGATGACGCGGATGTCACCAGCATCGCCGCCGCGACCGCGCGCTTGGCCATCGATACGCTCCTCGCCCGCGATCCATCTTACTTTCCTGTGCCGGTCTACGTGTTAGGACTTGCTCCGGAAGAAGGACTGTTCACGCAAGCCTTTGAAACCTATCCCATTCCGATGCCGGAAGCCCCTCCGATAGAGAAAGCAATGACACTCTCTGCCGAGGAGACGACTGCGGAGATCGTCGAAATTGCCAAGATATTCGACATAAAATGAAAATGATCCTTCCTCATGCCGTCGTCAAAACGCTGGTTGCAGAGCTCAAGGGAGCTGGCGTTCGCGAGATTGGCGGAGTTCTCGTCGGTGAGCATGTCGGCGACGAGACTTTTCGGATCGCAGACCTATCAATCCAGCGCTGCGGAGGCTCGGCGACCCATTTCGTGAGAGACCTGGACCACAACCGCGCTTTCCTGAACGGGTTCTTCGCGCGGACGGGGCACGACTACCAGCGCTTCAACTATCTCGGAGAATGGCACTCCCATCCTTCGTTTGAGCCGCTGCCGAGCCTGCAAGACCAGAATGCGATGCGCGACATCGTCGAAGACCCGAACGTCGGCGTCAATTTTGCGGTGCTGCTGATTGTCACGCTTGCGCGCCGCTCGACGCTCCATCTCTCCGCGACGGCGTTCCGCGCACAAGCATCGCCGCTCGTCATTGAAGTGGAAGCTGAAAGCGAAGCCAACCTCAAGCGCGGCTGGTTCGTGCGGCTTATCGATCTTCTTCGATAGCGAAGGTGCGCACACCGAGCCGCTTCACGAGTTCGCGGATCGTTTCGCACACCGGCGCGATGCGCTCAGCGACGGTTGCATCGTCGCCTGCCTGGTAGGGGACGAGGGTCAGGCCCTGGAGATCCGAGGGCAGCTTCAGGTCTTTCACTCTCGGATGAACGAGGATGGTGCGGTACCGGCTCAACTTACCCATGAAAAGTCCCAGCTCGAAGAGCACGTTGTCACGCACCGTCGGCGCCCTTTTCCCGCGTGATTCCGAGATGTCGTCAGGCTCGGCGATGGCAACGGCAAAATCGGCCTCGCTCACCTGCTTCTCCAGAGCCTCAAGAGGGTAACCGCCCGCGAAAAAGACCCCGTCATCCCAAACAGTGCTGAATACGTCTTTCTCCAGTCCGGTGCGAAGCGCATGCGCGATTTTGAGCGCCTCGGATGACGACATGACGAAGAGCTTGGAAGCTTGGTTCGGGAGATAGATGGTCTTGTTGCGCTGATGCAGCCGCTTGGACAGCTCCTGGGCAATCGGCAGCCACACGCTGGGAAACTTCTCGCCGATCCCCATAAACGCCGCACTGCTCAATTTGAGCGCCACCGCATGCTCAAGAACGGTGACCGTTGCCGAGCGCGGGAGAGATGCCTCGATGGCTGCCATCTCGCCGATGTGTTGCCCGGCTGATCGCGTGGCGACCTGCGCGCCATTCACGATGATGGCGATCACTCCGGCCACAAGCAGATAGATGTCATTATCTACAGCATTTTGGACGATGATGTTCTCGCCGGGTCTAAACTCGACCAGTTCTCCTGCGTCGGCCAGAGCCTTGGCGATCTCAAGCTGGCCGCCTGCAAAATCCTGGCGGCGGAGCGAAGCAACGAGTTGAGGGCGGTTCTGCTCTCCTTCAAATCGCTCTTTCATCGGCATCCCAATTTCATCTGAATGTTCTGGTGCGGGCGGCCGGACTCGAACCGGCACAGGCCTTGCGGCCCACGGATTTTAAGTCCTTCGAGGCGCGATTCAAGATTGACCACGCGGCTTCGCCGATGCCCGAAACCAGACAGCCAGAACGCCTCGCGCCCCGGACGGTCAAATCGGAATGGTGGACGAGATCATCTTGGAATACTGGGCGAGATCAAACCGGTACACCCAGGCGAGATCATCGCAATCCGTATTGCGGCAAAGAAATCCTAAAACTCGGCGTAATATCGATTGACCCCTGCCCCCAAATTTTGTCCGGTTCTGAGTTCGCCCCGGTCGTTGGGTTTGCCCAGTTGGGCGGGACGGAAGCTGGCGCAGAGCCTTCGGCATAGCGCAGCGCCAGCGTTTGCGGGGGCGCGCTGTTCTACGCAACACAGCGTCCAGGGCATCGCTGACCTGCCAAGGCGTGCGCATCCAGGTTTCTCCAACAATATCGCCGCTGGCGTCAAGCTATCGGCGAAACCGTAAAGCTAATCGACGATTTCTGTTCGCCGATCGGCAAATCCGTCAAGTCAACCGGTGGCACGGAATTTCTTCGCATTCTTCGCGGCAGCCAGCGTTTGGCGCTCGAATGCGCCCCACTCGCCCTGGACAAGAACAGCTGCGCAGATCACGCGGGCGAACACGAGGATCGGAAGCGAGGCCCGGCAACGGAGGCTAACCCGGCCGGACCCCGCCGCCGCCAATCCCGGAGAGGATCGAGGTGAAGTATCGCATAGAAAGCGTGCCGCTTTCCATCTTAGTTGCGGAGCGTTTCGCCGGAAAGCACCGCTTGAGCTCGGCTAGGCTTCGGCACGGCGCATTGCAGAGGCTTGCTGTCGAACAGCCCCGGCGCAGCATTTGACCAAAAGAGCCCGCGCAGTTGATGCAGGGGGGCGAGATTAACATCCGCCTCGGGCAGGAAGACGGACTCAGTGATCTCGAGGTCGACCCGCTGGGGCGACAAGCCCGAGTTGGCCACCCGCCGAAATTACCACATGCACCAGATTGCGGCTACGGCTGCGCCGGTAAGAGGTTGACCGCGGCGCTTACTGAGCGCGCGCAATATCTTGGTCCGTTTCGTACAAAGTTTGCACGCCGATAACGAGCGAGATTTTGCTGATCTTAACAAATTGCAGGCAAGATCCTGAGGCTTGACCTTGGAAGGGCGCGCACCATGAAAACGCTAGATCGCTTTTTGCGCGATGAGTCTTGGAGCTACCGCCATAGAAATAGAATATGGGTTGATGGCGGCGGGTATCTCACTTGCTATCATTGCAGCTGTGAATGGACCGGGCACGAAACTCAGAACGAAGTTCTCTTCGAACAACTTTCTGACCGGTGGCGCCCGCCGGCTCGCTCGCGCCGAATCAACCGATGCCTTTAAACTGAACCGGGGGTTCGGCCAGATTACGCGAGTGACATGCCAGCCAGGGATCGCACGGAACGCAGTAGGGGATAGCATGGATGACAATGTCAAGACATTGCGGCCGTCGCCGCACGGCGCCGCACTTTGCAACGAAGCTATTGAGGGATTTGCCGATCGAGCGGCGAAAGCCGCGATGATCGCGGAAGCGTCGCAGAAATTGGAGGAGTTATTCGACGTTCTGCGTATCGACCATGTCAACGATCATAACACCCGCGATACGCCGCGACGGGTCGCCAGGATGTTCGTTGAGGAAGTACTGCGCGGGCGTTACGATGCGCCGCCGAAAATCACCGAATTCGAAAACGTCGAACGCTATGATCGTCTGATTATCACCGGCCCAATCGACGTGCGCTCGACGTGTGCGCATCACCTCCTGCCGATCCACGGACAAGCCTTCGTCGGCGTGCTTCCATCGCCGGAGGGCAAGATCATCGGCCTGTCGAAATACGACCGCATCGTCGAGTACTTCTGCGCGCGACTGCAGATCCAGGAGGAGCTCGTCTCCCAGATAGGCAACTACATCGTCGACGCGACTGCCCCGAAGGGGCTCGCCATCCGGATCAGCGCGGTTCACATGTGTAGGACCCACCGCGGGGTCCGCGCGAGCGAGCAGAGCCGGATGATCAACAGCGCCTTCTTCGGTGAGATGCTGCACAATCAAGATCTGAAGAACGAATTCCTGCACGAGGCGCTGGCGCTGGAACGGCGCATCACCGCATGAGCGTTCGTCAAGACGAGGAATTGCGCATGGTAACTGGGCTGCTGCCTCAACCTTCCTCGCCGCCGCTTGCACCCGCCGCTGCCGGTCCGATCTACCGTTCGACCAAGACGTACGGTCACAGCGAAGGCTTGTCATGCTGCTTCCGGCAGTGGCGCGCGACGCACTCGCATTGCAGCCTGCTGCATGGGTACGCCCTGTCCTTCGCCTTTGTCTTCGCCACGCGCGAACTCGACGAGTGCAACTGGTGCTTCGATTTCGGCGGCCTGAAGGAGGTCAAGGCGTGGCTGCATCACATGTTCGATCACACGACGCTGGCCGCGGCGGACGATCCGCACCTGACCGCCTTTGAATCATTGCAGCGCGCGGGGTTGGCAGAGCTTCGCGTGTTGCCGGCGGTAGGGTGCGAAGCGGTTGCAAGGTACGCTTTCGATCACGTATCGGACTATGTCGTGAAGAAGACCGCGGCCAGAGTGTGGCTTGAAAGCGTGCAAGTCTGCGAACATAGCGGCAACTCCGCGATTTACTGCAATCCGGCCGGAGCCTGACGCCCTAGTGACGCAAACGTTCAGGACTGCACGACATCTTCGCGTGAGCCCGTGGGCGGCGCCTCGCGCCGACTCATGTCCCGAGAGGGCGCACGACTTCCGTCGCGAGCGGAAAGACAGTGACGAAAACGAGGGACTATCCTCTTAGAATGCGTCTCCGCACGCCGCCTCAGTCCTTCCTCGAGACGCCCTTCACGCGAGAGGATCACATTTCGATCGAACTTGCATTACGAGTCGAGACTGTCGACTTCGCTGGGCTGGACAGTCGTTGACTTCACAAGAGGCCGCGATCGCAAGCACGTTGATGCCCAGGAGTCCGTCCAGTCCCATCCGCATGCTGCCACGCAATGGCTCACGCCTCGCGCCAGAGTTCATGATAATTAGCGAACTGCTTCATCGAGAGTTTATAGCGTACCGGACCGAGCAACGGCAGGACGAGCCGGAGCACATCGCTCAACGCCGGTCGGGTGTGCCGGACGTAAAGTTCCAGGGACTCAAGTCTTGATAGCCAATGGAATTTCGGATCGTAGTTGAGGCCACTGCTCTTGTATTGCTTGTAACCTTCGGCGATGCGCGAAACGTATTGGTAGAGATGCAGCTTCAACGCCACGGAATAGTTGAGCCGAGATACTCGTCCCAGATGCTGTCGCCATGAGCCGTCCGAATGCTGAATGCACTGCGCGCGCCCATCGATGCGCCAAATAAAGGAGGTATTGTTGCTCAGCGCGCAGATATATTCCGACGTCAGCTTCGCAAAATGCTGTCTCGATCGCGAGTAGACTTGAGTAACCGTGCAACGCGGCGGGGCAAAGCGCCGACCCGATAACTTCCGCCTAGGCCGCCGCCCCCCGATTCGCACCAGGCGCCAGCAAATCTGCAATCTGTTTGCCTGGCATAGGCCGGAAGAAGTGAAAACCCTGCGCGTCGGTGCAGCCGGCCGCTTGCAGGCTGTCTTTCTGTTGCACTGTTTCCACTCCCTCACCAGTTGTCTTCATGCGCAGCGTGTGCGCGAGATCGATTACGGACTGAATGATCGACATGCAATCGGCATCGGTGGTCATCTCGCGGACGAATGTCTGGTCGATCTTGATCTTGTCGAACGGAAAGCGCCGAAGATAGCTGAGCGAGGAGTACCCGGTGCCAAAGTCATCAAGCGCGATCCCGACCCCGAGTTCGCGCATCCGATGCAGGGTAGCCATCGTGGTGTCATTATCCTGCAGTAGTAGCGATTCAGTGATCTCGAGCTCTAGCCGTTCGGCTGGGAGACCTGAGGCCGCCAGCGCCATCACGACGTTGTGTGGAAGGTTCGGATTCTTGAACTGCGCAGGTGACATGTTGACCGCGATCTTGACATCGGATGGCCAGCCAGCCGCTTCATGGCAGGCCTGACGCAGCGCCCAGTCACCGATCGCAGGAATAAAGCCCGCTTCTTCAGCGATGGGAATGAATTCGGACGGTGGCACAGGTCCCCGCACCGGGTGGTTCCAGCGAAGCAACGCCTCGCACCCGGTTATCCGGCCCGAGGTCAGATTGACCTGCGGCTGGTACACGAGGTGAAATTCACCTTCCGCCAGCGCAACCCGCAAGTCTAACTCGATCTGCCGGCGCGCCTGCAGCTCCAGATCCATTTCTGCTTCGAAAAAGCAGAAGGTCGCCCGGCCCGCTGCCTTCGCCTGATACAGGGCGAGGTCTGCATTCTTGAGCAGCTCATCAGGAGCATTGCCGTCGGCGAGTGCGAGCGCGATGCCGATGCTCGTTCCGATGTTGATGTGGTGTCCACCGGTCTCGAATGGTTCGGCCATCGCCCGAAGTATTCGGTCGGCACACTGGGAAATGTCGTGATTGGATGCATCGATCGCCAGCACGGCGAATTCGTCTCCGCCGAGCCGGGCAACCAGATCGATGGGCCGCACGGTCTCGCTCAGGCGTTCCGCCACAGATTTCAGCAGCGCATCTCCGACCGGATGGCCAAGCGTATCATTCACCGTTTTGAAACGGTCGAGGTCAAGCAGCATAACTGCAAACGCTCCGCCATCTTCGGCACGCTCAAGCGCCGCAATCATGTGCTCGTGAAACAACGTGCGGTTTGGCAGACCGGTCAATGCATCATGGTGCGCCATGTGCGCGATCCGCGCCTCGGCACGCCTCCGTTCCGTCAGGTCCTCATATGTTGCCACCCAGCCCCCCTCGCTGAGCGGTTGATGTGATACGCCCACGGTCCGGCCGTCGGTCAATTCCTCGAAGTAGGTCCGGGGGCGGTTCTCACGGATAAGGGGCTGTTGATTGGCATAAACCTGGTACAGGCTGGCGCCATTCTCGCCGCTCGCGGAAAGGAATTCAGCGAGATGACGCATCGGCGTGCCGGCCTTGAGGAGGTTCTTGTCGAAACCGAACATGGCTTGATAGCGCTGGTTGCAGATGACGAGTCGCTGCTGTGCGTCCACCAGGCAAAGTGCCTGCGACATGTTGCCGAGTGCAGCCTCGAACCTTTCGTTTTGCGTGCGCAGGTCACGATCGCGCCGGACAAGCGTCTCGTTCTGCCGCTCCAGCTCGGCATTGGCGAACTGCACCTCCTGATGAGCTTCTGCCAGGTTTTCCGATGTGACCCGGAGGTCGTTGGTGAGCGCTTGCATCTCGTTGTGGGCTCTCTGTAGCAGGCGATTGTGCCAGGCAAGCAAGATGATCAGTGCGATTCCACACACGATCAGCCCCGCCGCCATTGCCGAGAAGCTCCAGTGCAGGCGGATCAGCTGACGCTGATCGTCCGCGACGCGGTCGCCGCCGACGCGATTGGCAGCGGCAGCAAGCTGGGCGAGACGGGCATCCAGCGGCAGCAGGATCTCCAGCAGTCTCGGAACATGCGCCGGCTTCAGATCGTCGAGGTACGGCTGGACGGTATCAAGGGCTCGCGCGAGCGCGTCGATGGTCGCGGCGTATTCCGCATCTTCTTTCACGAACTGCTCGACCTCGCCGGTGCGCAGGAGCGAAAGTCGATTGACGATGATGTCAAAGCGCAGGCGCACCTCGTCCACGCTGACCTTGCTGTCCGGGAGGCCAAAGGCGCTTACCCGTTGCTGGAGACGCGTGTACTCCGATGTCGCCTGACCGACCAACCAAGCGACATTGTAACGCGAGACGCGCTCGAGCGCGCTTTGGCGCTCTATCACCAATGCGGAGATGTAGACGGTGGCGGCAACGAACACGCCGATGACCAGCGCGAGCAAGATCTTGATCGTGCGAAGGTTCGACTTGGCTGTCATCAGTCGAGCGACACGTGAGTTTGCATGTTACTTCACGATCAGGCGGTTCACCTGCCACGCCGAGCGGCTGTAGAACTTCTGGCTTCGCAGCTCTGGGTCCGAATCGTATGGGTAGACGATGAACAGCGGCCCCTTGTCGCGGATCGGCATATATTCGCCGTCGCGCTTGATTGCAAGGATAGCATTGTATTTCGCGAAGTCCTCGACGGGAATCTCGGTGCTGTAGTCATTCAGCGCCATAGCGATCACACGCTGACCAGTGGCGCCGACGTTCTGCATCAACTTATCGAGTCGAATGCCTTCGAACTTGACGGGCTGCTTGTACCAGGGCGTGCTGGTTTCGAAGCTCACCATTCCCATCGCTTCGAGGTCGGAGCGGCGGAAGGTGAGGCCCGCTTCGGCGTCGGAGGCATTGATCTTGCCGCTGATGGTCAGGATCGGCTGTTCCTGCGCCATGCCGGCCTTGGGCAAGCAAGTGAAGGCGAACGCCACGCAGGCGGTAACAACGAACGTTTTAACTGCGACGCGGCGCATCTGAGTCGGCATGCGGGATCTCCCGGAGCGGCTGGTTAAACGTAGCGATGAACTAACATTGCGCCTCCGCTGGAATTGCTAAAGGCGCCACTGGTGTCCCGGCTTTTTTGCACTTGAGAGTGACTCGTTTCCTAAGGCGAAGTCGACAAAGCAGCATCACCTCTATGTGGCGCGCGAAAGTGGCTACTTGAATGCAGCCTCGAGCCTCGAAGCTGCTTGGGCGACAAGCCCGAATTGCCAGCGCCGAAATTGCCACCTGCACCAGATTGCGGCTAGGGCTGCGCCGATAAGAGGTTGACCTCGGCCTTACAGAGCGCGCGCATATCTCGGTCCGTTCCGTACAAAGTTCGCGCGCCGATAACGAACGAGCGTTTGCTGACTTTAACAAATTGCCGGCAAAGTCCTGAGCGCTTAACCTTGAGAAGGGCACGCACCGTGAAAATCCTAGTTCGTTTTTTACGCGATGAGTCTGGAGCTACCGCCGTAGAATATGGGTTGATAGCCGCGGGTATATCACTTGCTATCATTGCAGCTGTGAATGGACTGGGCACGAAACTCAGCACGAAGTTCGCTTCGATCAACAGCTCTCTGAAATAATCAAAGGCCGCCTCGGTTGGCGGCCTTTCGTTTTCCCGCTACGAAAGGAGCGGTCCCCGCTCAGGGACAACTAGGGCTGCTTAGGGACCTTGAGCGGAAGTGTTCCTCGTCATAGAGCGTCAGTCTTGCGCCTGTATGCGCGCCGACCGCCGGGCGACATCGCGCGACGTCTTCACCGCCGAACTGCTGCTGCCCTACCAGTGGTTCAAGCCAGGGTCGACAGCGCCGGCACGCGACTCGCCGCGATCGGCGAACTGGCGGACGAGTTCGACGCGTCGCTGCTTTCCAACGGCTCGCGATTCGCGACTTTCTCGCGCGAACTTTGCGCCTTTGTCGTCTCGGAAGGGGGCAAGATCCGCTACAGCGCCCGATCGGTGCGCGCGCCTCCGTCAGGCTAAGGTCTGGATCAAACTGGGCGTGCCTCTGCCGGCCGATTCCTACAGCGTGCGCGTCCGCGCCGGCGAGAGCCTATCCGGCCTCGAGGAAGCCGAGCCTGATGCGCGGTTCGAGGATTGGGAGCGTGACGGAGCGCTCATCGAAGACACCCGTCATCTGGGGCAATGGGACCAGACGCTGATCTTGCTGTGGTTCGACGACGAGGAGTCGGTACCGCCGGCACCCGAACGAAAGCAATGGGACGAAGATGCCCCGCCCTACCTCGCCAAGCGGTTCTCTAAACAGATCGGCTGGCAGTTCGGAATGATGATCCACTGGTACGTTCACCTCGGGACAGCTGACACGCCGGACGTGATCTGGAAACTTGGCGCAATTCCCTTGTCACCGACATCCGGCGGTACCCACTTGAGGCTGGGAGCAACCTTAGATTCTTCGCGATCCAGTTTCTTCTCCTGCATGAATGTGGGCATGTGGCGGCTGGAGACCTGTCGATCGAGAAGACAACGGATGCAAGTCACTTCGAGGTGGAATTCGCTGCTGATGGATCGAGGCCTGACGGATGTCACTGCCTTGCGATCCTGGGCTATCAGATAAGGCAGGTACGACATGTTGAAGGTTGTGGTACCCTCGAAAGCTCGCCGATAGCAGGTGAGCAGCGCACGACGCTTCGTTACCAGCGCGTGCAGCAGTGCGAACGAGCTGCAGGCCGGCTCGCCACCGATCTGCCGGACCTGATCCTGCTCGCATCGCGGCCGACCGCCTCGAGCTCGGTCAATCCTTGGAAATTCTGGTGCGGGAGGACTTCGAGGGCAAGGTGCTCGTTATGGCGCGCGCGATTCAATCATCGTGGAGGCGGTGCAGCAGGTGGGCAAGGAATACGGCCTTGCGATGCTGCCGCCGCTCACACGCCCGTTGCCGCCGACACGCTGCGCGAGCGCGTGGATAAAACTCCGACAAAAGTAAGCCCGGTCCGCTTCGCGAGTGGACATTTCATTTTTCTGGAACCGTCTGAAATGATAGAGCTGCCCGCAAGCCGCTCTTGCTCCGCGAGAGCGTTAGCCACCGACAAATGGGCAGATACCAAACGCATGTGTCGCCCCTTAATTGAGAGATAACATCCCATCGGCTGATAGTTGTAAACGATAGAACCTTCTAGACACCCCGTCGTATTCCCTGAAGCCAGGAGCGCCGGTCACCGGTTCGGTAATGCTTGCATCCAGCGGCGGCAGGCCCGCCGCCTGGATGTCGGCTGTGACGGTAGACCGGGTATGACAGAGATCAGGCTAAACCGTCTTGATTGGCCCCAAGCCGAATAGGACGGTGTCGGTTGCGAAGGGCCATAACGTGCACTTCGGTCATGCCACTCAGTGCGAAATTGCGGTCCGAAAAGTCGCCTGGCTATGCCGATCGTTCGACAGCATCACATCAAAGCAATTAGCCAATAGCCAACCACTAGCGGCTGTAACTTTCCGTTAGGGCTCAATTTGTCCACGATATCTGGAAGATTCTCAGCGGTAACGGCCAGCATCTTATCCATCGCGAAATCAAAGTACATCGCTAGCTGTTGGACCTGATCATTGCCCAATGCTGCGCGAAGCTGATCAGCTGTGATCGGCAAGTTCTTGCCCTTACCGAGCCACGACGATACTTGCTTACCGAGCTGCGACTGCTCGAGCTTGTCCAGCAAACCCTGCATATCCTTTAGGTTCGTGTTAGCAAGCCGCTATTAGCTGGTTATAGACGGAGCGATGCTTCAATTCTCGCATCGCCTTGTGAATGATCTTTTGAACCTCTCTCGGCGCTAATCCGAATTGTAAACCTATTTCTTTCAGCGAGCGCCCATCGTTCATGTCGATCGTAAACCACATGCGTAAAATTCTCTCCTCTTGCGGGGTAAGCGGCTGAGAGGTGATCGAAGCAAACGTGCGAGCTGCGCTTGCATCGACAATTCGCAATAGGTGGTTCGCGAACATCATTATCTCGGCTACTTCAGCCGGATTGTCGAGCAATACGTCTCTATGCGAATGAGGATTCTTGTAAGAGCCGATAGCTCCGGCGAAAAGGTCGCTGCGGGCCTGTCGTTCGGCAGATTCTGCACTATAATCCGACAGCGGGCCGGCAAAAACATTGAACGCCTTGCGCATCAAGGACATCCCTAGATCGCTGGGCGACATACCAGCAGCGTCGCGCACGGCCACTTCAACGGCTTTCATTGCAAGGAAGACCCCGGCGCCGTAGTCTTCGTGCTTAAATGAGCGCCAGGCTTCACCCAAACGAGGGTGCAAGCGTTTGGGCGACAAATGGCGTGCGGCTGCTGATTTAGATGTCGTCAATCAGGAGTCCTTCAAATGAAGCGACATTGCCGATTTGAGGCAGACAACCCGGCCACTGCGCTGACCGCCAAGATAGCATCGCAACTGGTAGAGGAGTAGACGCGAAGGCGCCCGACCCGCGAGCGCCTGGTCAGTCAGCGTACCGGCATCGCGCCGCCGTGATCGAGTTTGTCCAGTCTAAATTTCCTCATCGTCGCACTGCCCGTCTCACCGGTTTCGTCGAGCTATCGGCGGGTTCACCGGGCCTTTTGCGTCGGCGCTATGGAGAGCCTCCAGCGAGTGCTTTTTAGTATGAAACTGACAAGAGTGCTTCACAATTGTGGAGGTGAGTAAGAGAGGGCGATCATGAGGAAGATGAAAGCCCGGCTTGTGAATCTGAAATCTGGCGTGGCGTTCAGTGTCGTAAAGGCAAAAATAGCCAGTAGGAATTTGCGGCTTGCAGTCTGAGAGCGCAAAAGACGCCTTGTTGTCTCAGGGGAGCGATATTCCTCGGCGGTCGGGCTCTGTTTCTATTATGTGTGCTCAACTGCTACAAAGCCAAACGGCATGCACTCAGTAAGGAAAATCTACCGTCTCCGGGCGAACCAAAGGCGGTCAGCGCCGGGGCACCTGCATTCGTGCCAAGTGCAAATTTCGGAGAAAATGGAGGGATTGAGTCCATTGTTAAGCTGCATCGGAAGTTGCAGCCTCCTCACTTTGCGCGGCTCTCCCGCTACTCCAAGTGATGACAGCAAGATCAGCTGATCAAACAAGCCGCTCAATGAACAACTCTAAGTCGCAGAAAAATGATTACGAACCCGTTGAAGTAGTTGAGGCAGTAGTATACATCTGTAGATAGAGCTAGCGTGTACATCTAGAGATAGAGCTAACTTTCAAGGCCGTGGTGCTATCCGCTTCGCAAGCGCAGGCCTCGAACCACTTCCAATCTTGATCGTGCCCATGAGGTCGCGCGGGTTGAATGAGGTCCAGCGCAGTCGTGTTCAAGGATTTTCCAAGCATGAGTTCTGAACGAGGAGAACGTTGCGCGAGCTCGAAAAGAAAGCTGGTTTCGTTTCATAGACTGGACATGGATTGCGTCTATGATCTGCACTGTTGATGAGGCTGCAAATCGATCTGGGGGCCTCATATGCGAGTGTCCTGCGATGAGAACGGCACTAGCCGTCTCGACACGCAGAGGGAGTCGGATTCTAAGATGCTGGTGGTGTGTATCAGAATTCAGCCGCCCAATTGAGCGGCGCGGTGATCCTAGCTCAGACAATTCGGATCTGTAGCGTCCAGCTGGTTTTGCTGGGTTTGTCACCAGACGCGATCACCACTGAGCTTGTTTGGACATGCACAGAAAGAGGCGCCGTCATGAGTGGAACAATGGCTGTTGAAAATGTCATTCCGCGAGCAGATATCGTCAAGCACGCGGAGCGGCTTGGTGCCGAAATCAAGAACATTGCGCTGTCGGACGATTTGCCTGACGATGTCATCGTAGCGTTCAACCGGCTTCTGCTAGAGCATAAGGTCATCTTCTTCCGTGATCAGGGACATCTCGACGATGCACAGCAGCAGGGCTTTGTGCGCCGGCTCGGCTCGCTGATACCGAATCCCACAATGGCGGACACAATGGGCGGTTCAACGATCCGGCAAGAGCTGTCTGATCGCGGCTGCAGTCATCTCAACCAGATGAACGATGAGCAGGTCCGCACAGCCATTTCGGTGCTGCGGCTCGCAGCGGACCCGCCTTTTGGTGGCGACATTGCTTGGTCGAGCAGGGCGGCCGCTTATCTTGATCTTCCCGATCCCCTGCGGATGCTCGCAGATAACCTCTGGGCTGTGAGCTTCGTCGCATCTGATCTCACTGCGTCAGAGAGGGCCAGCGAAGCCAACAAGCGGCGTTGGTTTTACGGCGTATCCACCGGAACGATCTACGAAACGACACATCCGATTGTTCGTGTTCATCCCGAGACCGGCGAACGCATGCTATCGCTCGGTCGTTCCGTGAACAACTTCGTCGGCCTGCAGCGCGATCCCAGCCAAAGACTGTTTGAACGGTTGCAATCCTATCTCATTGCGCCCCGGAACACCCTGTGCTGGAACTGGAAATCAGGCGACGTCGTAATCTGGGACAATCGCGTGACTGAGCCGTATCCTGTCAACAATACCGGCAGTCCTCACTGGGCCATGGACCAGCTTGCGATTGACGCCCGCGTACGGCACGTGAAGAGGCCAAAATCAAGGGCCGCAAAGGCTGCCTGACATGGTCCGCATCTCCCGGATTTCGCAAGACGCCGGGAGACCTAACGCTAAGTTGCGGCCCTGCAATGTCGAGCGGAGCCGGGTTTCTTATGCGCCAGACCGGCTAACGGGCGCAGCTGCCACCTGCTCAACTTCTTCCAGGCCCAATAGCATTAATCTTCAGGCATCGTCTCTGTTCGCCGGTCAAACCGGTGACGCTGCGTTTTTGATGATCTGATGAAACCGTTGGCTCTCGCTCGGCGAGCAGCATCCCCTTCATCGTATCGGGATAGTCAGGCCGGGGGTAGCTCACACCCAATTCAGAACATATTCGCCACCATCCCGCGACGCGTCGGAGGGCCCTGATTCACCGCATCCGGCGCCGGCTGAAACTATCCCGCTCGCGATCGTGCCGGCGTCTTACGTGTTCCATAAACAGACCGCCGGTCGAGCCTTCCAGGAGCGCCTAAATTGCGCCCATGCAAGGAAACCACACTTTCCCGATCTTCGGCCAGCGAGAGGTCCCATCCTCAAGCCGCACACCAGCTTGATCCTCCGACCGACAGCTCTAGACGAGGGATCTGCTCTCATGCTCTTGCGCACCAGGGTAGCAAGTCCCTCCATGCCCTTGCGGAAGTCTCTTGGTTGCCGCGTTGCGATCACCCGGACCCCACCCGATAGCCGACCACAGCTCCAAGCAGACTCTTCGAAAACCTCTGTTTCAAGCGACCGTCGGTAGGTTTACGGCGAGCGGGGCAACCCTCATTTTGAAGAATCGGCCTTATGACAGGCTGCCCAGGGGGTCGCTAAGCGGAACCCTGCTGGACGACATCGGCTGGAGCAGGAGATCGGAAGCGTCGGCTGTAGATCGATGAAGCATGTGGGCCGCTCCGGCTCGCTCCTCCCCGCGTTAGCTGAAACATCGCTCTCACAATAATTACCTCCTGTTCTGACAGGGGGCGCGCCGGTTTGCGTCGGGCTTGGGGGCGTCGCATCCTTGACCGGCTCAGCGAACAATTCGGACAAGTGAACACCCGAGGGCGCGGCGATGCGGTCCAGGAGCTCAATGGTCGGGTTCTCTTTCTTCTGCTCAATGCAGCCCATGTATGAGCGGTAGATCCCGGCATCATTGGCCAATTGCTCTTGCGGAATGCCGCGCTCTACGCGGATCCGGCGCACACTCCAGGCCGCAAGCGCACGAGCGTTGATGCGCAGAGGCAGCCATTCCGATGATTATGAAACCACTGGTTATAGCCGGACTGTTACGATAAGCTCGGAGCAGCAGTGGCTGTGCTGCCCAATTGCTTCGAGGAGTAAGGCAACGGTGAGATGCAGACGCAGCTAGCGCGTGCCCGCCTTCTCGTTGACCATCACAAGCGTTCTCGCGGGGCCATAGCTTGCCATTAGCGGCAGAGAAGAAATCGCGTTCAGAGCAACCTGCGGCGTTTTCCCGGGACCGCGACTAGATAGGACGAATCTTCAAATATGGCTCGAAAGAGAAACGAATATTCTTCAATTGGCCGATTCTGGTTATTGCCTTTCACGAGTGCGACCGGGCCGGTCACTGGGGACCACCGTGCCTTCGGCCGAGGAACAGAACAGCAAGGACAACCTTGTTATCGGGCACATCTGCAATCGCTTCCAGTATGGACTGCGATGAAAACGTGAAAGCGCAGGATGGAGGCCACCAGGTCAGTGTGAGCCGATATGCGATTGCCGTCTTGGCGCGAAAAGGAGGTTGGCGTGCGACCATTGGGCAGGTACCAACACGACCTCAAACTAGTTATCGTTGCTCTGATTTCGGTCGATTTTTCAGCTGGGTAGGAGTTTTCAGGCAGTGCCAGCCGAGCCGAAGGTCGCAGAATTGGCGCCCACCGTCGACGAGCTTACGTCATATGACAAGGAGCACGCTGTTGCCTACATGCGACTTCTTGATGCGGACGCGGACAAGGCAGACTGGCGCGAAGTCGCGCGAATTGTGCTTGGGCTTGACCCCGCCGTTGAACCGGATCGTGCGCGACGCACATTCGAAAGTCATCTGACGCGGGCCAAGTGGCTAGCGGGCCACGGCTATCGCGATCTGCTACGTAGCGGTTGGCCAAAACAATGATCAGCGCGGATGTCAGGATCGGCCGAATGCCTCGCGATCGCAAAAGTTGATCATTCCATCCATTAAGTGCGTGCGAGGCGCGCACACGGTAAGGAAGCACCGGAAAGAGCCACAATCATCGGGTGCATTTCGCCGCGTCTGAAGATTATGCGGGAAGGGTGCGATGCCGGATACTGACTGGAGATCTGAGGAAGCGTACAGCGGCCTGAAGAAGGCGGATGCTGCCGACCTGGCCTGGGAATGGCTGCGCCGGGATCGCGACTACCAAGAGGATTATAAGCGGCTATCTCGCCGCGAACGTTCAAGCGCAGCGGCGGGCCAGTTCCGACGCAAGTGGGGGCTCTCGTTTTCCTGCTGACCCGCAAAGGACTTTCGACGAGCATTCAGTCTTTTGGGCACCCGAGGTGCTGCCGACCGTACTGGCTGTGCGGCCGGCCAACTGCATTGCACCCAAAAGCTATCAGCTCGCTTTCGACAATCTGCGGGGCGGCGAGCTTCGCCGCGCGCCGGATGGATGGCATGCGATCGTGCCGCTCGGGGGTACGAAGCATCGCCTTTGGCTGAAGGAGCCTCCAGTGAGCGGATATGCTGTCGTCCTTGATCTTCCGCTCGACGCCGATTTCGAGCTTCGCTTGGGGGCTGCACGTCGATTTTGGCTCGCCCTCGAGCGTCGGCCGCTCGGACAGCCTCCTCTTGCTATGCCGGCTTTGAAGCAGCGTCGGCTGATCCTTGCGCTGCGCGCAGTGGATGGATGGCAGGAAGGAAATAGCTACCGCCAAATTGCGCAAGGCCTGTTTGGAAGTCATCGTGTGGCCGAGCGCGCCTGGAAAACAGACGATTTGCGCAGCCGAACCGTTCGTCTTGTTAAGCTGGGGCGTCGCCTCATGCGCCTTCGCTGGCGAGCATTGCTCAACAAACGCAGGGGTAGGGATGACAAGTAGAGGGGGCGGCGCGATAAGCGGCCTACCTTCCGTTCTGCCGGCCAATTCTTCTGCTGCCATGGCACGATGTCGGATAGCATAAAGACTTTGCGCTCAGATCTCATGGTTGGCGTCTTGATTGTTGCACCCGAGCGGCGCCATCTGCGTAGGCTTTGACGGCTATGCTGGAATAGCTTCTAACTTGAGCGCTCTCGACTTGAACATTGATCTCCTGCTGTACCGGATTGAGGGAGACCGCTAGACGTCAGGCAGCCTGTGCAAGTGCGACCTTCTTGCAAAGCCGAGCCAGCCATCGGCAGAAAGAACGTGCAATCTCGGGGTGCGCGCTGCGATCCACAGCATAGGCGCGGTATTGCATGCCACTTGGAGCCCGGGAGCCGGGGACTATCTGCAAAGCGCCCCCTCGCACCAGATCACTGACGATGATTTCCGGCGCGACAAGAAGGCATTTTCCTGTCATGACGGCCGGCAAAGCAAGATAGTTGTGATCATACCGTGCGCCCGCTCGTATGTCACTTGAAGACAGGTTCATGGCTCTCAGCCATGTCGGCAGGATGTCGGGACGGGACGTGATGTTCAGTATAGGGGTTGAGCGGACAATCGAGAGCTCTCTGCCCCCGACGAGCTTTGGCGGGCCGACACACACCAGCTCCTCTTTGTAGATCTCCCAACTGTCGGCGGGTTCGATGACGGAAAGATCCCGTGTAATCAAAATATCGAAATCATCCGAAGATGTCGGCGGCGCCAGCGAGCTGACGATGTCCACGATCACGCCACCGGCTTCAGAAGAGAACGCCTGCAGATTTGGAATAAGAAGAGAGAAAGCAAAGGTCGATAGTGACGTGCGGACCACAATCCGATTGCCTCCTGCGCTTGCACGGCGTCGCATTCTCTTCGCGGTGAAGCCGACCGTTTCGATCGGTTCAGAGACTGCGTTTGCGAATAGCCTCCCAAACTCGGTTAAATCACTGCGCCGTCCACGCCGCTCGATCAGGTCAGCACCCAGATAGTCCCGCAGTACAGACAAATAGCGGCTGACTGAACTCTGTGTTGTTCCCAAAGTGGTGGCAGCGCGCGTGACGCTGCCTTCGCGGGCAACGGTCACAAAAGCGCGGATGGCGTTCAAAGGAACGTCGTCGTCTTGAGCCGCCACTGTCTGCTCCGGCGCCAGAATGAACATTCATCACATTACTCGATGTCCACAGGGGGATTGCAGCTTATAAAGGGTCGGTTGCGCTTAAACTCCACGCTAGGCCACTGATACTGGTCCAGGACCGCAGAAGATCTGCGTCAACAGCTCGGTGCTGTAACGGGGGCTACGTCTTTTTGCGGCGTGCCGACTTCGGCTTGCGACCTTTAGGTAAGGTAGCGGGCGGCGGCGCACCCTTGGACGGCCGAACAAACAGCTCCGAGACGGCCACGCCGAGCGTCTCGGCCAGGCGATCGAGAAGATCGATTGTCGGGTTTGCCTGTTGGCGCTCAAGTCCGCTCATGTAGGAGCGGTCAATACCTGCATCGTAGGCTAATTGCTCTTGCGGAATACCGCGCTCGACGCGGATCCGGCGCACATTATAAGCCACAAGCGCACGAGCTCTCATGCGCGGAAGCAGCCATTTTGATGGTCATCAAACCACTGGCTATAACCTAACTTAAAATCCCATCAAATTTGAGGTTTTGATCGAATTATTCGATGCGTGTCACCGAATCGCTGTTCCCCGACGCTAATGGGGCGAGCCGCACAAGCGCTGGTATGTCGGCCGTCTATCAATGCGCGGCAGCGCAGATTTTGAGCACGGCGTCTGCTAGCCGCCGCTTCAGCCGCGTGTTCTCGTCCTCGAGCGTCTTCAGCCGCTTGGCCTCGGAGACCTCCGTCCCCCGAACTTGGCCTTTCATTTGTAGCGTCGCTGATGCCATGCTCGCGGCACAAATCGGCGGCCGAAACGCCGGCCTCATGCTCCTTTCAAATCCCGATGGTCTGCTCTTCCGAGAAGCGACTGCGCTCTATGCTCTGGTCCTTGTCGTAGGCCAGCACGAACTTCAAACTGGATTAACCCGTTGGGCAAGGTCAAAAAATTCGGCAGCGCTGATAGTCGTTTGAACCATGAATGAGCTCGATGGCGAGTTCGCCATCGAGAGCGATCGCGATGCGATGCCCAAGAGGAGGCAGCACATCGGTCTATCGGACCCGCGCTCTGTGCTCACAAAACCACGATCCACGCGCAGATAGCGTCAGCTGGTAGTGACCCGCGATCAGTATTGCTGGCGCCGAGAACGCTGCGAAGAGCTCCGCAATATGTCGCCCAGATCGATGTGCCCCCAGCTCATCACCGAACTGGCGCTCTGCAATGTTGTCGCGCGCATAGCAAGTTTTCGAGTCACCTGTTGCCTCGGACGGTTGTGACTCCATTTGATCACAACGGAGGAGCCAGCCTGCACGTTTGTTCGTTTCGTACAAAGTTATTGCGCCTCTCACGAGCTCGATCAGGCATGATTGGCGCGAGCGGAATCATCCGTATCGCGACGCTAGTTAGCTCGTCGATCCATCGGTAGCGTTCGAGAGGGCGCCGCAAGTCATGATGAATTGGGGGCGAAAGTAGTTGGACGTCGTCGGAAAACGTCGACCCGACTTCTTTTGCGCAGACTTCGGCCAGGGCAGGACTGCATCGATCTCGGCTGTTGATTCGACCGTTACTACCAGAGTAACCTATATAATGTCGGCGCCGGCCTTACGTCAGTGGCAGGCTTTGGTTCTGGCAGCTTTGGCACCAATGACCTTGGCGCAACGAGGGCTCCTGATATCCAGGGCTCGGTCCGCGCCGATCAGGCTTGGGGCTTTTTCAGGCCTCGGTCGCAGCGCATAACAATCATGTTGCGTACTACGGTGCGACCGAGCCGAGCCGTCATCCGGGCGACAAGCGGGGTTGGGCTGCTCAGCTGGCATCGCCCATCAAGAATCTTCCGACCGGCTCCGGTGAGACCATCAACATGCAAGCGGTCTACACCGATGGTGCTACCCGCTACAACTTCCAGAGCTTGGCTCCGCAGAGCTTTGCTATGTTTGGCAGTGCCAGCGTGCCTGGTGCCTACCAGAGCATTGGGCTTGCAGCCGCTGCTTGGACTGCCTTGAACGCCGGCGACCGGACACCTGCAAATGTGCGGCTGAGCTGGACAGAGTGCCTCTCTCAACTCCCGACTCTGGTAGCCCTCACCACACCCGGTAGGTATCGATCCACTGTTGTTGCTGTAGTGTAGACGAGCAGCTCGTATCGCATAAAACGCGCTGGTCAGGACAGACGAGGTGTCGCAATGGAAACCATAGCTGATCCGCAGGATTGCAAAGCACGCGTACTGAACTTCATCGAAGAAACGCGCGTAGTTAGCGAGAGCGAACTGCAAATCAACAACATCACGCCTTATCATGTCACAAAGTTCTATCGCGAGCAGATTGCCAAAGGCAGCTACTACGATCAGCTGAGGCGCATTGTAGAGCCCTCACTGGACGAGTTCGAGAGCCCAGGCACCTTGGATACGAGTGGCGAACACGACAACACGGTCGTTCCGGGACTGCAGCACAAGTACCCGCAGACCGGCCTGTTGCTGGTGACGGAACGCTGCGGTTCATATTGCCGTTATTGTTTTCGCAAGCGAATCGTGGGCAAGGATTCCGATGAAATCGCACCAGACTTCGATCAGGTCGCGCAGTATATTGCGCGCCATCCTGAGATGACCAACGTATTGCTATCGGGAGGCGACCCGTTCGTGCTTAGTACGGCCAAGCTGAATAGGATCCTTGACCACCTGCTGCCTATCAATCATTTGAGTTCGATCAGATTTGGCACAAAAATGCTCGCCTATGAACCAAGGCGGTTTGAAGATTCTGCTCTGCCGACACTGTTCGAGCGGATTCACAAGGCAGGCAAAGCTCCAATAATCGTCACGCATTTCGATCACGTTGGTGAGATCTCGTCCGATGCGGAGCACAAAGTTCGCTCGTTGCGAGCGCAAGGCGTGCAGTTCCTCAACCAGGCCGTACTTCTCGCGAAGGTCAACGATGATCCCAAAATCCTCGCAGAAACCTTCGCCAAATGCCACGACACCGGAGTGCGCCCTTACTACCTCTTTCAAGCGAGGCCCGTGAAGGGCGCATCTCATTTTCAGGTTGCGCTCCGACGGGGAATAGAGATTGCTCGCGGCGTCAACCAGCGCCTTAGTGGCATCGAGAAGACGTTCAAATACATCATGTCTCATTACACAGGAAAGATCGAAATACTGGATTTGGGAGAGGATGGCCGCGTGTACATGCGATATCACCAAAACAAAGTTCCCGAGAAGATCGGACAAATCTTTTCCCGGCCTTACGTCGAGGCTGCCTGCTGGTTGGACGATCTGCCAGAACAATGAGACCTAACGGCGCTCAACGCTGATTACGAACTCGAGCGAGTGCAGCGCGCCGCGACGCTCATCGGAGCCGGCCAAGCCCGGCTGAATCTCCGTCGCGTAGTGCAGGGCAACCCACCTCACTACTGCGGGAGGCTCGGCATGTGGCCTTGCTGGCCCTCTGGCCGAGCTGGAGAATTTTGCTCCCGATAGCTGTCCTTCGAAACAACATGCTTTCGGCCTTTGATAGTTGTGGTAGGGGTGAGATTTCCAGCTGCCACGCTGGGACGCGTTCTGGTGAGAGTGCGGCGTCGCGACGACCCTACTCGGTAGGCCGCATTCGTAGCTTTGGAAGTGCATTTCCTGTTCGGCTTGATCCGATTTCAGGCCTGCATGCGGCCTAGGCCTTCGTCGCACGCATACAGTTCATTCTGGAGTTCGGTTCCGACACGCCATGCGTCTGTTTTCGCTCTTCTTCCGACCACATCCACGCAGCTGTGAGTCGCAACAGCGAACCATAGCCATCCGAATTTGCGATGTGGGGCGCTCTTTTGGGCAATTATCTGGTCTATCCATCTGTTGTTGGGCCCTAAGCAGGCTATGAGCGCGCTTCCAGGCTCTTGGTCATAAAAACGCGGAATGCTCCGGGCGGGTCGCAAGGCGTTCGGCCGAAGGCCTTCCATCCGTTCCGAGTGTAGAAATCCGGAAAATTGGCGGTGTAAAGGAAGGTCGATCGACAGCCGCACTGTCGGCCCTCTTCTTCAAATGTCTTCAAGATCGCGTTTCCAAAACCCCTCCCGCGCAATTGCCTTGGCAGAAAGAACGAGTCCAGGAACAGCAGTCCTGCCGATGGAAGTCCTACGCACCGCCGAGAGCGCGCTTGGTCGGGGAATCCTGTGATACCATAGCAATGGGTCGGCTATTGCCGACGCCGGTGATGACACCACCGAAATCCTCATTACGCCGCTCGATCGCCTGTAGCATGGAAGAAGCGATTACATCCGTTACGACGATGTCCGGCATGACTTTTCCTTACGTTCAGACTGTTGTAGCGAGCAGCGTAGCCTCAGCCTCAGACGAGCCTGCAATTCGAGATAACGCCGGCCGATCGAACTGACGGGCGCGAACCTATGCATAGGGGCTGTTGGCAGTACTCTCGTTGTACACTCTCCTGTTGATCCTCGGCCAGTCTCCTTGCCTGCATGCTCGCTGCGACAGCATCCCCAGAGCGAAGCGAATATCCGCGCTGCGTCGCGTTCCCGCGTCTTAACGGCCTCTCGACGTGGACGTCGGGTTCAGCGAAGTCGAATGGCTAGCAGAGTAACTATTGCGAATGCTTCTTCCACCCGACTGTTCTCTCATGAGGCTGAATTGGCGCGTGACTGAGACTATATCGCGGGTTGCGCTTCGAAAACTATCAAGGTCCATAGTGGATGTTTCATGGCTGTTGCCCCGCAAAGCACCTTAGGGGCAGCGAGCGCTGCGCCGGCCCGCCTGGGCCTAGAACACTACCCTGCTCCTGGTTTTCGGAAGGCTTATACGTGGTCATGGCGGTTGGCACGGATGTGCCGGTTGGTGAACTCGCGCAACGCGGTGGCGAGGCGAGGAGGCTACCTCAACAACGCTTAAGGCGGGCCGCGACGCAGGCTCGACAGATCAGGCCGATGGCGGCCTCACACAGCCGCACATCGCTGCGCATCTGCAAGTATCTCGATTTAGAGGCAGGGAAGGTGTCGAGGGCACCGTGCAGACGCGCCCACTTTGCTGTCGTCGCCCACCACCCCGGTTCGCGTGCCCCTTTTTAAGCCCCGATCTTTGCTGCCGCGAGCCGAGACCAGGCATGGTCGTCCAAGGATGATCCTCTCCCGCCTTGCCCAGCCGTTTGGTAGACCGTAAGGCTTCTCGCTACAGCCCGGATAGGCCCCATAGATCCAGGGGCCGTTTGAAGATATCCGTGGTCTGATCCAATCTCTTGACGCTCGCGCGTGCCGTCCGCGATTCTGTTGCAGTCATCAATACGTTCTCAAAGATCGATAAGTAGAGAACGCAGGTCATTCCCTGTTTTTACGTCCTCGCACAGGTCGTCTGCCGGTCTTTCAGTCGGCTATCATGTCACTTTCTCCATCTTTAGCTGTTGATCGGATGCTCGCGCTGCGCCTTCTTGGGGCGCGCCATTACGCACCCTTGAGAAAATCGAGATAGCGGAGATGATGGGGCGGCTCCAGCGTTGTACTGAACGATGAAAAGCTGGGCTGTTGCCAGAAGCTGCGATCGAAACCTTGTCCATGGTCCGATCTGGACCAGGTGTCCAACCCGCCATTCGTACGCGCCAGCCGTCGATGTTCAGCGCGACGCGAAGCGCCCGAGGCGAACGCGGCGGATTCACCCTCGAACCCGGTCTCAGCGCTGCCCGCCCCTCATCAGCATCTAGTTCGACTCACGATTTCCCTATGGGCGTCCCGACAGAGCGCTGTCTCGCGAGCTCGTGACCTTCTCCAGACGATGGTGTTGGCCTCGATGCTGCGCGGAGGCCCAAAAATCGGTGAATTCCTGCGCCGTTTGGCCGTTTGTCTCGCAACTTCTCGTCGCTGTTCCAATTAAAAAGACTCGGTCGAACAGCGACCGCAGATAGGGCTTCGATCTCGTGATCAAAATCAAAACTGCGCAACGTCTTGCAGGCAGCCATCTGCGAACATTTTCCGGTTTGGCTCGGCGGGATGGGCTGGGCCGGTACAAGGAAGGCGGTATTGGACGAATAGGTGGCATTTTGTTGTAAGGGGCGCGCAGCCGCTCGCCATTGCGTTGATGCATCTTAAATGAAGAGCGCCGTGCGGCCCAAATTTTACAATCTATCATGATGGGCGTGCTTCTTGGTCTTGAGCGGATTGGAGTACTGCGAAAGACGATGAAATCGCGGTGAATATGTATTTTTGATCCTGTTATGAACTCGCACGGAGGGGTGTGCCCGGAATGCTGAGGGAAGCTATGAATAGCGATGCTTTGCCAAGGACCGCGTTTCCGGTGGACAAATATTTCCAGCCAATTGTCCATTGGCCGATTGCCCCATTCATTGCTGAAGCGGAAGCGATTGAGCGGCGCGCTCGAATAGAGGTGCATCCCTTTTTCGAGTACGCAAAGAATCACCCAGATGCTCTAGCACTTTGGGCGAGCCAGGAGGCTGTGGTCACCAACCCGTTTTCGCAGATCCTGCTTCGAGTAATTGCCAGGATTGCGAATGTTCACGTTCGCTCACTTCTGATGCCGGTCGTCGATGGCGAGCACAGCTCAGTCCGTGGCGGGATTGCAGATCGTTCTCACCCGTGGCTCATTTGGAAGTTGTGCAGGTCCATTGGGCTATCAGATCGACCGGTCAAAGTAACCGAAGCGGTAGCATCGTTCATCGAAGCGTTGCAGCAAACTGAGGCTGATCCAATGCGAGCGCTTGGAGCTCTTGGCGTCGGAAATGAGCAAATGCTTCTCGCCGAATATCGAGCGGTGGAGGCTTGTTTCGATACCGCTTTGCCAACAGCAGACTACAAGAGCTTCCTTCACGCGAACATTGGAGAAGACGAGGCGCATACCCGCCTCATCGCTGAAGCGGCGACCGCGCTTGAAAAGCTAGGCTATGACGCGCGGCAGTATCTGGCCGGCGCGTCGCACGGCGTCAGCGCCAGGGTGCGCTACTATGACGAGCTGCTGCGCGAGGCGCAGCTGGGCGTTTAACACAGAGGAAGTGATCATGTCAGACAAGATCTTGGTAACTGGCACCAGCGTTCGCGAGGAATTGCTAAAGCCGCTGGTTGAAGCGGGATTTGTGGTCGAGAACCCGACAAATCTGTTATCTGAGGATGAACTCGCGGCAGCCCTGGCCGATAAGGCGGGATACCTCTTGGGCGGAGACGAGTTTGCAACAGCAAAGGCACTTCAAGGCGCAAAGAAACTCAAGATAATCGCCTTTCTTGGAATGGGGTATCAATCATTTATCGATGCCGATGCGGCTGACAGGTGTGGGATCGCAGTCACCAACACGCCGGGCACTCTCAGCAATGCCGTTGCCGAATTCACAATCGGCCTGCTTTTGAACTCGACCCGCCGCATCCATCAATACGCGCTGGCGTACTCTGAGGGAAATTCCGGGAAGGAAGAAAAACAAAGAGACTTGGCGAATCTGCATGTCGGAATCGTGGGTCTCGGTGGCATTGGCACCCGTATTGCTGAAATTCTGAGATGGGGCATTAATTGTCCCGTCTCTTACTTCTCAAGAACGCGAAAGCCAGCCGAGGAGGCGCGCCTTGGGTTGACTTACCGGCCGCTTGACGAGCTTTCGGAGAGTGTCGACGTCCTGATTGTCATGACACCAGGCAATAACGAAACGCGCGGTTTGATCGGGCGAAGACAGTTTGACAGGTTCAGGCCCGGGCTCATTCTGATCAACAGCGCGCGCGCCGAGATCGTTGACCCAACAGCTTTGTTGGACGCCCTTTTGGCAGGAAGGCTCGGCTATGCAGCCTTCGATGGGTTTTACGAGCAGGCCGAGATCGCCGGTGCTGCCAAGGTGCTCATACCGACACGACTAATGATAACCGGCCACATTGCTTCGCTTACCAGCGATGCGCGGGATGCGATGGCCAATCGGGCGGTCGCATCGATCATCAACATGATCAAGTCTGGCGAGGACCCCTATAGGGTCAGGTGACCGAAATGCGCGGCCCTGGACTGCGGCGCAGCACGACTGACCAGATCGTGTTTGCGTTACTTTCGGTAGCTGTTCTGCTGCTGCTCTTCTTCTGTTTGATGCTCGTTACGGTCAATTACTGGGGCATTCGGCTCGGCGCAATTGATTATCAAAAATTCGGCTCTTGGGGCCAGGTTGTATCCGGTAGCGCGACGTTTCTTGGCGTAATGACCGCGTTGGTGTCGCTCATCTGGCAGTTTGTGAAAAATCGAAAGGAACAAGAACAGAAGTCGATTGATGAACAGACCGCGGTCTATCTCTGGCTCACGTCGCAGCTCGTGCAAGAGGATGTCACAGATCTGGTGAGGGGCCGGCAGTGGGATCTCGAAATACAGAACCTGACAAAGGCGCCGATCTATGTTTGGCGGGTCGAAGCTGAGGGCCGGCCCTTGGTGGATACGCAAAGGCCGATTTTGCCCAACCAGAACACATTCAATGTGCCGCTGCTGGACGATCGGGAGCCGAGCCAGATTCCAGAACCGGTCCTGTATTTTGTGTCTCGGGAAGGGAGGTGTTGGAGACGCTCCGCGACCGGGACTCTGACGGCGCTGAGTCAATTTCCGTGTATGCGAGATTCGTAAAGTATATTGCGAGGAACAGATGGATGGCGATGGCCCGAAAAGGCAGCGAACTCCTGAAGAGAAAGTGATCAGAGTAGCGCCATCATCCTCTTCCGTTCGAAGATCACTCGCCGACGGCGAAGCACAGTATTTGGCTGCAGCGATCGCCAAGCTGGATAGCCTGGAGTACGGAGACCCTGCCGAATTCGTCTTCGATCGGTCCGGTCGGGCTGCTGCCCGGCGTAGCAATCTCCGCGAGCTATGGGTGCCGCCGACATTCCGAACTGCCGATGAACGAAATGTCGAGCGGGATATAAATGCTCTTTGGACGACCACAGCGCAATGTGCGGTCGTGATTGGCCATCCGGGATATGGCAAATCGACCCTTGCTCGATTCCTGACCACCAGATTTGCTCAAGAATTTCTTGCAAGCAAGTTGGACCGCTTTGCGTTCTACGTGCCACTCGCGTCTTTGAAGCTAAAAGACAGGACCAATCAGCGGGCGATCGTAGAGTGTGCACTGCGAGCAGTTGAACTCGAGTTGGATGAAGGGGCGCTCCTCGAATTGGAAAAATCCGTGAAGACCGCCACGTTGATTTTCGACGGCCTGGACGAGCTTCCACTGACGCACGGAACCGGCGACCAGATACCTACACGGATTGAGGCTGCCGCTTTGATACGAAGCGTCAACATCCCAAACAACGAGAGCTTCCGGACAGGTGGCCTCAGCACAATTGTGACCAGCCGCGTGGCGGACTGGCACGAGGACGATCGAACCAAGATAAGGCCAGCGGCCCTGTTTGAAATCTCTAATTTCTCGCCAGAACAGGCAAGGGAAGCAGTGGTTCGCTGGCACGACGTTGCGATTGGACTTCGCGCAGAAGAAGGGCTTAACACAGCAGATCTGGAGAAGCGCAAACTCGATGTAGCCAGTGCAATTTCGACGAACTCCGAGCTCGGTGCTGTTTGCTTAACGCCGTTGATGCTTAACATCCTGCAAACGATCTATTCGGACGAGAGCCGCGATATCCCCTCATCTGTGAGTCAATTGTGCCTCAGAGCTGTTGACCGGCTCTTCATCAAAAAGCACCTGTTCGGCGAACAGAAGCTTCTCGTTACCGATCATGCAAGCTGGATACTGGACGCGCTTGCGGAAGCCGCCTTCACGGCGCAAGAACGGCTCGTACAGGGCGGGACAAAGATCCTGACTGACGAAGACCTTCGGCGCGTCTCAAAAAACACGTGCCGGCTCTCGGAAGCGACGCTCTTCGAGACCCGGGAAAACCTTATCACGAGCATTGCGGCTCATATTCGGCGCGGACATGGCATCTTGCCGCCGCTGCGGCGAAATGAATACGACTTCGCGCACAACGTGTTTCGGGAGGTGCTGGCCGGTTATGCGTTAGCCAAGCGGCCGGTCACTCAGCGACGCGGTTACGCATTGCTCGAGAAGTGGCATCCGCCGATCCGGTATTGGGCCGGACTGCGGGCGGCAAGCGAAGAAGGAAAGAACGAAATAAACGCCTTCGTTGGTGAATTGAGAGGTGGGCCTGGAAGCCGCACGATCGAAGCTGCTCTGGCCCGAGCCGAAATGCTCAGCGAAGTAGTATCCGTCACGCATGGTCAGAACTTGATGCGGGACCTCAAACAGAGGATCCTGGCGACCCAATCCGAGTTGCTCAAGTGGCTGAGCAGGCGTTCGCTGCCGTTCTCGAAGAGGATGCGGATCGGCGATCTTCTGGGCACGTTAGGCGACCCGAGGCTCGAGGCCGAGTTCAGTTCGAGGCTATTCTGGCTAGAGACCGGACCCAGGCAGATTGGGCGATCGACCAACCATATCACGAGAATAACGAAATATTCCAGCGTTCCTGCCTCACCTCCCATCAAGGGAATGCTAAGCCGCTTTGCGTTATCGGCGTTCTTGGTGACCAACGCCGAATACAAGCAGTTCCTGGATGATGGAGGCTACAAGCAGCGGGAGCACTGGCAGAGTGCCGAAGGATGGACGTGGGCAAGCGGTGATGATGACTTCCGCAATGCCGTCCTGAACCGTGCTCGGGACGTTGCACCGACGCACCTCACGAGTGAAGTGCTTGGGCAGCGCCTGATTGCTGAAGACTTCCCGGATCAATGCGAGCGAATGATAAAGCGATCTTCCCCGATGTACTGGTCCGCCCCTTCACACAACAGGCCAAATCAACCGGTTGTCGGGGTGAATTGGTGGGAGGCGCTGGCTTATGCGAGCTGGATCGACGCCCGGCTTCGCAAGGAGGGAAAACTGGACAAAGGTCAACAGGTACGTCTGCCGACAGAAGCCGAGTGGGAGAGCGTGGCCCGGCAACTGAGTGGAGACAACCCCTATCCCTGGACGGAGGGGGCTCCTTACGAGAACGCTCATTTGCGGGCCGCAGAAAGTAACGAGGAGGCGAGGGCCCTTCGGCCCTGCGCCGTCGGGCTATTTCCGTTCAATTCGAGTGGTCTTCATGATATCGTCGGCAATGTCTGGGAATGGACGCTTTCAAAAGCAAAGCCATACTCTGAAGAGGCCTTCCGGCAAGAAGCAGACGTCTGTGGCCTGGATGATCGGGTTGCGCGCGGGTCCTCGTGGCTATCGTCCGAGATCGAAGCGGCGGAAATAACGTTCAGAAGCTTTGATCCTCCATACAATGCATATGAAGATCTTGGAATAAGACTTTGCGTCGCTGAACGAGGGAAGTGATATGCACCTTGTCAACGCCAAGATGACAGATGCATGGCGAATACTTGGAAAGCTGAATTACGTTGACGCAATATTTAATCACATTTCAACCGCATGGGTCGACGGTCGAGGACGCATCTTTGTTTCCATGAATCCCGATGGTGTTCTTGCCGTTGAAATGACGCCATCGGACTGGATCACGGTTCCTCTCGATGAAATTGACAAGCTGAATCCAGAAAAGCTGGGTGTGAATGCCGACGGATATAAGCTTCATCGGCTGATCCATAAGGTACGGGCGCGACCAGGTAGCGCGTTGCACACGCATTCCGAAAATGCCTTGGCTGTTGGCACAACCGCCGCAGGGCTTCTTCCAGTCTCGCAGACAGCCGTCGAACTCATTCCTGAAACGATTTGTGTCGAGTATCAGGGACTGTTCCGTGAGGCAGAGATTGACCCTGCCCTCATGCGACTGTTTGAGACAGGAGGAGTTGGCCTGCTGCGCAACCATGGGCTCCTCGTCGTGGCCCCAAACATCGAGGAAGCGGTCTATTTGCAGCACTATATGGAAGTTGCATGTAGAGTGCAGATTCTGGCTCTCTCGCTGGGAGGATCTCCATTGACGCCTCCGGGTCATGTTGTGACGCAGACAGCAACGGAGTTGCGCAAAGATCGTGCCGCGGCGGCAGAAAAATTGTTCAAGGCGTTTCAGCGTGTGCTCTTAAATACGAGGGCTTCCCGATGACAAAGTCCATCTGCGTCGTGGGAGCTGGTGTCGTCGGTCTCACCACTGCAATCGTACTAGCCAGCCGGTATGAAGTGCAAATCATCGCTGACAAGTTCGGAGCCGATACTGATTCGGTCAAAGCCACAGCTGTGTGGCACGTGTATCTCGTCCCTGAAACCGCGGAAGTACTTGAGTGGTCTTCGGTGACGCTGCAACGATTGCTTGATATATCCCGTCTTTATCCGGAATCCGGCGTTGAAATCATTGGTGGCGTTGAGCTCTTTAGAGCCCAGCGGAGGCATGTGCCCGCCTGGTCGCATATTCCACCCGAGTTCGCGTTTTTAACAGATGACGAGCTGCAGAGATTTAATGAGCCGGAAGGCGCGCTCCATGGCTCCATTAGCTCACTTTCGAATGCCCCTGTGAAGTGGGGGTACCGATTGAAGGCGCCGGCGGCGAAAATGTCCTCTTATCTGAACTGGCTAGTCGAGCAGGCCGAGAGGAGGAACGTGCAGTTCAGGCGACAGCACGTCGAGCGCTTGGCTGATCTCAGCTGTCAACATGATATTGTCGTTAATTGCACCGGATTGGGAGCCGCAACCCTCGTCAACGACGAAGCTTTTGAACCTTACAAAGGGCAATACTTTGTGGTCGCATCCAATGACGGATCGCCCATCGAATATATTGGAGACGACGACCATCCAGACGGCATGGCCTACGTGATACCCAGGGGGGGAGAGGTCATGATTGGCGGTAGTGCGGAGGCTGGCCTGAATGACCTCGTCGAAACCATCAAGTGGTCGGACGTGGTAGCCCGGGCCGGCCGTTACGTTCCTTGGGTTCGGCATAGTGCAAGCGAACGGCCTCGGCAGCTCGTCGTCGGAGTGCGGCCAGTAAGGCCGTCAGGCCTCAGGCTTGAACGAGAGATGTTAGAGACGGGTACATGCGTAGTCCATAATTACGGACACGGTGGGTCCGGATTTAGTCTCTCTTGGGGATGCGCAAACGCCGTGTCGGCCCTTATCGGTTGATCAATCCAGTACCTTCGACGGGAACAACTTCGGATGCATGAAGCTCGACGGTTGCTCAGATCTTCACGCAACCAGGCGGTCTGGCGGGTCGCGATCCATCCGGGAGACGGCATCGGGATCATCGCTGCCATAGCTTGCCAATGTCGCGGACTGCAGCGCTTAGTGGTGCGGCATCTACATCGCTGGGGATCCTCATCAAGCCTCGCCTGAATAGTCGATCTCGATTGCGTCTTGCTGTGGGCTGCCGGAGCGAGTGAGACGCGCCGAGCTCTCACCACTCTCTCTGGTAGGAGACCCATTCGTCGCTAGGTGGGCATCCTTCGGCGCAGGTGGAGGCGGCCGTCGTTGTCGAAGTGCAGGCGATGGCGGAAGGCGGAAGCCCGGATCGCCGCCCAATAATCTGACACGGCGTCCAGGATGCTCCTGAGCTCCCGTTCTCAACGAGGTCGCCATCGGCCTGCTTCTATCACGTCGGCCGCTAATCGGAGACTATCCCAATCCGTATCCATAGAGGCGCTTCTCCGCGCGTTGCCTAAGGCGGCAAGGCCGTCGGCCACGCTCGATGCGTTGAATCCACCGAAAAAGACGATTTGATGCGGGATTTGGGCGTTGCCACGAGGCTCATTGCGCAAATCAACATAGCAGAATCGCTAGAGTCAGCTGCTCGGCTAGATCAATTGCAAAGAGACAGGCCACACTATGAGCGACCCCGTGCCCGATATCTTGGAAGGGCTCGACCGCCCCGCGGATGCCGTCCTGAAACAGGTGTCCGATACACAGCAAATGCTTCGCCGGCCTGGAAAGGCTCGTGGCCCTCAGTCCTTTGTCGGAAACGCAATTCTAGCGAAATGTTCTCCTCAAGACCTGGCGGCCCTAGGGCCGTTCCTTGAGCCGATTGTCCTGAAAGAACGGACCCTGCTACAGGAGCCGAAAAGGCCCCTTGATCATGTCTATTTTGTCGAGTCGGGGCTCGTCTCACTCAGGATTGTCGCGACAGGTAGCCTCCTGGAGGTGGCGGTAATAGGGTATCGTGGCGCGATTGGTGCTTCGCTTTTAATGGGCAGACAAATCTCGACGCATCAAGCTGTTGTGCTCTTTCCCGGAAATGCGCACAGGATTCGTGTGGAGGATTTGCGCCACGTGATGAATGATCGTCCTGAAATCCGGGAACATCTTTCCAGGTACGATCAAGCACTCGCCCTGCATTGCGCCCAGACAGGATTGTGCGGGGTCCGGCACGGCCGCGAAAGGCGGCTCGCGAGTTGGCTCTGTCTGGCTAGCGACGCCGTGGACGCTCGTGTGCTTCCAGTTACCCATGAGTATCTTTCTTCTGTCCTGGGATTGCGCCGGGCCGGGGTCACTGAGACTCTAAGCCAATTCGAAGAACAGAGGTTGATTCGCAAAAGGCGCGGTCTCTTAGAGATTGATGAACGCAAGTGCCTCGAGCAAAGGGCATGTGGTTGTTATAGGCTTGTTTCAGACGCTTATGCGTCGTGCGAATCGTACGCATCCGGCTAAGGTCCCTGGCTTAGGGTATAGGCGGAAGGCTGATGGTGCTTAAGCGGCGTGGGCGACGCTTTGAGGCTGCCAATTCCAAGGCAGCAGTTCGTTGATGCGCTTGGCAGGGTGATCCGGTAGGCGCGCCAGCACGTCGGCAAGCCAAGCCTGCGGGTCGATATCATTGAGCTTGGCGGTGGCGATAAGGCTGTAGATGGCGGCCGCACGTCGGCCGTCCTCATCGGAGCCCGCGAAGGTCCAATTCTTTCGTCCCACGGCGAGCGCCCGTAGCTCACGCTCGGGAGCATTGTTAAAGGGCATGATGTTTTCAGCGCTCAAACCCGGTGGAGAGGACTGGTCGTCCGGATTAGTCTGTCGAAGCCGGGATAGGGGCGCTGGAGCACGAAACGGTGGCAGGCCGCCATGACCATGAGCTGTGAGCTCGCTTTGTTACTTGGCCGCCCCCTACGACTTGCCCGGCTGCGCTGCGAGCGCGGATCCGTAGATGTCGTGCAAGCCACTGGCTCCTGAGACAAGGAGAACCAAGCATGCAAATCGTCGGCATGGACATCCACCGATCGTTCGCCCAGGTGGCGATCCTGGAGGACGGAACAATAATCAGACAGCTCCGCGTAGATCTCGTCCACGATCGGCTTGTCGCCTTTGCCAAGACACTCAGCCTCGAAGATGAGGTGGTCATCGAGGTGACGGGCAACAGCGCGGCTGTCGAACGTATTCTGCGCCCGCACGTTAAGCGCGTCGCGGTCGCCAATCCGAGGCTCGTTCGGGCGATTGCCTATGCGCGAGTCAAAACGGACAAGGTCGATGCTGGGACCCTGGCAAGGTTGCATGCTGCCGGCTTCTTGCCGGAGGTCTGGGTTGCTGACGAGGACACCTACAGCCGCCGGCGCCAGATGGCCGAGCGCGCTGGCGTCTTGGCGCAGATCATCCGGATTAAAGGACGCATGAAGGCTATCCTGCATGCCAACCTCATCCCGCCCTACAAAGGCTATCTCTTCGGCAAGCGCGGACAGCATTGGCTGGACAGTCTGCCTCTCCCATCGGAGGAGCGTGCAATGCTCTGGCGTCTGATCGTGGAACTCGAACGCGTGACGAAGCAACTGTCGGAGATCGACAAAGTCGTGGCCCAGCAGGCTCTGGACGATCCACGGGCTCTCAAGCTGATGACGATCCCCGGCGTGAGTTCGGTTGTCGCATCGAGTGTACTGGCCTCCATCGGCGACATCGCACGCTTCCCGTCGCCGGATAAGCTCAGCAGCTATTTCGGGTTGACTCCGCGGGTTCGGCAGTCAGGCGAGCACCCGGCACGGCATGGCCGGATCTCGAAGCAGGGCAACCGTGACGCCCGCAAGATGCTGGTTGAGGCGGCGTGGTCAGCCAAGACGGCGCCGGGTCCGTTGCGAGCATTCTTCAACCGAACGCAGAAAAAGCACGGGGCCGGGGTCGCAGCCGTCGCGACGGCGCGCAAGCTCGCAGTCATGATCTGGCACGTCCTGACGACCGGGAAGGACTACGCTTACGCGCGGCCAGCGTTCACGGCGATGAAACTCCGGAAGGTGGCTCTGAAGGCTGGGGCTCCCCGTGCCTACGGCAAGGCTGGCCCGGGCCGGGACTATTGGATCAAGGAAATCCGCGAACGGGAAGCTGGTTACGTCGCACGCGTCGAGCAGGCCTACGAACGCATGGTGGCTGCCTGGAAGGAAAAACCAAAAAAGTTGCCACGAACTGAAGGTAAGGACTTCTCAACACCATCCGTTGTCATGCAAAGCCGTCCGTCATCGAGGAAGCGGCTAAATGCATCCCACCGGCTGAGGCGGTAATTGATCGCCTTGCTCGTGTCGTTGTTCCTGGAGAGCTTGGCGCGCTGCTCGCGCAACCACGCCTCCAGCTCGATGATCAGAGGGCGGCTACGCTCCTGGCGCACACGCAAAGGCTCCTGCGCAGTAAAACCGTTGATCTCGCGCTCGATAGCGAACAGAACATCGATGCGCTTTACCGCCTCGGCCGCGATCGGCGCCTTGCTGAGCGCGCGAGATCAAAGAACTTGCGCCTGCCGTGCGCCCAGCACGCGGCCTCGATGATGGACCGCCCTTGCGATTGGCCTCGTAGAGCCTGCCGAAGCCGGCGTAGGCGTCGGCCTGCATCAGTCCGGCATAACCCGCCAGATGCTGCTCCGGATGCGCACCGCCACGATCGGGCGAGTAGAAGAAACCGCCGCCGGCGGATCTGGGCCGGCAAACGGACGGTCTGCCGGCCCGTCCGGGTCTTGCCCTTTGCCAAGACCGGCACCGTGGTGTCATCTGCGTGGATGCGCTCGGCTGCGAAGACGTGACTCCGGATCGCCTCGACCAGAGGCATCAGGGTCGCCGCGTAGGCACCTACCCCCTTGCGCGAGCGTCGAAACGTCGAGATCGATGCCTTCACGCTGGTAGACATCGCTCTGACGATGAAGCGGGGTGCAGGCCGTAATTGGCAAACAGAACATGGGCCAGCAGCTTGGGCCCTGCACGCCCGCGCGCAATCGGATGCGAGGGGGGCCGGCGGTTGGGTCATCGCTTCGCAGGCCCGGCAGACGAGCTTCTCGCGCACGTGCTGGATCACCTTCCACTGGCGCGGAATAAACTCCAGCGTCTCGGTTACGTCCTCGCCAATCTTGCACAATCGGCTGTCGCCGCAGCATGGGCAGGTAGCCGGCACCGGATAGACAATGCGCTCTCGCGGCAATTGCTCCGGCAGCGGCCGGCGAGCTTGCTTGCGGCGCTCGAACGATGGCACCGCAATCTTCTCGGCTGCCACCTTCGCCGCGGTCTCTGCTTGCGCCGCGTTCTCCAGGTCGGCAAGCTGTAACTCGAATTGGTCCAGCAACGCGCCTCGCTCGGAGGACTGCCCGAACTGCTCATGCCGCAGCTTCTTGATCGTGAGTTTGAGCTTCTCAATCAACAATGTTCCCGCCTGGGCTTCCGCCTCCGCGGCCAACCGGGCCGCTCGCTCGGCGCGCAGAATCGCCTGCAGCGTGGTCACATCGTCGGGGAGAGAACCATCAGCGCCCATCGCCGACCAGAGAATCACAACACGCAATGTCTGTCCGGACTGCTGATCGTGCCACGGATTCAAAATCCCAGCGGTCAGCCGGCTACTGCGGCCGCCACGTGTGTTGCGGCATCCCCCAATCGATGCCCTCCAGCGAGGGGATTGAGGAATGTCCCCGATAGTGAGTCTGACGAATCATTTCCTGAGGTGGTCGAGGTTAGGGACCCCCACCATCCTTTGTGGGGCCGCTCATATCGAGTGATCAGGAAGATCGGCCAGCGAGGCCGAGGCATTCCCGCTTCGTATGAAGTTGAGTATCGCGCAGGGAGCAGTCTTCTGATTCAAGCAACCGCAATCGAATATTATGGAGAAGAAGCAAATCAGATTAAGCTGAGTATGGAGGCTCTACTCGAGCTTTTATCGACAGCGGATTGTCCCGACGCACATGAGCATGGATCCAGCCGATCTTTGGTCGACGCTGACGCCCGCGCTCCGACGCCAGATCGTCGAAGACGTCGCCGCGATTTTGGCGGAGATCTCTCATGAAGTCCGAGTTGATCACACCAAGCCACTTGGCGCGCAAAGCCGTAGTCTACATCCGGCAGTCGACGCCTCACCAGGTCGTAAGCAATCAGGAGAGCCTGCGCCTTCAATACGCGCTTCGCCAGCGCGCCCGCGAACTCGGATGGCGTGAGGCGGCCATCCGACGTGATTGATGCCGATCTCGGGTTGAGCGGCGCGTCTATAGCACAGCGTAGCGGCTTCAAGGAACTCGTTGGCCGTGTTGGCCTGAGTGAAGTGGGACTCATCCTGTCCATCGACGTGACCCGCTTGGCGCGTAATTGTACCGACTGGTATCCGCTCCTGGATATCTGTGGTCTACGTGGCTGCCTGATCGCCGACCGCGATGGTGTCTATGATCCGGGCACTCCCAACGGTCGGTTGCTTCTCGGGCTGAAGGGTTCGATCTCCGAGCTTGAGCTACATACGATCCGCAGCCGGCTGACCGCCGGCCTGCTGGCCAAAGCCGAACGCGGTGAACTTGCGGTTATGCTGCCAATCGGGCTGATGCGGGACCCGAGCGGCGTGGTCGTTAAGGATCCCGACATGGCCGTGCAAGGGCGGCTCGGTCTCGTCTTCCAGTTGTTCCTGCAGCTGCGCAGCGTTGCCAAGGTTATGCGAGCGTTGAACGAGCGTGACCTGGAACTGCCGCGTCGTGATCGGTATGGCGATTTGTGCTGGACGCGCGCGACGCTGGCTGCTGTCGCGGCGATCTTGAAGAACCCCGCATACGCGGGCGCCTTTGTCTATGGACGAACCCGCTTCCGGCCGCCCAGGCGGGAGGGTGCCCTGCCACAAAAGGCTCCGCGGCCGATGGAGGAGTGGCGGATCGTCGTTAAAGATCGATATCCAGCCTATATCGACTGGCCAATTTATGAAAAAATCCGATCCGTCATCAGAGATAACCGAGCCGAATACATGCGCATCAAAACCCGCGGCGCGCCTCGCAATGGCGAGCTCCTGCTCCACGGCATTGCCTGGTGCGCACGATGTGGCCATAAGATGTACGTCCGCTACAAGGGCGGCGGCGAGTATGTATGCAATCACCTGCGTACCCAGGAAGGTCAGCCAACCTGCCAACACATCCGCGCCGCCCATATCGATGCAGCCGTTGGCGACGCATTCCTAACCGCACTAGCGCCGGCCGAACTCGATGCCTTGTCGCGCTCCCGCCGGGTGCAGCAGCAGATGAACAATGCGTTACGCTCCAGTGCAGAGCGAGAGCTCGAGCGCAAGCGGTACACGGCGGCGCTCGCCGAACGGCAGTTCAACCGAGCTGATCCAGATAATCGGTTGGTCGCCTCGGAACTCGAGCGCCGATGGGAAGCGGCACTAAACGACGTACGCGCCGCCGAAGAGGCGCTTGCCCGACAGACGCCGTCCAAAGCCATCGCACAAGTGGCCATGAGCAAGGAGCTCAACGACAAGGTCATCAGTCTCACCGGCCGCCTCCCGCAGATATGGGGTGACGAGACTATCTCGGATGCGCATCGCAAGGCGCTGTTGCGATGTCTTATCGAAAAGGTCGTTCTCGACCGCGGTGAGCGCGACTTGGCCCTGGCTAGGATCGTCTGGCGGGGAGGCGCTGTGACGGAGCTCGAAGTGAAGATGAGCGTCAACTCCGTCACCAGATTGACGCGAGGCACAGAGATGCAGGAGCGCCTGCTGACGCTCGCTCGCGACGGCGTCCCAGACGACGAGATCGCCGCAATCCTTACTCGGGAAGGTCACCGCTCTCCCCGTTGCGCCGATAAGGTGCTGCCTATCACCGTTGGGCGGCTCCGTCGTGCTGCTGCCATCAAGGTCGCTACCCAGCGCAACCGATGGGAGCATGACGTCTCACTCCTCAGCCCGCCCGAACTGGCCCAAAGGCTCGAGATTCCGGTGAACTGGCTCTATGTACAGATCCGAACCAAGCGTTTGCTGATTGATCGCCAGCCCAGCGGCGCCTATCTCTTCCCGAATACACCATCCGTTCTTCACGCCATCGGAGACCTTCGAAACCACGTCATTGCACAACTTGATCTAAGAATCTGTCAGCCTAACAAGGAGGGGCATCAACATGGGTGATCGAGCAGGTAGCTCAACTGCGCCAGCGAGATCGTTACCGCTTCACCGGCAACCGATGGCCAGATAAACTTTCCTCTCTCGAGTCTTTTTGTGAACAAGCAGGCTCCCTGACCATCGTGCCAGATCACCTTCACAAGATCGCTGCGGCGACCACGGAAGACAAACAAATGACCGCTGAGCGGTTCTTTGTGCAGCACCTCCTGAACTTGGAGGGCCAGCGACGGGAAGCCTCTGCGCATATCCGTGTAGCCTGTCGCCAGCCACACTCGCACATTCCCTGGTACAGAAATCATCGGCGTCCAAGCACATCGAGGACCCGCGCCAACGCCTCCGGATCGACGTGCGCATCCACCCGGATGCACCGTCGGTTGCCGAGATCGATCTCTATCAATCCAGTACGCGCGGCTGCCGCCGAACGAACTCGGCCATCAACCGTAGGCAAAAGCTTCGGAGTTTCTTCAGCCGAGGCCGCTACGGCGGCGATCTGCACCGGCGTAAAACATGGTGCAACTTGTTCCGATGTCCGTGCTTGTCGACGCCAGGTAAACACCAGGCTGGCCGCCACTCCGTTGCGCCGCGCAACCTCAGTTACCTTCGCGCCCGGTGCCAGCGTCTCCTCGACAATCCGTGCCTTGTCGTCCTGCGACCAACGCCGCCGCCGCTCCAGCCCGCCCAAAACCTCGACCCGCATCGCCTGATGACCTTAAAGCTAGACTTAAGGTCACACGCTTCGCGAATTACCACCCGTCACGCAAGACGGCCCTCGTCGGAGGCGTACAGCCCTCCGCACCTTTTCTGAAGTCCACTGGTTGCGTCGCCACGTAAATCGTAAGGCTCGCAGGCGGCGTCAGCATGAACGTGTCCGCCGAAGCGCTAAGAACACATCACTCAACACAGCAAGGCCAGGCGCCCCCCGCTCCTCCACGCGTGCTCCCTGGAGCTCAACCGTCACAATGGCTGCTTCCGGCGACCCGGTAGGCTCTGCGGCCGCCGGTAGCGCCGATTGCGACACCACCGGCATGAACGACAGCGTCTCCGCCGAAGCCGGCAGCACCAACTGGCCCAAACGCGCCCGGCGCCGCCAGTCATGCACCTGCTGGGGCCGGCAGCCATGGCGACGGGCGACGTCTGTGACAACCGCCCCCGGCTCGAGGCTTTCCGCGGCAATCTGCGCCTTCAAATCATCCGGCCAGCGCTTTCGACCTGCGCCAGCGAACACTTCAATACGCGGTGACAACGGTCGTCTTATGTCATCAGAATGGTCGTCCATTGTGAGCCCCCTTCCAGAAGATGACTCTTCTAACGGTGCTCTCAAGACTCCGCGCAAACAATCCAAAGGGCCTCGGCGCTACGCTTACGATCAAGCGGCGGACCGAGGTCGTTGGCATCTTCCCAAATGAAGACGCCATCGTTCGCCTGGTCGGCGCGATCCTGCTCGAGCAGAACGACGAGTGGGCGGTTCAGCGGGCCCGCTACATGACGCTGGAAACCATCGCGCCGTTGAGCGATGATCCCATCGTCGGCTTGCCCGCCGTGGCAGGCTGATGCCTTCCGACCCGCCGGAAAATCGGCGGTGACCTGCCGTCAGCTACACGGCATGGGACACGATCTTCCACACTGCGCAAAACTGCGGGAAGCCTACTGAGGCGTGGGGCAGGCGTTGTGCGTTCTTGCCTCTCTTTGGCGTCAGGATAGCTGGTGCATGTTCTTGGCCGCGGCATCGCGCTCGAACGGGGCCAATCGGCGCGTAAAATCAGTGCAGATCAGCCGGTGAAGACGACAGTCTTCTTGCCATTCAGCACAACGCGATCCTCCAGGTGATGGCGTACGGCGCGGGCGAGTACACGTCGTTCAATGTCGCGGCCCCTGCGGACCAAATCGTCTGGCGTGTCACGGTGAGAGATTCGCTCGGCGTCTTGCTCGATGATCGGTCCCTCGTCGAGATCGGAAGTGACGTAATGCGCTGTCGCGCCGATCAGCTTGACGCCTCGCTCGTGAGCCTGGTGATAAGGCCTTGCGCCCTTAAAGCCTGGCAAAAAGGAGTGGTGAATGTTGATGCAGCGTCCCGATAACTTGGCCGAGAAGCCGTCCGATAGAATTTGCATGTAGCGCGCGAGAACAACAAGATCCGTATTGGTCTCCTGAACGAGCTCCCAGATTCGCGCTTCTTGCTCCATCTTCGTCTGTTTGGTGACCGGCAAATGGTGGAACGGAAGCTCGGCCAAATCGCTAGAGGCCAAATGCTCGCGGCCATGGTTGGAGACGATCGCTGTCACCTCCATTGGCAGTTCGCGGATGCGCCATCGATAAATTAGATCGGCCAGACAATGGTCCAATTTTGAAACCAGGAGCATCACCCGCTTCTTTGTGGAACTTTTCCGCAAAGTGAAAGTCATGGCGAAACGTTTGGCGAGCTCCTCGATCGAGGCGGCGATATCTGTTTCAGGTTTGGCTTGCTCGAGACGGTCGAAGACAACGCGCATGAAAAAGTGGGTGGTCCCGGTATCCTCGAACTGCTGAGCATCGAGAATGTTGCAGCCCGACTCAAACAGAAGGCTCGAGACCGCGGATACGATGCCTGGACGATCAGGGCAGGACAACGCGAGGATCATGGAACGGTCGAACATAGCAGTCATTTGCCCTACGGGGTCCCTCGTAAACTGCGTTGTGGCAAGCAAAAAGATGAGCATCATTCCCTAGAGCGTGCTCTGAGGAGCTCTGGGGCGATGAGGTCATCGAGCTTCCGCCATTCGCCTTTCACTCGCGTACGATTCGAATCGTAGAAGGCACGAAGGGAGGCGATGGCCGCGTGCCGTTCGCCGGCGATCTCGATTTCAAAAGTTCCTTCGGACAGCCATGCGGCGTTCACACCGCTTTCGGAGTGGAGGTACCCCATGCCTACGCCGCATCCGAGGGTGTGGCCGAACCCGGCGGAGCGCAAGTATCCGACGAGCGATCCGTTGCGCCAGACAGGCTCTGTTCCGAACAGGAGCGGCACCGCGCGGGGAGCGGCAAGCTGGACGAGGCGTCGGCGCGGAGTCTGTCCGCGCTGTGTTTCGAGAACCGTCCGCCCAATGAAATCTTCACCCTTGTTCCAGGCGATTGTGAACCCCAATCCAGCTTCGAGCGGCGTGTCCTCATCACTGACGTCCGCGCCCCAGTCGCGGTAACCGGCTTCAAGGCGCAACGTATTGAGTGCCACGTAACCTGCGTGGCGCAGATCGAGATCGCGTCCCGCAACGACCAGCGCATCGTAAATACCCAGCGTCTGGTCGGTCGGGATGTGCAGCTCCCATCCGAGTTCTCCGACGAAGGTCATGCGGAAAGCAACGGCCGTACCATGGCCGATCTCGATTTCTCGCGCCGTCGCGAACGGAAACGCAGCTTCAGAAAAATCCGCCGGGCTTACGCGCGTGAGGAGCTCTCGCGAATGTGGCCCCATGACAGAGAGGCAGGTGTATCCGGACGACACGTCCGTGACGAATACGTGGCCGGCGCCTTTGGCATGCATTCGTAGCCAGGCGAGATCCCGGATGCGCTGCACAGCGGCTGTAACGACGAGGAATTCCTCATCTCCCGTTCGCGCGATTGTGACATCGGACTCCATGCCACCCCGCTCATTGAGCCACGGAGTGTACACGATGCGGCCCACTGGCACGTCAACGTCGTTAGTGGAGAGGCGCTGAAGAAAAGAGAGCGCATCACGCCCCTGCACCAGTAGGTGCGCGAAAGAGGTTTGATCGAAAAGCGTGACACCGGACCGAGTCGCGTCGTGTTCAGCCCCACTCGACTTGAACCAATCGTCGCGACCAAATGTAGCATGGGCGTAGGCCGGCCCCTCGGGAGTGCCGAACCATTGCGCCCGCTCCCAGCCCGCGGCCTCGCCGAACTTCGCGCCTGCGGCCGCTAAACGATCGTGCAGCGGCGAGACCCGCACATTACGAGCCGTCTCAGGTGACTTGTGAGGCCAATGCAGCGCGTAAAGGAGTCCAACCGCTTCACCCGTTCGGTCGCGCAGATATCGCCGATTGCGCTGGAATGGCATCGCTCGGCGGACGTCCATTTCCCAATAGTCATTTGCGGGCATGCCGGTAGACATCCACTCGGCCACCACTTTGCCGGCCCCGCCGGAAGACTCGATACCGCATGAATTGAATCCCGAAGCCACGTAGAGGCCGGCGATGTCGGGGGCGGGTCCTAACAAGAACCGATTGTCCGGGGTGAAGCTCTCGGGGCCATTGAAACTGAGTTGCAACCCTACATTTTCCAGGGCCGGCATGCGCCGCATGGCATTGGCGAGGTGAGGCTCGATGTGCTCGAAGTCGTCGGGAAGCGAATCGAAACTGAACTCAACTGGGATCCCCGCCATCCCCCAGGGCTTGCCCTTCGGTTCGAAAAAGCCGACCAGCAGTTTACCCGCGTCTTCTTTTGCGTAGAAGCACGCATCAAGATCTCGCACAGTGGGAGTATCGGGTGACAAGCCCCCCATGGCCTCTGTCACGACGTAAAAATGCTCCGCCGCGTGCAGCGGCACTGTCCAATTGACATCGGCCGCTAACGTCCGACTCCACATCCCGGCGCAGATGACGACCTTTTCAGTACCAACGATCCCTTCTGCCGTCTCGACACCGACGATCCGCCCTTTCTCGACCACGAGGCGCGTCACTGGCGTGCGCTCCAGTATCTTCGCGCCACCCTGCCGCGCGCCAGTCGCGAACGCGCGCGCTGTGTCCACCGGATTAGTCTTACCATCGGACGCGATCCATGCCGCGCCCAGCACATCGGCCACATCGAGCAACGGCACACGTTTCTTAGCTTCGGCGGCGTCAATGATCTCGACATCAAGGCCAAAAGAGCGCCCCATCGAGGCACCTCGCCTCAACTCCTCCAGCCGAGCGGGTGTCGCCGCGACTGTGATCGACCCACATTGCCGAAAGCCAGTATGCTGACCCGTTAGCTCTTCGAGCTCGCGGAACAATCCCGCGGTGTACTGGGCCAGCTTCGCCATATTCTCGCTGGCTCGAAGCTGGGTGACGAGCCCCGCGGCATGCCACGTCGTACCGCAGGTCAGCTGATCGCGTTCGAGCAGCAGCACATCGCGATGCCCAAGACGCGTGAGGTGATAGGCAGTGGACAGGCCAATAATGCCACCGCCGATGACGACGAATTCCGCGTGAGTGGGCAGCTTGCTTTGCATTCCGTGACTCAAAAAAGTGGTTTCAAGCAGGTCTGAGCGTATCCCAAGGATGAACGAGAGGATGGCGCTCTAAGGGTGGCGGCGTGGCGGGTCGTGATATGCAGTTTGGTTGTTGGTTCCGCTGTGAACCTCATGAGCCATCGGACCCAAGCCGAGCCCCTTGCCGGAATGGTCCCGCCCGGTGGCCGCTTACGAACGAGGCGTGCCCATTCGAGCGCGCAGGCTGTACTGAACTATGCAAAACTTGAGCTCCTGCGCGCACATGATCGCGGACTGGTCAGCTGGAAGCGTCGTCTCGCCGAAAATAGTATCGAGCCGTCGATCAGAATTTCGCTATTGTAGCCCTCCATGAAAGAGAAATTCTGCGTCGGATAGAGAAAAGGGGAGATTTTGCGTCTTCACGCCGGTGGTTGACGCGCACAAAGCCACAAGCTTCTCGTCGGTGAGACACGCGGAAAATTGTTAAGTTCACAGGAAGGGAAATTGCTGACAGGGAGCCCGACACGATAAGCGGCGGATGCTGAGCCGCACGCATCTTTGTCCGAATTGTCCGGTGCTCTCGCAAGGACGCTTGAATCGAACGGCCGTACGCGACCTAAGTTGCCCGCTGCAGATCGACGTGCTCGAGCGCCACTCCCGTGGATGATGGCAAAACGTGGCCGACCTCGGGATTGAGCACCAACGACAAGCCTCGCCGAGAAACTGCCGCATTAACTGTGTTTGCGAGCAAATAGGCGACGGTCATGGGCCCAACACCGCCAGGCACCGGAGTTATGTAGCTCGCGCGCGTGCTCGCTTCGGCGAAAGCAACGTCCCCCACAAGCCTGACAGTTCCAGTCGTATCGATCGCACGATTGATTCCAACATCGATGACAACCACACCTGGTTTAAGCCAATCGCCGCGGACCAGTCCTGCACAACCGGCCGCAGCAACAACAATATCAGCCTTTCTACAGAGGTCCGGCAGGTTTCGCGTCTGCAGCTGCGCACCTGTCACGGTACATCCGGCATCGCCGAGCAAAACTGCCAAAGGTTTTCCGACGATATTCGAGCGACCTATGACGACAACGTCAAGCCCATTCAGGTCGCTCGCGACTGTCTTAATCAGATGGGTCACTCCCAGTGGAGTGCAAGGAGCGAGCGCTGGTCGACCCGCGGACAATCGTCCCACGTTGTAGGGATGGAAGCCGTCTACGTCCTTAGCCGGATCGATGGCCTCCAGCACGCGCCAGCGATCGATGTGTCCGGGCAGCGGAAGCTGAACGAGGATGCCATCAATGGAATCGTCGGCATTGAGCCGGCCGATCAAATCCAGCAATACGGCTTCATCGACATTGCTTGGCAGCAGGAATTGTTGCGACTTGATGCCTACGGTTTGAGCCTGTTTGGCTTTGGTCTTCACATAAACCGAACTTGCCGGGTCTTTGCCGACCAGCACCACGGCCAATGCTGGCGTGACGTTGTACTCGGCCTGGAGCAACGCCACCTCTCGCGCAATGCGAGCGCGCAGGATCTCAGCGATGGCCTTTCCGTCAATTCGGATAGCACTCATGATTATGTCTAGAGATGTGATGCGACGAGGCTTGACGCTGCAACAACACGCCAAAGGATTCGCGGGCCGCATTCTTTCGATCGGCCCTCGCAACTCATCAGCAGGGGAAAGGCGCCTATATCTTGCGTGTTTGGCGTTGACTGCGCCGCACTGGTCTGCACATTCAAGCGATTGCTGACTCTTTCGCAAGTTCGTCCATGACTTGCTTGGTCGCCTGATAGGCCAGATCAACGATCTCGTCTATCTCAGACTCGGTTACAACAAGAGGCGGAGCAAATCCCAGAATGTCTCCATGCGGCATTGCTCGTACAATGAGTCCACGATCACGAGCAGCCTTGGAAATGCGCGGCCCGACCTTGAGCGCAGGGTCAAAGCGCCGTTTCGTCTGACGATCCGCAACGAACTCTATTGCGCCGAGTAAGCCGACACCTCGAACCTCCCCAACGATCTCCATCTGAGCAAAACGCTCCTTCAGTCGACGATGGAAGTGGGATCCGACGATCCTCGCGCGGTCGGTTAGCCGCTCTGTTTTGACAATGTCGAGAACTGCGTTGGCAGCAGCGGCAGCAATCGGATGGCCGGAATAGGTATAACCGTGCGAAAACGCGCCGACACGATCCGCAGCCTCCTCCATAACCGCGTAGACTTTTTCGCCGACGATAGCTGCCGAAAGCGGAACGTAGCCGGATGTCAGACCTTTGGCGACTGTTACCAGGTCTGGCTCAATACCATAGAGCATACTTCCGAAGTCTGCGCCGGTTCGGCCAAAGCCACAGATCACCTCGTCAGCGATCAGAAGAACGTCGTAACGCTTGAGGACAGCTTGAATCTCACGCCAGTAACCGGTGGGAGGCGGTGTAATCCCGCCAGTACCCAGCACCGGCTCGGCAATGAAAGCACCGACCGTTTCCGGCCCCTCTCGCACAATCAATTGTTCAAGCTCGGCGGCACGCCTGCCGGAAAAGGATTCCTGTGTCTCGCCTGGTTCGGCCCCCCAATAATGGTGCGGCGTGCCGGCATGCAAAATGCCAGGAAAGGGAAGATCCATGTGATCGTGATAAAAGGACATGCCGGTCATTGAACCCGAAATGACTGAGCAGCCATGGTATCCTCGCTCGCGAGAGATAATCTTCTTCTTCTTCGGCTGCCCGCGCAGATTATTGTAGTACCAGACGAGCTTTGCCTGCGTTTCGTTGGCGTCTGATCCAGACAGCCCGAAGAACACCTTGCTCGGCTTGCCAGGCGCCATCTCTACGAGACGACCCGCGAGGATCGCCAGCTCTTCACTCGTGTGTGCCGCATACGTGTGGTAGTATGCGAGCTTGTAAGCCTGCCGGGCGATCGCCTGCGCCACCTCAGTGCGACCGTAGCCGATATTTACACAATAGAGCCCGGCAAAACCATCGATGTAACTACGTCCCTGGGCGTCTTGAATGCGAATCCCTTGGCCGCCTGTGACGATCGTAGGATCACCGAGTTTTCCCTTCGCAAAGTCCTTGGGCTGAGTGAAAGGATGAAGAACACTGGAGCGATCGAGCTCAGCGATTGCCTTGATATCAATCATACCGTTTCTCCTAAGCCGCTAAATCGCCAAAACACACGTATTTCAGCTCCATGTATTCCGCCAAACCGTGCCGCGAACCTTCGCGACCGAGCCCAGATTGTTTCCAACCGCCGAAGGGAATGGGAGGGCCCGTGAACGACGCCGTATTGACGCCGATCATGCCGCACTCGAGTTGCTCGGACAGTCGGAGCCCTCGACGTAGGCTCTCTGTGTAGACATATCCCGCCAGCCCCATTTCGTTAGCGTTGGCGCGGGCGATAACTTCCTCTTCGGAATCGAACGGAAGTACAGCAGCTACCGGCCCAAATGTTTCCTCATGCACGATGAGCATTTCTTCCGTGACATCGGTTAGCAACGTCGGAGGTACAAAGTTGGCCCCCAGCGTCGCGCCGTGATGAGTGAAGAGAACCCGCGCGCCCTTTTTTACCGCATCATCGATTTGGGCCCTGCATTTGTTTGCGACGGCCAACTTGGTCATTGGGCCTATCTCAGTTGCGGGGTCTAGACCGTGACCGACTTTGAACTGGGCGATTAAGGCGGCAAACTCGTCGACAAAAGCAGGGTAGACGCCTCTTTGGACGTAGATGCGATTGGCGGCCAAGCAATCCTGACCCGAGGTCGCAAATTTCGCCTCCACTGCACCCCTGACCGCCTTCTTAAGGTCGACATCATCAAAAACGAGGAAGGGAGCGTGGCCGCCCAGTTCCAGCGACACCTTTTTAACAGTGTCGGACGCCCCCTCAAGTAATCGACGACCCACCTCCGTAGAACCTGTAAACGACAGAACCCGTATTCTTTTGTCACGCAACAGCGGCGTCGAAAGCTCGATCGGATTGCCCGTAAGCACTTGAAGAACGCCAGGCGGAACTCCGGCTTGTTCAGCCAACCGAGCGACGGCGAGTGCGGAGAGCGGCGTCTCGGGAGCAGGTTTCACGATCATCGGACATCCGGCCGCAAGAGCAGCCCCAGCTTTTCGCGTGATCATGGCGACAGGAAAATTCCACGGAGTGATGGCGGCGGCGACACCAATCGGCTGCATTCGGACGTAAAGCAGACTTTCGGGCTTATGGCTAGGGATAGTCTCTCCGTAAGCGCGCTCACCCTCTGCGGCGAACCACTCGAGAAATCCTGCACCGTACGCGACTTCCTGGCGCGCTTCGGCGAGCGGCTTGCCTTGCTCGCTCGTCACGAGGATGGCCAACTCTTCCGAATGCTGCAGCATCAACGACGCCCAAGACCTAAGAATTGCGCCACGCCTTGCTGGCAAGAGCTCTCGCCACGCGGGAAACGATCGCTCAGCTGCCGCGATCGCCTGCTTCATGTCCGCGGCAGAGCAATGAGCAACATCCGCGATATCTTCGGCCGTCGCCGGATCGGCCACAACATCTCGCTGATCGCCAGAGATCCATCGGCCGTCGACCAGCGCCGCCCCCGCCAAGAAGTCGCGGCGGCGCAGACGCTGCAGGTGCCTGGTAGCAAGGCCGACAAAATGCGAACTTTGGTGCCGAACGATTTGATGGGCCATTGGCGGAGTCCAAACGCGTCATTTGTTGAAATTGCCTCGGCAATCAGGATACTGATGTCGCGAACTGATTTGCATCGCATTTTCCTGCCGTCGGGAGGATTTCCTGCATGGCACAGGCACTTTGCGGCGAAGCACACTTGAAGGCTGGAGAGAGATCATGAACTACGATCGAATAGATGCCCGGATCTTGGAGATCGTGCAAAAAAACAACCGCCTAACTTCTGAGGTGATCGGTGAACTGGCCGGGCTTTCTGCGACGGCGTGTCAACGACGGCTGAAGAGGCTCCGCTCGGAAGGCATTATCGAAGCCGATGTCTCAATTGTCTCTCCGAAGGCCGTAGGAAGACCTATTCAAATGCTTGTGCTGGTGAGCCTGGAACGGGAGCGCTCAGATATTATCGACAGGTTCAAGAAGGCGATCAAATCGTCAGTCGAGGTCGTCAATGGATTTTACGTGACCGGCGATTCAGATTTCGTCCTCTACGTTACCGCACACAGCATGGAAGAGTATGAACAGTTCACGCGGCGATTCTTTTATGAGAATGCGGATATTAAGGGTGTCAAGACAATGGTTATTATGGACCGTGTGAAGTCGGGTTTTGCGGTTCCAATTGAGGCGCCTGCCGAGGAGTGAGTGCGTTACTCAAGGGCGAACTCTGCGTTTGCGCACTTTCTTATCGCTCACTCGCGCGTAACACCAGCGCGGCAATGCATTGACTTTTGCGATGATGAGAACTTCTCGCTATTACCGTTCGACGCGCAAAATCTGCACGCTGTCATCCGCTCACTGTGGTGTGATGTCCGAATTTAGATGAAAAGTGTCAAAGAAGATTAAGAGGTCGGGTATTGTCTATTGCCTAGTTGCGCGACCCAGACGCGACCTGGTCTTAAAGGACTGAGATATTGTCTACGATATCCATCCAGAATGTGAGCGGCATCAACTGGCTGGGACGCTCAATATTTGCGCCGCATCCACGCACTGGGGCCGATGTTTTCATCCAAATGGTGAGGCATCACAGTGGCTTCCTGCCGCTCAGCTTCTCATGCCGAAAGACAGCGTCTGGCGATGGAGATGGGAATCCCCGATTGCGAGGGATGTCCCGACAAGCGTATCGGCCCCATGGGCGCTCCAGAGGCAAACTTTACAAAGTAGACAAGGTTGGAAACGCGCTAAGGCAGCAGCGCGCCGCGAGCACTCATCGGTCACTGCGAACCCCCGTCAGGATTGATAGGTCGGAAACCAGATTGGAGCTGTGATGACCGATCTGTCCAATGCCCAGGAATTGGCCACGGATCGGATCACTGCTCCGTTACGATTTCCAACATTTCGCCGCATCTGGCTTGCGAGCCTGCTGTCAAATCTTGGTATTTTGATTCAGGGCGTAGGCGCGGCCTGGGCGATGATACAGATGACATCATCGGCCGATAAAGTCGCCCTGGTGCAGACCGCGCTGATGCTGCCGGTCATGTTGATTTCAATGCCGGCCGGTGCGGTCGCCGACATGCATGACCGGCGCATAGTGGCACTCGTGTCGCTGGGTATCACGCTCGCCGCCGCGACTACGCTAACGATGCTCGCCTGGTTGAGCATGGTCACGCCGAATATTCTGCTTGCACTCTGCTTTACCGTCGGGACTGGCATGGCTCTGATGGGACCCGCTTGGCAAGCCTCGGTAAACGAACAGGTGCCCTCCGAAGCCGTGCCTGCGGCCGTCGCGCTCAACGGTATTAGTTATAATATCGCACGCAGCGTGGGGCCTGCGATTGGCGGCATCGTCGTTGCTGCCGCGGGCGCGGTGGCTGCGTTCGCGCTCAACGCTCTGCTCTATTTACCCTTAATAGCCGCGCTGTTTCTTTGGAAGCGCATCACTGAACCGCCGACTCTTCCGCCGGAAACGCTTATTCGCGCAATGGTTTCTGGCCTGCGCTACATTATGAATTCGCCGCCGATCAAGATCGTTCTGACCCGCTCCATGGTCATCGGTCTGATCGGAGGCGCTATCATCGCCCTGCTGCCATTAGTGGCTCGCGATCTCTTGCATGGAGGCGCAGAAATATACGGTATGATGGCCAGCGCCTTTGGGCTGGGCGCGGTGATCGGGGCGCTCAACATCACCGAGGTCCGCAAGCGCATGAGCGGCGAGGCAGCGATCCGTGCTTGCGCTGTGTCGATGGGCGGGGCGATAGCTGGAGTGGCGCTCAGCCGCGAGCCAGTTTTGACTGCTATCGCGCTGGTGTTGGCGGGCGCCATGTGGATGATGATATGGTTGCTCTTTAGTGTTGGCGTGCAGCTCTCGGCGCCCCGCTGGGTAGCGGGGCGCTCGCTAGCGGCCTATCAGGCCGCTAGCTCCGGCGGGATTGCTATCGGCAGTTGGACTTGGGGCCACGTGACAGATGCGGCCGGGGTCGACGTGGCTCTCCTAGTATCAGCCGCCCTCTTACTTTCTTCGCCGCTGCTTGGGCTTTGGCTGCCCATGCCGCGCATCGGCGCGCGAGGCGAAGAGCCCGAGATGCTCGACGATCCTAAGGTTCGCCTGCCGCTGACCGGACGCAGCGGACCGCTTGTAGTGGAAATCGAATATCGCGTCCTGCAGGAGAATGCACGCGCCTTCCATAATGTGATGCAAGAGGTCCAGCTATTTCGGCAGCGCAACGGAGCCTATGGCTGGTCCATTGCTCGCGACATTGCAGATCCTGAACTGTGGACAGAGCGCTATCATTGCCCAACATGGCTCGATTACCTGCGCCAACGAAACCGCGCGACGCAATCGGAACGTGCGCTGGACCGGCAAGCCAGTGCGTTCCATATAGGTCCTGAGCCCGTACGCGTCCGACGCATGCTAGAGCGCCCGTTCGGCTCGGTACGCTGAAAGCACGAATCCGTGGATCAGGCTGCGAGCGAGGTCTTGCCCGGTGATCACGCCTTGGCTATCTCTGGCCACTACACGCGATCGCCTATCACGCGGGTCGCCGTAGGACCGCTAGGCAGTACGCCACACCAGCCACTTAGTTGCCCGTCGGATGCTGCCCGATGGAAGATCGGTGCGCCCCCTTTGCGAACTTGGACCTACTTGCTTGCCGACTTGGCCTGGTAGGAGAATTTGACGGAAGCCACTTCGCCGCGGTGATTGGGCCAAATCCGCAAAAGTCCGTGGGTACCGGCGTGCGGGTTAGGAAGCCTTATTTGTGATCCCAAACGGGTACGCGCCAGCTGTCAGCTCGGGTTTGCAGGGGTGAGACGAATTGTGCATCAAGCGATTCGCACCGATGAGCACGGGTTGCGGCTGGAGAACTTCGTTCTCGGCTACACGATGCGCGATGGCAGATTCTTGCTATTTCGCAACTCCGCCGCCGAGCAGGTCTCGGTACCCGTGATCTGCCAACCATTTTGCTCGCGCTGCTGCGATGGCGGCGCTCGTTTTGGGCCTGAGCCGAAGGATGCCGCCGATCCCCCTGGCTTCGTACCCGCGATGGTGGTCGCGGAAGCAGGTGCGACGCCCTGTCCAGTCGCGCCGGCTAGCAGCGGCGGGTCGATCGAGATCGAGTTTGCGGCCGGGGCTCGGATGCGGATCACGGGCGCTGTCGACGCGGCGACGCCGAAGGCCGCCGTGGCCGCGCTGGCGGATGGACGCCTACGGTGATACCCATTGCTCCGGGCGTGCGGGTGTGGATTGCGACCGACCACACTGATATGCGTCGCGGCATGAACTCGCTGGGCTTGCTGGTGCAGGAAGCCTTCAAGCGAGACCCGCACGGCGGCGACCTTTATGTGGTCCGTGGCAGGATCGGCAAGCTGATCAAGATCCTTTGGCATGATTGGCTGGGCATGTCGCTCTACGCCAAGCGGCTGGAGCGCGGCCGCTTCCTGTGGCCGTCGCGGCTGATGGCGTGGTGACAATCACCCCAGTCCAGCTTGGCTACCTGCTCGATCACCCATGTTGATGCCCCTCCTTGTTAGGCTGACAGATTCTTAGATCAAGTTGTGCAATGACGTGGTTTCGAAGGTCTCCGATGGCGTGAAGAACGGATGGTGTATTCGGGAAGAGATAGGCGCCGCTGGGCTGGCGATCAATCAGCAAACGCTTGGTTCGGATCTGTACATAGAGCCAGTTCACCGGAATCTCGAGCCTTTGGGCCAGTTCGGGCGGGCTGAGGAGTGAGACGTCATGCTCCCATCGGTTGCGCTGGGTAGCGACCTTGATGGCAGCAGCACGACGGAGCCGCCCAACGGTGATAGGCAGCACCTTATCGGCGCAACGGGGAGAGCGGTGACCTTCCCGAGTAAGGATTGCGGCGATCTCGTCGTCTGGGACGCCGTCGCGAGCGAGCGTCAGCAGGCGCTCCTGCATCTCTGTGCCTCGCGTCAATCTGGTGACGGAGTTGACGCTCATCTTCACTTCGAGCTCCGTCACAGCGCCTCCCCGCCAGACGATCCTAGCCAGGGCCAAGTCGCGCTCACCGCGGTCGAGAACGACCTTTTCGATAAGACATCGCAACAGCGCCTTGCGATGCGCATCCGAGATAGTCTCGTCACCCCATATCTGCGGGAGGCGGCCGGTGAGACTGATGACCTTGTCGTTGAGCTCCTTGCTCATGGCCACTTGTGCGATGGCTTTGGACGGCGTCTGTCGGGCAAGCGCCTCTTCGGCGGCGCGTACGTCGTTTAGTGCCGCTTCCCATCGGCGCTCGAGTTCCGAGGCGACCAACCGATTATCTGGATCAGCTCGGTTGAACTGCCGTTCGGCGAGCGCCGCCGTGTACCGCTTGCGCTCGAGCTCTCGCTCTGCACTGGAGCGTAACGCATTGTTCATCTGCTGCTGCACCCGGCGGGAGCGCGACAAGGCATCGAGTTCGGCCGGCGCTAGTGCGGTTAGGAATGCGTCGCCAACGGCTGCATCGATATGGGCGGCGCGGATGTGTTGGCAGGTTGGCTGACCTTCCTGGGTACGCAGGTGATTGCATACATACTCGCCGCCGCCCTTGTAGCGGACGTACATCTTATGGCCACATCGTGCGCACCAGGCAATGCCGTGGAGCAGGAGCTCGCCATTGCGAGGCGCGCCGCGGGTTTTGATGCGCATGTATTCGGCTCGGTTATCTCTGATGACGGATCGGATTTTTTCATAAATTGGCCAGTCGATATAGGCTGGATATCGATCTTTAACGACGATCCGCCACTCCTCCATCGGCCGCGGAGCCTTTTGTGGCAGGGCACCCTCCCGCCTGGGCGGCCGGAAGCGGGTTCGTCCATAGACAAAGGCGCCCGCGTATGCGGGGTTCTTCAAGATCGCCGCGACAGCAGCCAGCGTCGCGCGCGTCCAGCACAAATCGCCATACCGATCACGACGCGGCAGTTCCAGGTCACGCTCGTTCAACGCTCGCATAACCTTGGCAACGCTGCGCAGCTGCAGGAACAACTGGAAGACGAGACCGAGCCGCCCTTGCACGGCCATGTCGGGATCCTTAACGACCACGCCGCTCGGGTCCCGCATCAGCCCGATTGGCAGCATAACCGCAAGTTCACCGCGTTCGGCTTTGGCCAGCAGGCCGGCGGTCAGCCGGCTGCGGATCGTATGTAGCTCAAGCTCGGAGATCGAACCCTTCAGCCCGAGAAGCAACCGACCGTTGGGAGTGCCCGGATCATAGACACCATCGCGGTCGGCGATCAGGCAGCCACGTAGACCACAGATATCCAGGAGCGGATACCAGTCGGTACAATTACGCGCCAAGCGGGTCACGTCGATGGACAGGATGAGTCCCACTTCACTCAGGCCAACACGGCCAACGAGTTCCTTGAAGCCGCTACGCTGTGCTATAGACGCGCCGCTCAACCCGAGATCGGCATCAATCACGTCGGATGGCCGCCTCACGCCATCCGAGTTCGCGGGCGCGCTGGCGAAGCGCGTATTGAAGGCGCAGGCTCTCCTGATTGCTTACGACCTGGTGAGGCGTCGACTGCCGGATGTAGACTACGGCTTTGCGCGCCAAGTGGCTTGGTGTGATCAACTCGGACTTCATGAGAGATCTCCGCCAAAATCGCGGCGACGTCTTCGACGATCTGGCGTCGGAGCGCGGGCGTCAGCGTCGACCAAAGATCGGCTGGATCCATGCTCATGTGCGTCGGGACAATCCGCTGTCGATAAAAGCTCGAGTAGAGCCTCCATACTCAGCTTAATCTGATTTGCTTCTTCTCCATAATATTCGATTGCGGTTGCTTGAATCAGAAGACTGCTCCCTGCGCGATACTCAACTTCATACGAAGCGGGAATGCCTCGGCCTCGCTGGCCGATCTTCCTGATCACTCGATATGAGCGGCCCCACAAAGGATGGTGGGGGTCCCTAACCTCGACCACCTCAGGAAATGATTCGTCAGACTCACTATCGGGGACATTCCTCAATCCCCTCGCTGGAGGGCATCGATTGGGGGATGCCGCAACACACGTGGCGGCCGCAGTAGCCGGCTGACCGCTGGGATTTTGAATCCGTGGCACGATCAGCAGTCCGGACAGACATTGCGTGTTGTGATTCTCTGGTCGGCGATGGGCGCTGATGGTTCTCTCCCCGACGATGTGACCACGCTGCAGGCGATTCTGCGCGCCGAGCGAGCGGCCCGGTTGGCCGCGGAGGCGGAAGCCCAGGCGGGAACATTGTTGATTGAGAAGCTCAAACTCACGATCAAGAAGCTGCGGCATGAGCAGTTCGGGCAGTCCTCCGAGCGAGGCGCGTTGCTGGACCAATTCGAGTTACAGCTTGCCGACCTGGAGAACGCGGCGCAAGCAGAGACCGCGGCGAAGGTGGCAGCCGAGAAGATTGCGGTGCCATCGTTCGAGCGCCGCAAGCAAGCTCGCCGGCCGCTGCCGGAGCAATTGCCGCGAGAGCGCATTGTCTATCCGGTGCCGGCTACCTGCCCATGCTGCGGCGACAGCCGATTGTGCAAGATTGGCGAGGACGTAACCGAGACGCTGGAGTTTATTCCGCGCCAGTGGAAGGTGATCCAGCACGTGCGCGAGAAGCTCGTCTGCCGGGCCTGCGAAGCGATGACCCAACCGCCGGCCCCCCTCGCATCCGATTGCGCGCGGGCGTGCAGGGCCCAAGCTGCTGGCCCATGTTCTGTTTGCCAATTACGGCCTGCACCCCGCTTCATCGTCAGAGCGATGTCTACCAGCGTGAAGGCATCGATCTCGACGTTTCGACGCTCGCGCAAGGGGGTAGGTGCCTACGCGGCGACCCTGATGCCTCTGGTCGAGGCGATCCGGAGTCACGTCTTCGCAGCCGAGCGCATCCACGCAGATGACAGTGTGCTGCAGAAGCACACAGAAAGGATGATCGAGATGGTCTGAGAATCTGTGTGCACAAGCTGCGGTAGCGATGAGGGCAGGCCCCTCGGGATCGACTTTCAGGAGTAGGTCTCAAATCACTTCAAGCGGCTTCGCTTAAGAGGCGTGGTCGTGAGCGTTGAAGCTAACGGTCGGGGATACCCGAACGGATACGCGTCCGAGAGACGAATGAAAATGAACCCACCGATGAACCGTCGTAACGTGGAAATTGTCGTCGAAACCAGAGGTGTGTCGTCCCTCTGGGATCAGTCCGCCGGAGGCCTGAAGACTGGGCGGGCGGCGACCGGCGTTGAGGGGGCGTGAATCGGATGCAGGCGCTGTCGCGGAACTGCAGGAACCAGTCGCTCCGATGGAAAGGGAGAAGCACAAGCGGAGAAGACCGTGAGGCGAGATTACCGACGCGGAGCACTGGGACGGACCGATCCGTATTAGCGACGAAGGCTCGTAATGGGGCCGGAGCGAAGGGATCGGATCAGGTGGGCTGGCCATCGTCACAACTGGCGACAGGAGGATGTCGATGAACCAGCCGAGCAAGCCGTTCAACATCGACAAGAGAGAGGTGTACGAAGCATATCTGCAGGTGCGATCCAATGGTGGCGCAGCCGGCGTCGACGGAGTGACGATTGAGCAGTGTAGCGCGGCAATCTGGGTAGGAAGTGCGCGGCGATCAGGATGGCGAGGCAGTGTCGCGGCCTGATGATGATTGCCGCGATGATTGTCGCGCGCAAGAGTTTTGTTGAACTCTGATTGTCGCGCAGCGTCAATCAGCCACGGTTTTAGGTGTCGCGTGCGATGGCGGCCGTCCTGGACCGCGTTTTCGTTCGAGGGCGGTCCGTCTGCGATAGCTCTCGACGTTCATCTCGACGATGGTGGCGTGGTGAACGAGGCGATCGATAGCGGCGAGGGTCATTGCGGGATCCGGGAAGACCCTGTTCCATTCGCCGAATGGCTGATTGGCGGTGATCAGCATCGAGCGGCGCTCGTAGCGTGCACTGATGAGCTCGAACAGCACGCTGGTCTCGGCCTGATCCTTGGTGACGTAAGCGAGATCATCAAGAATCAGGAGATCGAAGCGATCGAGACGATTGATGGCCGCCTCGAGGTTAAGCTCGCGTCGCGCTAGCTGGAGCTTCTGCACGAGATCGGTGGTCCGGGTGAAGAGGACGCGCCATCCGTTCTCGATGAGGGCCAGGCCAATCGCTGCCGCCAAGTGGCTCTTTCCGCCGCCGGGCGGGCCGAACAACAGCAAATTGGCGCCCTTGCCCAGCCAGCTGTCACCGGCGGCGAGCGCCATCACCTGCGCCTTCGAGATCATCGGCACGGCTTCGAAGTCGAAGCTGTCGAAGGTCTTTCCGGCGGGCAAACGTGCTTCGACAAGGTGTCGTTCGATCCGACGGCGGCCGCGTTCGGCGATCTCGTGCTCGGCGATGGTCGCGAGGAAGCGGCCGGCCGGCCAGCCTTCCTTGTCGGACTGTTCGGCAAATTGCGCCCACAGCACCTTGATGGCAGGCAGCCGGAGCTCATTGAGCAACAGATTGAGGCGCGCGGCATCCACCGTGTTCGTTACGCTCATGCGGCACCTCCGGTCTCGGCGGTACCGATGAGGCATTCGTAGGTCGCAAGCGGCACGAGCTGCACCACGACGTTCGGCAGGTTGGCGGGATCGGGGGCGAAGTGAGCACGTAGCCGGTTGAGGTCGGGCAGTCGGCCGGCCTCGAGGTCGGCGGAGAGCTGATCGGCGAGTTCGGTCTCGCAGCCGCGTTCATGAGCGAGCGCGAGGAGATCGACCATGATCCGGCAGGCTTTTTTGTCCGGCAAGCGTTCGCGCAAGCGATCGAAGGTCTTCCGATAGGCATCGCGCGGGAACAGCCGATCTCGGTAGACCAGATTGAGAAGCGCCATCGGCTTGCGCCGCAGGGAATGGATCACGTGCCGATAATCGACGACCTGGTCGTACTTGCCATTGGGATGCGGCCGCCCACGCGGCAGGGTGACGAGATGGGTGCCGCCGACGAACACGTCGAGACGATCATCGTAAAGGCGCACCCGCAGCCGGTGACCGATCAGGCGCGATGGCACCGTGTAGAACACCTTGCGCAGGGTGAAGCCGCCGGACGATGTCACGCGGACGATCACCTCTTCGTAGTCGGAGGTGCGCCGATCGGGCAGCTCCTGCAACACCACGCGCTCGCTATCGATCCGCTTGGCGTTGCGGGCATTACGGCGGCTGACGATCTCGTCGATGAAGCCGCGATAGGTGGCAAGATCATCGAAGTCGACAGTTCCGCGCAGCAGCAAGGCATCCGCGATTGCTCGCTTGAGATGACCGTGGGGCCCTTCGATCGAACCATTCTCGTGAGCAACACCTCGATTGTTGCGGGAAGGCCGCATGCCGTAATGGGCACAAAGGGCCTCGTATCGCTGCGTCAGATCGTCCCGTGCATCACGATCGAGATTGCAGAATGCGGCCGACAGACTGTCGGTCCGATGCTCCCGCGGCGCCCCACCGAGCGACCAGAGGGCATTCTGCAGGCCTTCGGCCAAGGCAACAAAGCTCTCGCCGCCAAGCACGACATGGGCGTGCTCGAACCCGCAATAGGCCAAACGGAAGTGATAGAGACGATGATCGAGCGGTGCACCCGCAATCGTAACACCCAACTCGTCCATGTCTGTGAAGTCGGAGAGGCCGAGTTGGCCAGGCTCGTGGGTTTGGCGGAAGATCACCTCCTGCTCCTCGCCGTGGATCGCCCGCCATGCACGGATCCGACGTTCCAGGGTACGACGGATACCGCTGCCGAGATCCGGATGACGCCGTAGCATCTCCTCGAACACCGCCACCGGCCGTAAGCCAGGTGCCGCCTTCAAGATCGGGACGATCTCGGTCTCGAACACGTCGCTCAGCGGGTCCGGCCGTCGCCGGCCGCGGGGCGCCTTCCTTTGCGATGGAAATCGGGGGTCTCTCTCGATCCGATAGGCGGTCGACGCACTGAATGATGCCTTGGCCGCCGCCACTGGCGGGCTATCGGTCTGACGGTACTTCATGTAGAGCCTCATCTGGTGATCTGTGATGTGTCGGCCGGGCACGCGAGTGATTCCTCTTGGCGGAAGAACCACTTGCATAACCCCGCCGGCCGCGATCACCAGTCGGCGCGGTCCTCCTCGGGATCGCGCCGACGCTGGGCTCGTAACTCCGGTCGGGCTACGCCCTCCCTACGTCACGAGCCCAGCGAAACTCTCTCACCTTGATTGACGCTGCCTTCCATCCTGATCGCCGCGCGACACTGTACATGGCCGCCGCACGCCGTCCGCCGCGATCGGAGCCGCAGAACAGCCAGGACTTTCGGCCAAGAGCAATGCCCCTCAGCCCTCGCTCGGCGGCATTGTTAAAGGGCATGATGTTTTCAGCGCTCAAACCCGGTGGAGAGGACTGGTCGTCCGGATTAGTCTGTCGAAGCCGGGATAGGGGCGCTGGAGCACGAAACGGTGGCAGGCCGCCATGACCATGAGCTGTGAGCTCGCTTTGTTACTTGGCCGCCCCCTACGACTTGCCCGGCTGCGCTGCGAGCGCGGATCCGTAGATGTCGTGCAAGCCACTGGCTCCTGAGACAAGGAGAACCAAGCATGCAAATCGTCGGCATGGACATCCACCGATCGTTCGCCCAGGTGGCGATCCTGGAGGACGGAACAATAATCCGACAGCTCCGCGTAGATCTCGTCCACGATCGGCTTGTCGCCTTTGCCAAGACACTCAGCCTCGAAGATGAGGTGGTCATCGAGGTGACGGGCAACAGCGCGGCTGTCGAACGTATTCTGCGCCCGCACGTTAAGCGCGTCGCGGTCGCCAATCCGAGGCTCGTTCGGGCGATTGCCTATGCGCGAGTCAAAACGGACAAGGTCGATGCTGGGACCCTGGCAAAGTTGCATGCTGCCGGCTTCTTGCCGGAGGTCTGGGTTGCTGACGAGGACACCTACAGCCGCCGGCGCCAGATGGCCGAGCGCGCTGGCGTCTTGGCGCAGATCATCCGGATTAAAGGACCATGAAGAATTCCGACAGGCTGCTATGAGGGCCTAACCTAATCTCGCTCCGGTCAGACACCTCGATGTCGAGATCGAGCGCACCATCAACGGCCGGGACGCCGACGAGCGTCCCGCTGTGCGTAACGAAAAGAGCAAGCCGCTTCTTGAGTACATGCACGACTTAGAGAATGCCCGGCGCAACGCAGCCGGCAAGAAGGAAATCCCGCTCCCGCCGATCGCGATCGAGTCGTGCGGAGGATCGATGCACTGTTCGAGATCGAGCGCTCCATCAATGGCAAGAGTGTCGAGAAGCGACTTCAGGTGCGGCAGACGCTGAGCCGTCCCTTGATCGATGATCTTCAGGTCTACATGCGGGAACAACTCGCCAAGCTCTCCCGTGGGCATGACCTGGCCAAGGCGTTCAACTACATCCTGAAGCGCTGGACGAGCTTCACCTTGTTCCTCGAGGACGGGCGCGTGTGCCTCTCCACGGATGGTGTTGAGAAGTCCTTACCTTCAGTTCGTGGCAACTTTTTTTGGTTTTTCCTTCCAGGCAGCCACCATGCGTTCGTAGGCCTGCTCGACGCGTGCGACGTAACCAGCTTCCCGTTCGCGGAGTTCCTTGATCCAATAGTCCCGGCCCGGGCCAGCCTTGCCGTAGGCACGGGGAGCCCCAGCCTTCAGAGCCACCTTCCGGAGTTTCATCGCCGTGAACGCTGGCCGCGCGTAAGCGTAGTCCTTCCCGGTCGTCAGGACGTGCCAGATCATGACTGCGAGCTTGCGCGCCGTCGCGACGGCTGCGACCCCGGCCCCGTGCTTTTTCTGCGTTCGGTTGAAGAATGCTCGCAACGGACCCGGCGCCGTCTTGGCTGACCACGCCGCCTCAACCAGCATCTTGCGGGCGTCACGGTTGCCCTGCTTCGAGATCCGGCCATGCCGTGCCGGGTGCTCGCCTGACTGCCGAACCCGCGGAGTCAACCCGAAATAGCTGCTGAGCTTATCCGGCGACGGGAAGCGTGCGATGTCGCCGATGGAGGTCAGTACACTCGATGCGACAACCGAACTCACGCCGGGGATCGTCATCAGCTTGAGAGCCCGTGGATCGTCCAGAGCCTGCTGGGCCACGACTTCGTCGATCTCCGACAGTTGCTTCGTCACGCGTTCGAGTTCCACGATCACACGCCAGAGCATTGCACGCTCCTCCGATGGGAGAGGCAGACTGTCCAGCCAATGCTGTCCGCGCTTGCCGAAGAGATAGCCTTTGTAGGGCGGGATGAGGTTGGCATGCAGGATAGCCTTCATGCGTCCTTTAATCCGGATGATCTGCGCCAAGACGCCAGCGCGCTCGGCCATCTGGCGCCGGCGGCTGTAGGTGTCCTCGTCAGCAACCCAGACCTCCGGCAAGAAGCCGGCAGCATGCAACTTTGCCAGGGTCCCAGCATCGACCTTGTCCGTTTTGACTCGCGCATAGGCAATCGCCCGAACGAGCCTCGGATTGGCGACCGCGACGCGCTTAACGTGCGGGCGCAGAATACGTTCGACAGCCGCGCTGTTGCCCGTCACCTCGATGACCACCTCATCTTCGAGGCTGAGTGTCTTGGCAAAGGCGACAAGCCGATCGTGGACGAGATCTACGCGGAGCTGTCGGATTATTGCTCCGTCCTCCAGGATCGCCACCTGGGCGAACGATCGGTGGATGTCCATGCCGACGATTTGCATGCTTGGTTCTCCTTGTCTCCTGCCACCGTACGCTAGCCTCACGTCCAAAAACTCAATTGAGCTGACCCTATTATGGATAGGCTTTCCAGAAGCTGACGAGGCCGTCGCTCGTGAAGCAATGCATCGCCACATCGGCAAAAAGGAAACTGCCCCGCAGCTCTCAATCGTCGCGGGGCTTCCGCTCTGGAGGGCACGCTTCGCGAGCGGCTTGCTCGGACTCGCGGGGCAGCTGTTTCAGGAGAGACTACCGTGCGATTTCGGCCACAATATCGACAAACGATGAGTCGTGAACAGTAAGCGTAGATCGGATCCCGTTTTGATTGGCGCTTCACGGTTATCTTGGCCCGCGTGATGCGCTGACGCGCCTTCCAGCTTCCGGACAATGCGAAGACACCGGCATCACTGTCCGCTATGAAGCGGCGATAAAATCTATGGGCCGCACGGGCCGCATATGTACGTGCTCGGGAAAAGACGGGTCACCTGTGACATCGAGCTATTCGACATCGTCCGACACACCGCCGACAACCTTCGGAGGACGCGACCGAGGGCATCGGATAACAGTGAAAGGCCGCCCGTTGGACTGGTTTCCGATCCCTTTGCCCGGCTGTCGTCGAAGTCGCGGAGGTAAAGGATCGTCTTTCGTGAATGATGTCGCAGAGCCGCGCCTTGCAAATATCGATGGGCTTCTGCTGACACCTTCTCGCGGCACATGGCATATGCGAGTTTCACGACCTCTTTGAAGAGATCGGCTTATGTCTATGCTTAACCATACCCTTAAGTCGGACGTCCGCTGGACAGATGGGTGGCTTCCAGCCAGGATGGCATCGCCCCACACCGGCCGCTTTCGTTTTGTGAATCGCGTCGGGTTCGTCAGCTTTCGGAAAGCTAGTCCTTCTACAGTGACATGGAAGTTAGCGGCGCGTGGTAGGGACAGCGCTTGCCCCGTGTATGCGTGGGGCTTTCGGGCGCCGAGTCACGTTTCTGCTAACTTCAACCAGTGCGGGCGTGGCAGCGACAGCGTCTGATTCACCGTCCTGACCAGCGCCGAGTCGCGCCCGCGCTGCTTCCGGTGCAACACTGGGATCATATGTAAGTCATCGGATCTTCCAGATCAAACCAACAGCCAGCTCAGCAGAGAGGGGGTCCAGGCCGTAAATTCGAAAATTGTTGAATGAGCTTGTAGTCGGCTCGCCCCAAAAGTTTGCCGTTAGGCTTGGAACGAACATAGTGCATAGTTTTCACTTTCGGTTCTGATGTTGAGATCTTCAAGCAGATCCGGACCACAGCAAAAGCGGAATGACGAGGACAAGCACGGATTGTTGCCGAGCTCATGGCGAGCGTCGTCTCGGTCGTGCGCTGGTGCGACGGCACGCATTGTCGTTGACAGCAGCTGCTTGCCTGGCGAGGTCAGTGGAGAAGCGGCCGGCGACGATTCCAAAGCAGACGAAAATACAACTTGTGCCGATTGTGTTGGATGCGTGGTGCCCGCCCTTAGCCCTGAGCGCAAGGGCTAAAGGCGTCGAAACCCACACGAGGAGCTTAGCCAACTTAAAGGAAAGTCTAACGGGCCACCGTTCCTGCTTGAGTGCAAGCGCAGCCCATCCAGGCTTTGACGCGCCAGGGCACGAGCTCATCAATCTGAGTGACCGGCCAGCCTCTCTCTGGGCATTTTCTCCTCGCTGCATTACTTCCAGAGAGCTTCCACCGAGCATGGCGCTCCAATGTCGGAAGGGGGCGCCCTGAGCTCTGCTTCACGTCGGGCGCGCGTTGAGGGCGCCACAATCCGTGTTCCCTGCCGTGGTTGCAATGCCGGACGCGTTGCGGGTGTCCGGCATCGATCGCGAAAGGGTCCACTCGCGCGCCTCGGCCAAGTATCTTTGCAACGTCCCAAACACTCACGTCATCCTTAGTGTGACGACGGTCGATATATCATTTCGGTTCGGGTTCCTGTAGCGGTCGGCGAGACTTTTGAACAACTCACCCATCTGATCTGAGCGAACAGTAAATTCCCCATAATTGGGATCAAAGAGTGTCGTCATTCCATTCGATGTCGACGTTACGATTGTGTGGGCGCCACCTGCGGCGAAACGCAAGCTGACCAAGAAGATCGACCCATCGTCGGCGACCTCATTCACGATCTGCTCAATGCGCGAAGATGTACCAAACCTATATCGCGTCTCTTGGGCGAACGGCTCTAGGCCGGCTTCGCGTAACATCGTACTTTTTGCCTGAAGGTCGTGGGAACCTTCCGCCCTGTTGCTTCGCAACAGACTCTTGAGGTCTTCATACCGCTGCTGCCGCATTGCCGCTGATCTGTGATTTTGAGTCCCCGGGCGCAGCGCCGTCATCCGGGATGATGGGCTACTCGGGAGATTGAGGAGCCACTCCGCTGCCAAGCCAACGCAGATTCCGTTGACATTGGCGCCGGACAATTCCGCAGTCCTGTATTCGAACAGAGGACGAATAGGCCTCGCTGGAGACGATGGATTTGAGCTGGAGGACAGAGAGGATGTGCTGGGCTCCGAGGTGCTTGGACTGTAAATGATTGCATTTGAGGTCTGTGGCTTGCTGCAGCAGAGGCCCATTTTGTCGGACAATTCCCCGCATGGCGGGCTCTCCCGTTGAGCGAGATCCGTCATTGCTTGAGCAAATTGGTAACTGTCCGCCGACCCACTCGGTTCGTCAGCTTGATTAGGGCGCGTGGATCGGTCACTAACTCGATTATACATGCCGGTTCGCCTGCTTCTTCAGCGTACGTTTCCTCAGAGCGAGCGCGGGCTGCTTACGCTCTGCCTGCGAATGATCTTGTGGCAAGCTGACGACGAGCTGACAACCAGATAAATTAGCGAAGCTACCGCCCCGCGCCTAATTAGTATCTCGACCGACGCTGCTCACGAGCCCGCTCCAGATGCGGGATTGTGGCCGGCGAGCTGATGACTGTCGCACAGCGACGGCAGGCCCGACCTTCTGCAATTCCGGATGCAGTCAGGTGATGGGGCGAGAGCGCCTTCGTCACTGAATGAGACCGTCGCCTTGGCCTCGATCTCACAACCATCGCGTTACGCCGCCGGTCGGCACACACTTCTCGCTCCAAAGAGTGCGCAATTCGCGCCGTCGGATCGCCCAGTGATGCCTTGTGAGGATGATCGTCGGCCTGGCGAGATGCTGTTGTTGCCGCCGAACCGCGCTCAGCACGGCTCCGCATTCTTTACCGGGGTCAGTGCACTGTTAGCTTCTCCCGGTCGATAGTAGCTAATTCGGCTGCCCCCCGCGCACGGCTACGGTCAATTGATCCTAACATATACACGCTCTTGGCGCCTCGGTCCGGCGGCGCCGAATCGGTCTTCTGCAGCCGCTCGGCGTCACCTTGCGCTTGGATATTCCTAATCAGCTCATCATGGTGCCGCGCTCATCCGCGCGAACAACATTGCTGCCTCTGAGGGCCCTAGTCCAACGATGCCTACAAAGCTCGGCGGCGGCATCGGGATGTCCCGATGAGTGGGTCTCCACAGGTGAAGGCAATATCGGCTGTTATTCACATACTGCGAATATGGCGGATGCAGTTGCATGACGCATTCCTCTTCATCCCAGAACAGGTCTTTTACAAAGCACATCTCTTCCCAATTCGGACAGCGCCGCGGCGTCGAGACCGCAACATGCTCCCAGCCAGGACGAACAAATCCACTTATCTTTAGTTCACACCCGCAAGGCCCCTGCACAAGGAACACGCCGCAAGGACCTGATCCCGGAACCGTAGCGAACCGGCCGTGTTGCACGCGGCCGGCCTCCAGCTTGTCTATCAACTGCGCTCGCACGCCCGCTCCTTTGCTTTTCGGAGGGCCTTAAGACCGACGCGGATTACGTTGTCTCGCAAACCGTTACTGTACCGCTCTTCAGAGCACCATCTGAGAAAGCCGCAGATGTCCATCATCACTCGTTCTCCTGCTATAGTCTTCTAACGATCGCATCGTGGGCGGAACGCCCTCAGGGGCCACCGATTACGTGAGTACGAGCGGTAGCACGATCTGGGCGATGGCGAATCGGTCCGCCGACCGCACCTTCCCGGCTCATAGTTACAACTCGTCATCGAGCCCCTTTCATGCAAAGCATCTTACTCATCGATGCCGGCCAGTATTGGTCGCACATCGCCGAATACAGCGCGCATCAGCAACACTTATGTCTGCCATCGCTCTCCCGCGCTTCAAGCAAGCGTTAGTACGCATTCATGTCATCGCGCTTGAACGCAAGAAACTGGCGGCACCCTCTCTTCAATGAATTGGTCGTCATCATGGCATTCTCTCTATAGTGGGCCTTGACATCTAGATTCCATGGTGTCTGGCAAAGCCAGTGATGGCTCCAGCTGATCCGACGATATTACTGCTTGGCGAGATCGTGCCTGATCATTCACGGCTTTCTCGTCGATTCTGAACAGTGGCAATGCGCCCGACACGATAGAAACAGGGTGCGCGAATCGGCCTGCGCCCAGAGCCGCGGACGCCTGGCATGAACTGACGTCGAACCGACGACATCGAGCGGATCGCCTGCCATCTCGGCCTCTCCTCGTAAGCTAACGGTCAGGAACAATGATTAGTCGATCTCAATCATCGTCGGCCGATCTCCACGCGACGCTACGATGCGAATTCGAACTCATTGCTCAGGGTATGGCGCTCGCGATACGCTCAGCCTTTTGCAGCTAATGCGGGTGTTGTCTTTCAGACATGGACGTCGAGAATCCGACCTCTGGCAGCGGCTCTATGTCGCCAACGCCCGACCTACGCGCTTTTGGTGGCATCAAAGCGGTGCGGATACTTCTGCCTCGTGGCATGTAGATTGCTGCGGTGACGGAAAGCGACGCTAACTGTACCGATGATACGCGAGCATACCATCGGACGGAGGCTCGCCGCGCAACAGACAAACATTCCGATACTCTCCTTGCAAGAGGACCGCGAGATTATGAGTGGTACGAGGCATGCGAAGTCCGGCATTTCTCAGCGGACCAGCGCGACGTCTGATGAAATGACGCATTGGCGAGCACCAAAGCACCCACCGATCAGGCATTACGGCGCCGATTGTCGCTCCCGGTCGGCGCAAAGGAGGTGGAACCCTTGGCCGCTGGCCGCACTCCTCATAAATGTGCTGCTTTGGGCCGGGCTCTACTGGATCATTGCAGCGTTCTTCTGAATAAGCTGGCGGATGGCAGAGGCGCTAGGCGCTTTGCGACGCCTCTCGCATCCGCGGCCGCACCGTATAGGCACGCACCATCAATGACGCAGATATCTCGAATTGGCGAAACTGATATGCCATTGCAGCCGCAACGAAGTTCCACATACTGACCTGTAACAGCTGAACGTTCTGGCGCGGATTGGCTCCGGGCTTCCGCGTTACTGCGACGCATAGACTGGAAATTGAGGTCTAGGCTGCGCATTTTCTTATGAGTATTTGCTTTCGAGAAGCTGACTAAGGAAGTAGGGCTGAAGGAGCGTTGGGCAGGCGGATTGCTCCGCCTTATATGTCGCTATCTGGAGCGCGGGACAGGACCGTCAGGATGCCCCGCCCTACGGTGCCCCCTCAACGTCCCTTCCACGCACTGACTTGCTTGCTGTGCGACATCTGCGTGGCCATTGGGTCGGATAGCGATCAACACTTTACAGCTCTTCCTCGCGTCACGTATCGTCCTCGTCTTTGTGCATCTGCCACACGTGGGCGCGCCGAGCTAGCTTGTCGTATTCCACGGCAATTTTGAGCAGCCTGTCTTTGGCTCTCCCGTCAGCGAGCGCTTCCGCTTTCTTTCGCGTTGCTTCCGCACGGCCTCGCCAGTGCTCGGGTTGGTAGAGTTTACTTTTCGTATTCATGCCGAGAGCATGCAATTCGCAGATCAAAGAAATGCGACACCGGCGCTCCGTATAATCACGTAACAGCGAGGCTCGCACAAAGAATGCACAGCCTCGACATCCTCAGACGATTAGACGCACGAAGGGACTTGAATCACACGTAGCGTTAGATTGTACGATCCTAGACAAGCGGGAACCACCTCCGACAATCCAGGCCGTTCCAGACACGTCAAGAGAATCGCGAATGTTTCAGATATCCAAACTCACCTGGCGCGACTCGGTCAGGACGCTAAGATCCTCAAGGTGCATCCTTGTCCGCGCTGCGTCGGAGCTGCTCCTATCGCGACTGGACGAAATCGCGCGTTTCGAGCTCTACACGGCGGGCGCTCCCATCACCGCAACCTCAGCGCAACGCCAGACGGAGACTCCATCCCAGATACCTCACCCAACGTCTTCACATTACGCGGAACACAGGCGCGACTGTAGCAAACATAGTCTCGGCGAGCGCCATCATGATTCGCTCTGAACGATCGAATGCATCATGAACAGTGGCTTGGCGCACCTGCGGGTTTTGCCTGCTCTCCATGCCTCGCGATAGGGCCATGCCCTTCATCCCGGCGTCGCGCCGGCTACGGCGTCATTGGTCAGTCGGTGGTAGCTTGCGCCAGAGTACCTGAGCACATGTCAGGCCCAAACAGTGCCTCGCGACATCCAGGCATGCACCGAACCACTGGATGCTCCCGAATGATTACTTGCTGGGCCAGCTCAGCCGCCAGTACTTCCACTCTTCGTGGTGCTCCGCCACTACAGCAGGTGTTGTTTCTGTCGTGCCGGACGGATGACCAGCACCGCACGAACGCAAAAGCGGAAGAACGAGCATGCCGGCACCTTCCTTAAGCAGTTCCGGCCTGTTTCCTGGCTGACAGGTCACGTTGCGCTTCGCGCAGGAAGATCAGTAACGCAGCCAACCGGACTTGAATGGATATCATGACTCAAAATCAACGAAGTCAGTTGGCTTCGCGCCTCACAATCTCCCGCTGCGCCATTGCTCTTGTCGCCGCAATGACGGCTGTAATCCCAGGGCCGGTCAACGCGCGCGATGAAACGCCGACCGCAGAAGAGAAAGAGGCTTGCATGGAGGACGTGTTCCGCCTTTGTAGCAGCCACATACCAGATCGCACCGCTATCACTGCCTGCCTCAGATCCAAGCAAGCGAGCCTCAGTCAGCGATGTCGCTACGTGATCTCCGTGCGAGACACTGGCAAGAAAAGCAGCGACTCGAAGTGAATGTGGCGGCCTGTTCATGTGCCTATCCGGGGAAGTGATCCCAGCGTGACCTGCAGGATGGTCACCCGCGGTCAGGTGACGAGCATGGCCGCCCACAATTGACCAACGCTATGGTTCAGTCGCGCTTGTCGAGATAGGCGAGTGCAGAAGTAACCCTTCGATTGATTGCCAATAGGGGTGTGGCGTACGTTATCAAAACGCTGCACAAGCTTGAAATTCGCTTGCAATCCTACCATGAGGTTGATGCGGAACCCCTCTTCGAGCGCGAATGTTCGGTGCAGCCCATTTGCAAAGTTCGTCCAGGACCTGCACTTTCGCAGTCCGACATTGTTTCAACTGGGCATGCAATCGAGCTCAGGCCCTGCGCGGCGGCTCCGATACGCGTATACGTCCCGCCCAAGCAAAGTACTTCGTCTCGATCCGCATGGCGTATGGATCGACAGCGGCATCATGCAAGGCAGGCACATCACGCCGTTCCATGATCTCCAAAATCATCTTGCTACCGCAGAGGCTGCTCTGAACACCGATCGCCTCGACGCGCCACAGCAGGGCGTATTCTGCTGTAAGGCAGAACCGAACATGACCGGCCCTCACGCGGGCGGATCAACGGGACGCGTCCATCGCACTATGAACGGGCCACCTTCATTTACAACCAGGTGGGGTTATTGTGTAGAGCCAGCTGAGATCGGGCTCGACCTCCCCATCACGGATAGCCTGGAAGCAGGTAGATGAAGCCGCTTCAACGGTTCGCCACCGCGGCGACGGCAGGCTATAAGAAGGATGAGGTGATCCGGCCGGAACACCGCGACATAAGGCCATTGCCGCCAAAAAACAGCGTCATCAGTCCTGCGACAAGCAACTGCAGTGTTCTAGCTGACCGACGATCTCCTCTCGACGGCACCACCGAAATGGAGAGCTTGACCCTCACGTAGCGTCAGGTTGTAGCCTCACCAAGCATGCCCACACTCAACCGCCTGCCGCCTCAAGCATCAATGAGGCCATGCCACGTGGGACGGGCCACTGCATCAAGGCAATCGGTGCCGGGTCTCTTCAACGATGTCTTGCGGAAGAGCTCGAGGTTTGGACAGGAACGTGTAAAGTTCGATGGAAGTGCTTAGATCGATCATGGGCAAAGTTGCCACAGGCGCCACTCTGACGCGTGAGGAAACTGCGTCAGCCTTCGACAGCATGATGTCGGGTTACGCGACTCCCTCGCAAATCGGCGCCTTGTTGATGGGGATGCGGGTCCGGGGCGAAACGGTCGAAGAAGTCACTGGCGCCGCCTTGGCGATGCGGAATAGAATGCCGCGGGTCGAGCCGACATGCGACCCCGTCGGCCTCGCTGGCACGAGCAAGACCCCTATGCATTCGGTCAACGTGTCGACGTGTGCTTCCTTCATCGTCGCCGGGGCCGGCATTCCTGTGGTCAAGCATGCCAACCGCGCTGCGTCTTCGGGTTCAAGCGCCCCAGTCGTGTTGGCGCGCCTCGGTGTAAAGGTTGATCTCAAGCCTGACGCGATTGCACGTTGCGTGCAGGAAGCCAACATCGGCTTCGTGTTTGCGTCAGCCCATTATCCGGCGATGCAGCGCATCGGGCAGATCCGGGCCGCAGTTGGAACCCATACGACCTTTGATCTGATCGAGGCTCTGTGCAATCCGGCCGGGGTCAAGCGACAGATCGTTGGGGTATTTTCTGCCCAATGGGTGCAGCCTCTGGCGTACGTCTTGAAGAACCTTGGTGCCGAGTCGGTATGGGTTGTTCATGGCTCGGACGGGCTCGACGAAATAACCCTCACCGGCCCAACGTTTGTTGCTGCGCTTGAGGCGGGTATAGTCCGCACCTTCGAAGTGACGCCGGAACAAGCTGGGCTCCCCCGCCGCCGCAACGACGCGCTGGAAAGCAGCGATGCGGAGACTAATGCCGTTGCGCTGCAAAATGTGCTTGATGGCGTACCAGGTCCATTTCGCGACGCCGCACTTTTGAACGCGGCAGCGGCGTTGGTCGTGGCTGGGCGGGCCTCGACCCTGCAGGAAGGCGTAGCACTTGGACAAGAATCACTCGATCGCGGCGCCGCAGCCGCTCGACTGAAGCGCCTGATCGCGATTTCGAACGCCTGACAGGCGAGCTGACCGATCTTCCAGTATTGCGACCAGGTGCTGCTGTTCACGAGCGCGACAATATTGGAGCCACGAATGCACGTCATTTCTGCGAGATTTCAAGGAGCCTGCGCCGCCAGCGCTCGTCCTGACGAAAGCAATTCGCGCCGAGCCCGGGCGCGAGAGCTAGCCTTCTTCGCGATGAGAGCCTGTCGCAGCCCACATTGCCAAGGTGAGGACCCGCAATGAAACGTGCTGCGCGCCTAAGGAGATGATGATGTCCCGGCAGAGGATTGAAACACTCGGATCTATTGCTGCGATAGAACACATCATACGGAAGTTTCGGGAATTGATCGATACGGATAGCTCAATCCCACCGGAGTTGCGGGGTGTGCTGCACGCGACGCTCGATGAGCATCTTCTCGCGGCAAAAACACGTGTTCTCCTAAAAGTACATTAGGCGCGCGCCGATGCCGTCTACATGCGGAGAAACTCTGGCAGGCGCGCTGTTACCGCAATCGGCATCATTCCCTCCCCACGGGGCCGAGCCAGATTCCAGCCCAGCTGTTTGGATCGCGACCACGATTCCCTGTGCACCGGCGCGTCGCCGGGCTGCTCAGCGCGGTTTGCTGTTTAATGGACGCCCTGTCGAAACAGAGGCGACGGCAATTCTTAGTTCTGCCGCTGCGATCGCCATCCGGCGTAACCCGCCGAGATATTGCACGTCCGTCCGGCTGTGACTGTCAGCTAATCCAGAGGACATCGAAGTCATACCCGGTCTCAATCTGAGCCTACTCGTCACGCAATTTCGACACCGGCTCCCCCATTACAGGCCCCATGGGGATCAAAGTCGTCTCTGGGTGTGGAGACACTAGTAGTGGGGTTCAACTGCAGAGGCTAATCATGAGCCACCAGTTCCCTCCCGCGATCCGGGATATGCCATCTATCCAATTGGCAGAGTTCCGCCATGCTATGCAAAGCCTGGCGAGCGGTGTCGCCATCGTGACGACCGGGACGGCAGCCGGACGATGTGGACTGACGGTGAGCTCTGTGACGTCCATCTGCATGGAGCCGCCGTGCCTGGTCGTTGGCATCAATGCCCGCTCCGAGGCACATGATGAGATCCTTGCCAACGGCAGCTTTGGAGTCAGTGTTCTCCGCAGTGACCAGGAGGACCTTGCGCTGCGTTTTGGCGGTGGGGAGGGGGCGAAAGGCGTTCACCGCTTCGATACCGGGGCCTGGGATCAGGGCGCCCTCGATGTACCGCTATTGCCCAACGCATTTTGCGCGCTCGAATGCGTTTTGTATGACCACAAGTTGCTTGGCACACACACTGTCTTTATCGGACGAATTATCGCCACCCGACAAAGCGATGGAAATCCATTGATCAACTTCCGGGGCGCACTTCGTACTTTACTGCTAGACTGAGTGCGGTTTTTGCGCAGACCCCGTCGGGACAGCAGGATGGTCGACGGCCTCACTCCCTAGTCGCTTTCCACGACAGCGATCGAACAATTGCCTGGGCTGCGACTGGTTCCACAGATTAGGCTCGTATTGAAAGGTCTCATCAGCTCCGGCGATTTCGGGCGCTTCGCCTGTCGAGCTATGCTTGTGCCGGTCTGCGACCTCCCGCGCCACGACGCGTGCGGGTACCTGGTCAGGACAACTGCATAATCCTCTCGAAAACTACCAGCTTTGGTAGATCAGTTGTGAGCGACAGGCGAGTAAGCATCGTTGCCGCAGCAGGATCGGGTTCATAGGCACGCCCCGGGTCACAATGGTTGGCGCTTCTCTAGATCTTTCAGCTCGATTCGGACGTGAGGACATAGGGATATTATGATCTTGCAGATGCGATGACAAATCGAATTCAAAGGCGTCAGACAACTCTGTCCAGCAACGGGTTCGAAATCGCCCAGATTCTCGAGGGCATTCGCCGCTGGGTCCTGATCGAATCTCCGACGGAGCGGCCGGATCAGATCAACAAACTCGCTGATGTCGTCGCAGCAGGTTATCGCGACCTGCCGGCCAGTGTCGAGCGCGTTGCGGGGCGTGACGGCTGCGGCGATCATTTGGTCAGCCGCTCTTCTTGGGGGCAGGGCGCACCGGGCGTTCTGGTGTTAAGCCATCTCGACACAGTTCATCCGATGGGGTCCATCGAACGGCTACCATTCAAGATCGAGGGCGATCGTGCGTTCGGCCCTGGCATCTACGACATGAAAGGCGGTGCCTACCTCGCCTATCACGCCTTCCGGCAAATCTGCGCCGATGATGCACGCCCGCCGCTCGGCATCACGCACCTCTACGTTTCGGACGAAGAGATCGGCAGCCCAACCTCGCGCGCGCTGATCGAGGCCGAGGGCCGCAAGGCCAAATACGTACTGGTGACCGAGCCCGCTCGCGACGGGGGCAAGGTCATCACGGGACGCAAGGGCGTTGCGCGCTTTGACGTATTCATCAAGGGCGCTCCGGCGCATGCAGGTACGCGGCCCGAGGACGGCCGCAGCGCGATCCGGGAACTCGCCCATGTGATCCAGACGCTGGAGGCGATGAACGATCTCACGCGCGGTATCACCGTCAATGTAGGCGTCGTCCGCGGCGGCACCAGGCCCAACGTCGTCGCGGAACTGGCCTATGCGCAAGTCGACGTGCGCGTCCCCACCATGGAACATGCCGACGAGCTGGTGCCTAAGATTCTCGGCATCACCTCGCGCTCCGACGGCGTCAGCGTGAAGGTATCAGGCGAATTGAACCGTCCGCCATATGGGAAGACCAGCGCCGGCGCCGCACTTTACGCACACGCCAAAACGCTTGCCGCCGAACTTGGCTTCGAGCTGCTCGACGCGTTCAGCGGCGGCGGCTCCGACAGCAATTTCACCGCGCCGCATACCGCGACCCTTGATGGCCTTGGCGTTGACGGCACGGGCGCGCATACGCATCATGAGCGACTCTACATCTCGTCGATTGAGCCTCGCGCGCGTTTGCTGTACCGCCTGTATCAGACGCTGCGATAATCCTGACGCCAAGCGAAGTCAGTGACCGCGACGTGCGTTTGATGACGGCCGTCGGCACATTCGCAGGACCGTTCCTCGCCCACCCCCACGGCCTACAGCCCCCTCTCGCCGACTCATCGAAAACTATCGGTCGGATGCCGGATTTGGCATTGCAAAATCATAGAAGTGACTGAGCTATCCAATGACGGCAGCGGAGGTCAGGCGGGCAATCGGCTGCAAAGGGCGCGAGCCCCTGGTCGCGAAAGGGCGAACGTTTCGAGAATGGGCTTATCGGCAGCGGCCCTGAGCTCAAAGGCAGACGAACTTTCTCGACGCAAAACGCAGCGCTGAATACGTGCGACACCGGACCGGCCAGCGAGCCGATTTAAGAGCTTGGCCACGTTCACACAGTGCATAAAAGGGCTTGAATCGGACGTAACGTTAAGTCGTACGGTATTGAGATGGGCACCTGTCTCGGTCTGTTGCCGAAATCGTGAAGGATTGCGAATGTCTCAGCTGGTCAGATCCTCGTCCCCATGGTCAATCATGATCCTCATCCCGGTGGCGGGGGCAGTCGGAAGGATTCTGCAGCCAGTCCTATTTGCGGCGCTATGGCTCGAGCGTAGCTTTGAAAGGCTCGCCATTCCGAAAGCGAGACCACGTGGCTGTTCTGGCCCGGGGCGCCAGAGAGCCGACGAGATCAGAGTTGAGCGACGTAGACCTCCATCCGCCCCCCTAAGAGTCACTGCTTTCTCGTGGTGGCAAGGCATGGCGATCGCGCAAAGGTGCGACAGATGGCTGGCCTGCGCAGGTTTTCAAGGAGCCTGAGCTGCAATTGTCGCTCTGCTTGGCCCGCGCGGCATCGCAAAATATTGCTTGGCATTATGGAGCAGCAAGTTGAAAGAGCCCGACGGCCTCAAGAAGGTCCTGTTGATCGACCATATTGAAGGCCAATGCCGCTGCATCATGGGCTTCAAAGATGGAGATGCCAGAGAGGCCTATATGTGCGGCGAGCCTGTATATCAAAGACGCGGCAAGAAACTGTCTTCGTGGTGTTTTTATCACTACGGACAGATGCACACGACCGTCGCCCAGCAGAACAGAGAGAGTGATCAATCGGCCGAGATCCCTCAAGCAATATCCATTGTTCGCAACCCATGAGAACCATCATCCCTCCAAGGCCGTCTGATCATAGCCTGTATAAAGGCCAACCGAATCATGTCATCGGAGACTCGCCAAGCAATTCCGGGTTGCGGCGGAAGCCACTCGCTGCAAGCGTACTATGCGGGCGTGAGGCGCTTGAATATCGAGTTGAATCTCCGCAGCCTGACCGACCAAAAAGCTGGCGAAACTGCGATCCATTTCGAAGGGCAGCCTCTCAGCTACGTCGGCCTCGGCCGACAGACTGACCATATCGCTCGCGCTCACCGACCTAGCCTCTCTCGGAGCAGGACGGCGCCAAATGAAGCTTCGCTCAGGGCTCAACACGGCGCAGCAGGTTCACCATTGTTGGCATCACGATTCCTGTCTGATCGCGCCCAAATGCCCGGAGGTCGCGGATGCCGAGGATCCTGATCATGAATGCCGGTACGGCCCAAATGTCGGGCTCCGATCTGACACGAGCTCAACTTTCGCTGGCCGCCAATTCGGCATACCGTTCAGCGTGGTTTGCTCATGAGGGTGACCTGATAGTCTCCCCGGTAGTCATCCCCGCAGATCTGCTATCCTTCATTGGCGCGACGCTTAATTTCGACGCATCGAGTCTCTGTCTGCTTGTACCTCAAGGCGGCAACCAATCGCCGGTGCTTGATGATTGCACACTCCTGTCCAAGACTGTTGTTGAGCGAATCAACAGACATATTCGTCAGAAATCAACCTGGCGATTGTATCCCTGCTACTCTACTGAAGGCGTCGCACGCCTGGCGGCCATGCTGGGCATACCGCAGACAGGCGACGACTTCGCTCTGCAGCGGGGGCCTGATCTGTTGAACCGCAAGAGCCACTTCCGTCAATTGGCGACAAGCGTCGCACTTCCACTGCCGAATGGATCTGTCACGACAGACTCAAACGAGCTATTCAGAGCGGTCACTTCACTTAGAACCGAGACCGGCAGCGTCATTGTAAAGCTGGACAATGGAGCCGGCGGAGTCGGAAATGTCATCCTGACCGGCAATGAAAGCGATCCACTACCTGGGGCAAGAGATACCCGGCGAATTCCATGGCCCTCGTTTGATCCTGACGCGCTTTGGTCCGAGATGACAACGGCATCATGTAAGACGCTGGTCGTGGAGTCGTACCACCTGGCTGCGTCTTTGTTCTATCTCGAGTATGAAATCGAGCATGATGGTTCAATCGTTTTCATGAGCAGTGGAAACATACGTCTGCGTAAAAGCGCCGACCGATCCGATAGAGCTCTGATCTGGACAGGACTTGAGCTTCCAAGCGACCTGAGGAACGAGCAATGGTTGACTGCCCAGGCGCATGCCTACCGATTTGTGGCGCTTGCGCGAAACCTGGGATATCGCGGAATGATCAACATTGACGCCATTTTCGCGGATGACGGACGGCTGCTGTTTAACGAAGCGAACGGCCGTTGGGGTGGCGGCTCGGTGTTACACACCATTGCCGTCCGGCTGCTGGGCTTCGACTATTCCGGTTGCAACGTTCTTTTATCCGTAAGGGATGTTCGATCAGGATCCCTACAAATAGCGCATGATCGTTTGGTCAAGGAAGGCTTTCTGTTCGACCGCACACGCAAGGAGGGCGTGATCCCGCTTGCTGCCGACCCAGAGGCTGGCACCGTGGAGTGCCTTGTGATTGCGCGCGATAGGGCAGCGGCCCGCGATCTGCAGTACCACCTACTGCGAATGGTTTGATTGAGATCCCAGCGACCATATCTTCAACCGCTCATCATCTGCACTTGTCCCTGCTTTCGATCGCGCGAGATACCTGACGATGGGACGTGAATGTTTGCCTCGTCTAACTCGAGCTCTGTCAACCCTAATCGGGATCACCCTTAAGTCGCTACTGAAGTGCCGATCGGTGATGAGGTCCTCGAGGTGCAGCGGCTCATGGACTGGCCTCTCGCCCTGCGCCAATCGTCCAATCAGCGCTGGCGTCGCGTCTACCACCTGGGTACCCTATCCAGGCCGTTCTGCTGCCGGGCCAGCGGGCCGGTTGCAGGCGGAAGCCGAGACGTGCTGCGAGCTGTTCTGCAAACGGTACTGTTGGCAGACTGGGCGGAGTCATAGTGATAGGCAACCGGGGCGGTAGGCACGCGCCTCAACCAACAGAAGCGACCAGTGGGCGCCGGCACCAGTAACGCCCGCATCGTTCACAGGCACGAACAGGAAATCGGCGGTATCGTTACCATCCTGATCATTGACGATCTGCTGGAGGCTTGTACGCGGTCGTGGTGGCTCGGGATCAAGCGCAGCAGCTGGGCTTGCGCAGGTTGAACGAATCGGGTCCGGGCGGCGAGATCCGGTTCATTTCGAAGCAACTCTTCTTCCACATGCTCATCGCCCCGGCAGCTTTTGACAGAGCCAGTCTGAGCACAAGATGCCAAGCTACTACCCTCTCCTGAGAGCTCACGCTTACCAAATTCATTCGAAAGCGATCTCAGCCACCCCACCTCATGTGCCAGCGGTAGAACTTTCGACGATCCGGCGGTTCGCGCCGCTGCGTTTTGAACAGAAGTAGACGAGCGATCGGCGCTCGCCGGACAGCACAGGCTTCACCTCGTGCCGGAGCTTACATGTGGTGACAAGCACAGCGCCAAATGGCGGTCGGAATACCTGGTGTTCGTACCCGCTTGGATATACCACGAACTCCCCGCCCTCGAAGTCCCTCGCCAGCTGCACGATGACCGCGTACTCGAAATCCGGATCGCTCGCAGAATCCAGATGAATGCCAACAAACGAACCAGGAGGCATCCGATGCATTTGGCATCTGCGAATCACGTGATCCGACGTGGCCCCCAAGATCTTTCTTACCGCGAAGCTGCGGTCTTTCCTTTCAAGTAGTTCCATGATCTGCCGTGGAGCTTCACCGCTCACGTCGCTAGGAGCGCGGCCGGGCGGGTCTACCCTCACGCGTTTGACGAAAACATTGTGCGAGTCGCCGGCATCTCCCTGCCTCACTTCTTCTTCGGAAATCTCAGCCTGCAGCTGATCGATTTTGGACAAGTCATCTTCGGTGAACAATATCTGGGGGCCGATCACGACCGTCCCCTTTACCAGCAGTTCTATGCGGTATTTTGTCAAAGCTTCTTCTGAAAGAAGACGAGATTTATGATTCATTGCGCGCGCCATTCGAGTTCACTCCAGGGTTTTATCTTCGACGCAGGACTGAAGGTCCTGGTGCATCGAGCGGAAGGCTTGGTCCCAATGCTCGCCATCGAACTCGCTTACTGTTATGCGTTCGATCGTCCCTTTATCGAGGCATCGAATATTTACGCTGAACCCGGCGGGGTTCGAGCGCGGCCTATAGAATGGCTTTACGCCACAAACCCGGCAAAACGTGTGCCGAGCGATGTTCTTATTGAACTGATACGTCGTGAGGAATTCTTCGCCGCACTCAATGCGAAGCTTATTGCCGGGTACGAGCAAGTGCATAAATCCAGACATTTCGCAGATTGAACAGTTGCATCGAACTGCAGAGAGCTCTCGCGGTGCTTTGACGTAGAACTTGACAGAACCACAATGACAACGGCCATGATGCTCGACCTCCGAGTGATCATCTCCCTTCAGTGAGGCAATTCGGCGCAGATCGCGGCACCACTGTAGGCTGAGCCGATAGGCTCGATCGAATTCATCCAAAAAGTGGTTATTCCTATCAGCCGGGATAAGTTCGCCGATCAGCCGGCCTGTCATTTCTCCGTGGTACTTCTCCGCAGGATCTTCTCCGCCGACGTGGCTACGGAAGTACTCAAGATCGTCAGGCCGCGCCTTAAAGGTTTTGACCAGAGTGGTCCATAGCGACTCGATCATGTCCGCAGCATGTAGCTCAAAAGCGACCATGTAGGCGCAACGCACTAAGGGATCGTTCGATGACAATCCGGCATAGAGAGAATGCAGGTACCGCTTGGTCGTGGCGCTGTAGTTGGGCCGTATTGCTCTGCCGAGTAGTTGCGACGCATCCCTTCTAAGCAGGTTGGAGTGGAAGTTCTCAGTCACCAGAATGTCGGGTAGCGCCGCCTTGCCTCCCTGGAGAATTTGGCCATAACCGCCCGTCTCATCCCAACAGATGAAATTTCCAACCACGCTGGTCAGTTCAATGTCCCTCGCAATATCTCGATTGTGATTCATTGCATCGAAAATGAGTTCCCGTTGCGACCCCGCCTGCAGGTGCGGGAACGCCTGTGACATCGCCAGATAGTCAGGCAGCAGGCGAGCGACCTGGTCCTTGGACATCTCCGCAGCGAACGGGTGCGGGCCGAACAGGGCTCGTGCTTGCTCAGTCAAATACTTGCAGCATATCTGCGGAGACTGATCGGGTGTCAATCGAGACGCTTGAGATGTCATGTGACTCCTGGTGATGAGGAGAGAACGGTCTTTGACGGAGCACCGCGCCAGCTATGGGCCACCGCGAGTTCGTTGGTTTCGATGGGCTTGTCTCGCGTTCACCATCTAGGCAACATTTTTGGTTGCGCCTTCGCGGTAGCAGACAGCGGCATTCAGTGCTGCTAACCCGCATCGAACGGAGCACGTAGATCAACTGAGCGGCGGCGATCAAGACGGATTCCGGTCCACGAAACGTTCGATGCCGCGAATTTCCGGGCCGGCCATCATACGCTTTCAGCGTCATGGTGAGATATTACGCCGCGCGGGCCCTCGCTGTTGCTGCTCCTGCCAGTCGATCGAACCGCTGTGAGCTTCGTACAGCTTTGCAAGGATTATCCGCATCTACCTGGCTCGCTGCTGGCTGCCACGAGATTCTCAAAGAGACCGACGCTATGTTTCACGTTAGCGAGTGCCACCACGATGTCTTCTTGCACGCTTACAGCAATCACCGTGCCAAATCGTGCACTCGCTCCAAAGATTTTGAGTATATTGACAAAATCGCGGCCGACTCCTCGTCGCAAGTGTATTGAACCTGACAGCGCTTGCACCGCTGTCGGACACCAGACGGCGAAGAGCCACCCGCCACTCACAACGGGCCAATGAGTATAGGGATACTGAACCGCGGAGATTGGTTCAAAGTGCCACAAAAGTCGGCTTCGCGCCTTGAACAGCGCGACAAGCGCTTTGGGAAGCGGGCGCTGGCATGGTGATCCCGTTCGCTGACGTAATCCATCTTCGCTCGCGACAACTACGCGCTAAGCAGTTGCCTCAACGCCATCGAACACGACCATATAGTGGGATCTGGACGCATTCGCAGCCCTTTGTCGATGCACCTGACAATCGCGGCCAACTCCGGGCATTGATCGAGGCCATAACGCGGTCTAGGGAACACGCGGTCCCCGATGCCCTTGGAAATCGAGGAACGCCATGGACCATAACGCGCAGGTCGCGAGCTGAAATACCTAGCTAGATCTTGCGCGTCCACACGAGTGCCTCCGGTGTTGGTACATCTTTGACCGTTTCGCTCCAGATCAAGCGGCACGGGCAAGTGCAGCAAGATCGGCTTCGAGCTTCGGCTGACGCTTGAAAATCGCGTCTATCAACGCCTGCGCCGGTTGCTCGCCGGCCTCGACCAGCGCGGCCTTCTCAGCCCGCGCAGAGGGAGCGAACACTCGCTTGACGACAGTCGGCGATCCCTTGAGGCCGCATTTGGAGACGTCCTCGATACCCGCATCGTTTGCGCTCCATTTCACGATTTTGGCGCGCGCGGCGCGCAAGGCATCCGCCATCGCGCCTCGCCGAATCTGATTCGTTGCCTCCAGCATGGTGATGAGACAGGGCAGCCTCGTGTGCAGCACCTGGACACCACCTTCGGCGCGTCGTTCTGCTTCAATTGTATGGGCGGCGAGATCTAAGGATCTGACTTTCGCAACGTAGGTTAGCTGCAATACGCCCAGCCGCTTTGCGATGCCGGGCCCAACCTGCGCCGTATCGCCGTCGATGGTCTGCTTCCCCGTGAAGATGAGGTTTGTCGGGCCATATTCCTTACCAATTTTTCGGATGGCAGTTGCAAGTGCATACGTCGTGGCCAGGGTGTCGGAGCCCGCAAAGCAGCGATCGGTGAGCAGGACGGCGCGATCGGCGCCGTAAGTCAGCGCCTTTCGCAAAGAGTCTTCCGCCGATGGTGGTCCCATTGTAAGCACCGTAATTTCGCCGCCGAACCGATCGCGCAGCTCCAGCGCGGCCTCGAGGGCGAAGAGGTCATATGGGTTAATGATGGTCGGCACTCCCTGACGCATGATTGTATTGGTCACGGGGTGCACGCGGATCTGCGCCGAGTCCGGAACCTGTTTGATGCAGACGACGTTGTGCACGGTGTTGCTCCCAAAAGCTGCGACAGCTGCGGAGAGCACAGCAAGTGTCGTACCATCGCCCGCCCTTTGGGATCGGCTTGCCATCACAGAGGCTTAGTCCCGGTAATGCGCGCCTCTAGGCCGCTCCCCGACGAACGAATCCTAACACTGTCAGAACTGCGACAGCGCTTTTCAGCAGGCCGCGCCAGCTGAGTGATGCTAGGACGGCTTGCGACAGATTACCCAGCCAATCACCGGCGACCGGCTGACCGGGTGACGTTCAATGAGCATTGGGCGCTCACTAGTCCGGAGCTTGATCGACGGATAGGCATGACGCTCGTTACATGATCCGCAACCGACTGTTCGCGATTGCATGGCCCGTGAGCAAGTCCCTTTGTCATCGAACCAGGTGAACCCGCCCTTCGACAGCAGTCCCGCAAGCGCGCGGGATGCTCGGGGCCAAGTTGCCCCCGTGGGCAGACCCATTTCCTTCAGATTGTGATGAGAATGCCTATCGGAGATCGTTCTCGTGTAGCTATTTCGCAGTAGCAGTTCCGACCGATGTCGTCGTTCAGAACCGCTTTATCTCTATTCCATATTTCCTCAGCGCGTAGCCAATTTGACGCGGCGTTAGCCCGAGCAGGCGCGCTGCTTTTGCCTGCACCCATCCAGATCTTTCCATGGCCGCAATGACCCGTTCGCGATCGGCCATCTTGGCGCCACTAACGAGAACTGTGCCGGGAGGCCCCAGTGAGGCCAGTTCGCCGCCGACAGACTGGACCGGCTGGGTCGCTTCAGCTAGCGGAATGGTGGATCTTGCAGGCACCGACGGCGTGGGTGCGAGCTGGTCCAGTCTCTCGTCGGAGGTGCCTTTCCACAGCATCGCAGAAAGACACTGGCCGTGGCAGCATGCAAAGTCACTTCTCACAATCGATGATCCGGCGCACAGCGTCGCTGTCCGCTCGATGCAATTTTCGAGTTCGCGGACATTTCCCGGAAAGCCGCAGTTCATCAGTACATCGATCCCGCTCGCCTCCAAGGTCAGAGTACGACCGTTCTCGTTATTGAAATTTCTGAGGAACTCCCTGGCTAGAAGCGGAATATCACTGCGTCTTTCGCGCAAGGGCGGCAACAGCAAGGGCACTACACTTATGCGATAGTAAAGGTCCGCGCGGAACTCGCTCCTTGCGACAGCCTCTTCAAGGTTCTTGTTGGTCGCAGCTATCACTCGAACATCGACCTTAACAGTCTGGTTGCTGCCGACGCGCTCGAACTCCTGCTCTTGGAGAACGCGCAGCAACTTCGCCTGGAACGGAGCTGAGATCTCGCCAATCTCGTCAAGAAACAGCGTTCCTTTGTCAGCAAGTTCGAAGCGTCCCTTGCGCGAGCTGAACGCACCGGTAAACGCGCCTTTCTCATGTCCAAACAATTCTGATTCCAGGACGGTCTCAGGAAGTGCCGCGCAATTCAGCTTAACAAACGGGCGCCTGGCGCGGGACGATGATTCGTGAATGGCCTTGGCTACGAGTTCCTTTCCCGTACCGGATTCGCCACGCAGCAGAATCGTGCTATTAGATCTGGCTACAATAGCGATCTTCTCCAGCAGCCCGCGCAGGGCTGGACTATCGCCAATGATTCCATGGGCGTGTAGCTTCTTGCGCTCCCGAGGGGGTTGCCTGAGGTCGAGTACTTGCTTTTGTAGCCGGTCTTTCTCCGCCATCAATCGTTCGCGATCGCAGGCGAACAAGCGATGTAACTTCACTGTTTGTCCCACCAGGTTGGCGATCATGGCGAGCAGTCGCGCATCGTACTCGATCCCGAGACTCGACCTATCGTCCCGGATACGATCAACCGTCAGCGTACCCACGACCTTCGGCTCAATGCGAATCGGAACCCCGATGAACGAAACTGGCGTATCATCAGAGGCGCCGAGCACTTCCCGGTCGGCAGCGCTGAATACCGGCTCGGCGGCCGCGTTCTCGACGACAACAGGCCTGTCCGTCGCGATGATCTGGTCGATTACTTTCCGCGGCAGCCGCATCCGGTAACGTTCGTCGCTGCCTTCGCTCCAGCCCGCCCCCACTGTAATGTCCGGCATGCCGTCGTCATCGAACAGTGAAATGATGCCGTGGCGCATCTGCACAAACGACTGCAGAAGATCAAGAACGTTGGCTAACGTGACCTCGAGCCGACAAGGAGCGGTGAGTATTTTCGATATCTCGAAGATGCCGGTCAGCGCGCTCTCACGCAACGGCTCGCTCGAGAGCTTACGTTCCGGCTCCGGTTGCGGTGCGGGTCGTTCGCATGAGGAAGGTATATCCAGCATGAGGCGGTCTCCGTTCTCTCGATCATCCTCCCTGGTACTTTGTCCGGGTTGGCGAGCTTCGTTTTGCATGTCGCTCTCGATCTGACGCCAAGTGTTCACGAGATGACATAGAACCGTAACACCTTTTCATGGCACGACGGTAAACTTACGGTGTGCTTTCATTCCATTTTGCAGATTGCGCACGCGTCGTCAGCGGAGAACATAACTACCGCTGCTGCAGCTCAAGTCAGCGGTGTCCCCAAGGCCGGCTCATTCACAGATGCTGCCCACCATTGACCGGCACCTCGGCCCCCGCGACATAGCTCGCCGCATCCGAGCACAGGAAGAAGATGACCTTGGCCACTTCGTCCGGGGTTCCCACTCTGCGAAGCGGGATACTTGGCACGAGACGCGCTTCTGTGTCGGGCGATAACATGTCCGTCCTGATCTCGCCGGGCGCGATCGCATTCACGCGAATTCCATGCGGTGCATAATCGTGGGCCATTTCGCGTGTCAGGCTCGCGAGCGCAGCTTTCGACGTCGCATAGGCACTGCCCGCAAACGGGTGCACCTGCGAGCCCGCAATCGAAGTCACATTCACGATCGATCCTGACGCGGCTCTTAGCTCGTCAAACAGCCCCTGCGCCAGCAGGATCGGGGCCACCAGGTTGAGATGGAACACCCTCATCCAGGTCTCGATCGACGTCGTCAACGACGTCATCCGATCGCCAGCGGGCGTTTTCGGCGAGACGCCGGCATTGTTCACCAGTGCGTGCAAAGGTGCACCGGCCAAGCGCTCTTTGACCTCAGTGATCGCGCGCGGCAGCATTCGATGATTGCTGAGATCGATCTGCACGTGATCTTCGTTCCCTGCCTCCCAGGGGCATCGCTGGCCGTCGAACGGCTGACGCGCGCAAGAAATGATGCGCCAGCCCGCCTCAGAGAACAGCTTGGCAGTGGCGTGACCAATTCCGCGCGATGCTCCGGTGAGCAACATCACTTTCTGTTCTCCGCCATGAACACGGGCTTTATCGGTCTGAAAAGGGCAAGCTAAATTTGTGTCGGGCACCTGGCCTTCGATCAGATCGTTCTTTGGCAGATCGAAATCCACGCCCGCCTCCTCTCCTGCTGCGTGCGGCATGCGTAGCAGGATTTGGGCCACTGCGATGCATGTAAATCCGCTTCCGTTTTGCGTCCTAGTGTCGCGCACGCGGAATGCTCGGTTCGTTCAAGACATAGTGCGTGTGCTTTGCGACAGCGATGGTGCATCAGCTACGTAAACTAGCGAGCACACTCGCCGTCGTAAAGACAAGGCTGCGGGCAGCGCCCCAACTCGAAAGCTGACGTTACCAGAGTCGCACGTTAGATTCGTCGGCAACTGATGCCGACTTCATCGCGGCCTGCTCGGACGTATCCAGCACTGGCACATCGCCGGGCGGATTGATTCCGGACCGCGACCTGGCGTACTGAATGTTTCTTCAAAATAGTGGATTTCGAGAGCGCCCGTTCACACCAGCGAGTACCGACCGCCAAGACGGAGCTCACGGGATGAACGGAGAGCCTTTCGATATATTCATCCGCGATCGACGACCGATTAGCGTCGACTTGCGCCCCCGAAGCGAGGACGTGTTACACCTGTTTACCGTGGCGGCAGCCACGCTAAGGTCATTGTTGTCGACGTCGAGCTTCAGCGGAAGACATTCGGCCCCCGCGTCGCTCTGTTCTCCGGTGGAAGTTCGCGACAGAGCATCACTTCGGCCAGACAATTCCCGCCCCGAAAGATCTGCCAATACTGCTGGATGCAAAAAGCGGCAATCAGATCAATCACGCGGGCAACGGCTCTCATGAAGCCACGAGCGCTTGCGAGGATTCTTCAATCAGGATCAATCGGCTCGGATCGTTCAAATCGAATTCTATAACGCGTGGGGCAAAGAGACGCGCATAGCGCGTAAAGGCGCTCGTCGGGGGAAAACGAATCACAGTGTCGCAGCGCGCAAGGAGGTACATATCGATGAGGGCGGAAAAGCCGCCCTCGGCTCCGAGCGTGGCGTTGTGCAATGGGCCGGCCTGAGGGGCCTGGAACTGTTTTGGAATCGTGAAAACATCAGGAAATATAGTCGAAACCTTCTCAAGGACGATCGCGCTGTCCGTGCACAGGAAAGCCTTCACGGGTTTTGAGTGGGGTAACTCCCTAGCCTTATCAATGGCATTACAGACCTGTCGCAAGGCGCGCTCAGGGTCAGCCCAGTAGGGAGCATGCCCCATAATGTCCTCGCCGTTGCCATGCCGGACATGAATGCCGATTACGCTGTACGATTCAAAGTGCTCGCGGTAGATCGCATTAATCCGAGACTGAATTTCAGGTCGTGGCTTGATGCTCCGGAAGACTTCTCGTTCGGCCTCCTGATCGCAGCGCCACATCAGGCAGGCGTCACACACAACCGTCTTAGCGTCACTATCTTTCCGACTTTGGAACAGTTGATCGAGTTCGTCGCGTTCTCGGAAAATCTGTTCGTCCGGACGGTAGATGCAATCGATGGATGGCTTGTTCCACCATGCCGGGAAGAATGGTCCCGGAAATGAATAATGATTGATCTCGTTGTCGCAAATCACCCGCACGCCAGCAATGCCTTGAACCGGTTCGAAGAAGACTGGAAAGGCGTTCGTGGATGGCTCATCGAGATAACAAGATCCCCGCCAATCAATGGCTAGCGTCCGTCCTGTCTGCTTTGCAAAACGCCAAGCTGCCGCCAGTGACCACAGGCAGTCGCCGAACCCCGTGCGTCGCCGGGAAACTACGAACCTATCATTCTTCGAACCGCTCTGCATTGCCTCTTCCCGGGCTCCTGGTTGGACAAGAGACGTCATTGCAGACGTCTCACGTATCATCTTGTCCGACGTCACGGTCTGAAACCGCGGTGCCGGCGAGCTGCGTCGGTAGAACTTCATAGCAGCGCTATCCGTGATGGGCCGCGTTCTCGCAACACTTTCCGTCTTTTCTTGATCGGTGATGCGTCGACGTGCCCGATTTCAGTCGGATTCCCGATGCCCCCCCGTGCGTCGGATGGTCTGGCCTCCTCACATGCAGGCATAGGCATGGCCATGCTCATGAGTTCCGGCTATGTTTCGCTTTGCACTTTATTGCAGCCGCAAGCCGCGCGCGGCGGATGCAGCCGAACGCCACGCAGCTCCCACACGAGCCGCAGCTCCTTCACGAGATCTTCACGCTTGGCCTGGTCCTGCATGGTTGCGTCGAGAAGCCAGCCGAGCGACGCCTCGCCCTCGATCCGCATCAAGATCTCGAAAAGCTCATGTGAGATACGCATACTATCGTGGGCGGAATGTCCTGTGCGGATCTCGCAGACCGTTTCCTGACGTTCTGGCGCTGTGTGGGAGCGAACACGATGCAGGGATGCATACGGCGGCAATGAAACGCCCAGCGCACTCCAATCCTGCAGTGATGCTGGCCGCTTTCTGACGAGGAACGGCCCAACAACAAGTCCGTCCAGGTCAGTCGTCAAGAACGTGGTGATCGCATCTGACACGGACTCCACGATCGGCTCGGCATTGTTGTTAAATGAGGTATTCAGAAGAACTGGGATGCCCGTTCGCCTCTTGAACGCATTAATTACATCCCAGTAGGTGGGGTTTGCCTTGCGCGATACTGTCTGCAGCCGAGCGGTCCCATCAACGTGTGTGATCGCACCGAGCACGGTACGCTTGGTTTCACGCACACGAACCACGAAGTTCATGAAGGGGAGCTGCCGCGTGCCGTCCGGGAGCTCAAAGAACTCGCTCGCATCCTCCTCCAGTACAGATGGCGCAAAGGGGCGATAGCCCTCGCGCTTCTTGACCATCGCGTTGATGCGGTCCTTGTTTTCCGCAGGCCGCGGGTCCGCAAGAATGCTGCGGTTACCAAGCGCACGTGGGCCGAACTCAGAGCGGCCCTGAACCCAGCCGATTACATCGCCATTCGCCATCCAGTCTGCCGCACTAGATGCTATGTCTTCACTTCGTTGAATGTCGAGGTGGCCTGACCATGCGTTGAGCTCCTGCTCAACGGCTTGCTCGTTGCCGAGATCGGGCCCCCAATAAACGTCCGGCAGTCGCTCCCGCGGCGCCGGCCTGCCCAGCTCGTTTGACAGCATCAACGCAGCGCCGAGCGCGCAGCCGGCGTCGTGCGCCGCGGGTTGAACAAAGATGTCGTCAAATAGCCCGGAATAAAGCAGCTTACCATTCAGTGTGCAATTATGGGCTACTCCCCCAGCCAAGCACAAGCGTGTAATGCCCGTCGCTTCACGATGGTGCCGTAGGATGTGAAACACGATCCGCTCCAGCGCCTCCTGCAGCGAAGCGCTGACATCTCGATGCTGTTGGGTGAATGGCATTCCTTTTCGCCGAACCTCGATGTTGCGGACCAGGGCCGGACCGATCCGGTCCATGTGAACGCGATAGCCACCGTTCTCCAACAATTCGTAGAACTGCGCGAAGAGCTCGCGATAGGGAGCGGGATCACCATACGGGGCAAGCCCCATCACTTTGTACTCGTCGAACAACCCGTAGCCGAGATATCGGATCGTCTCGAGATAGAACAGCCCCAGGGAGTTATATTCCGGGAAGCTTGCAAGTTGCGCAATTTCGGTGCCAGATCCCACCGCCAATAAGCCGGAGAGAAAATCGCCACCGCCGTCGACGGCAAAAACGAGACTTTGCTCGAAGCCGGACATGGCAAACGCGCTCACGGCATGCGCTTCGTGGTGATTCACGAAGGAAAGCCGCGACGGATCGATCTCAGCGCCGAACTCCCGTGCTAGCAGCTGGCGCAGCAACAGTTTGGCGTCCAACGGAACGGGCTGAGAAACAGAAAGGCGCTCGAGCATGGTGTTGCAGTAGGCTTCAGTCGCGTAGAACGCGATACGGTCAATCTCGCCGAGCTCAACTCCTGCGGTAGAAAGGCAGTATCGGATCGAATTGCTCGGGAACTTGTTAGAGTGCTTCACGCGGTTGAGGCGCTCCTCTTCGACAGCAGCGATCACGCGGCCATCCTGGACAAGAACCGCAGCGCCATCGTGAAGAAATGTATTCGGCAGCTCCGGCGTGCTTTCATAGATTCTGTCAAGTCCGCCACTCACTCCCAGGCACAACATCTCGTTCTCCATATGATCCTGCCGGGAACGCTAACTGCGTCCCACCTATCTAATCTGGACAGTCACGCTCCGTCGGGTGCGCGGGCCAGACAGCACAACACAATTTTGCAAAGTCCCTCTAGGCGCCTAGCGACAGGCGCTCAGAAAGTACAGGTGCTGGCGTCCGCACGATCGACCGAACAGACGGCCGTAGACCTTGCTCGATCGGGGCCTCTTAAGGCCATTGAAGCAGCTGCTGTGACAGACCAGGTCATCCCGAGCTTCCGCAGAACGCATGTGACATTGTATCGATGTGACTTTCGCCATTTTCGCTGAACTCACATCAACGCAGCAGGCGGCGCCGAAATAGTGCTGTCGACGCGAAAAAGGGCAGGACCGCGTAGACGCAGAGCGCACCTACGTGCAGGGCAGCGGTGTCACCGCCGCGCTCAAGCATCGCTGGGCGAATAAGGTCGACCGAATGTGCGAGAGGCAACAAGCCAGCGAAATGCTGAAATGAGCCGGGCAGTTGGCTCGTCGGAAAGACCGCGCCACACAAAAACACCATAGGAGTGAGGACAAGTGTCTGGTAAAACACGAAGTAATCGTAACTTGGCGCAAGAGATATGACGACCATCGCCAGGCTGGCGAAGACAAGGCCAGTAAGGGCGATTGCTGGCATCGCATACAGAATGGATGGCCATGACGCATAACCCAGCGTGGCAGCGACGATCCAGATCGCTGTTCCGGCCAGAACGGACTTACTCGCCGCCCACACCAGTTCACCCAGAACGATGTCGCCAAGCGTGAGCTGAGTGGAGAGGATTGCTTCCCAGGTGCGCTTGGCGTCCATGCGTGCAAAGGCTGCATACATGGTTTCAAAGGTCGCGGACGTCATGGCGCTGGTCGCGACCATGCCTGCCGCCAGAAACGCGATGTACGATGTCCCCTCAACGCGCCCCACGATCAGTCCGAGGCCAAAGCCGAGGCCAAACAGATTGGTTATAGGATCTGCGAGGTTGCCGAGAATCGATGCAAGTGCGACTTTCTTCCATGCTAGGAAGTTCCGACGCCATACCGCAATCCAATTGTACGCGTTAGCGGGCATCACCGCCGTAAAACTTTCACCCATCGCTCACTTCTCCATCTCGCGCCCGGTCAGCCGCAAAAACACGTCCTCGAGATTCGGGGGACGCTGCAGAATACGAAGGCCCGCTCGCCCGCGCAGTTTCACGCGTACCTGGTCCGGATATGGCGCATAACAAAAGAGCGTCTCTCCACTCACTTCAAGGTGCCTTGCATGCGGCCTGATCAGCTCGCAGAGCTGATGTGGATCACCGCCATAGATTTCGACCACGTTGCAGCCAATATGCTCATCTATGAGGTCGTCCGGCTTGCCTTCGGCGATCTTGCGTCCACCCTCGAGGACACACAGCCGATCGCACAGGCGTTCGGCCTCTTCCATGAAGTGAGTGGTCAAGAGAATCGTCTTGCCGCGCGCAAGCAGAACTCGCAGACGTTCCCAAATCAGGTGGCGGGCGTGCGGATCCAAGCCAGTCGTCGGCTCGTCCATCACGAGCAGATGCGGGTCATTGATTAGCGCACGCGCCAACGTCAGCCGCCGTTTCATACCACCGGACAACTCGGACACGCGCACGTCCGCCTTGCTTTCGAGGCGCGCAAACTCGAGCAGCGATGGCGCGACCGCCTCGATCTTGCGAGCGCTCATGCCGAAATAGCGACCAAACACAAGCAGGTTCTCTCGAACGGTGAACTCGAGTTCAAGGTTATCGAACTGCGGCACCACGCCGATGCGCACGCGCGCCACACGAGCGCGGGAAGGCACAGGCTCATCGAGGACCGTAATCTTGCCTGCGTCCGGCGAAATCATGCCGAGGAGCATACGCGCAATCGTGCTCTTGCCAGCTCCATTTGGACCAAGCAGGCCGAAGCATTCTCCGCGCGCAACCGAGAACGATAGTTCATTGACGATGACCTTGTCGCCAAATGACTTTTTCACGTCGGCAAGCTCGATTGCTACGGTGGACATGGTCACCCTTAGGCTGACAAAAGTCGCTCGGCCGACAATGGCTTCCTTACCACCGTTTTGGTCCAGAGCTGGCCGTCGCACCACACATGCTCGACACGCTCCCATTGGCAGGCCGCGGCAGCATCCGGGAAGAATCCCCGCCCGTGGAGGTTGGCGCTCGTGTTGCAGAGCAGCGGTATCCCCGTGAGTTGCTCAAATTCGACGAGAAGCGCGGCGATTTTGTGCGGAGAGTTGCGGGAGATGGTCTGCAGCCGAGCGGAGCCGTCAAGATGGACCACAGCGGGGATCTTGTCGCGCCATTCCGCCCGGGTCTGGTGATCGAACAGCATGTAAGGATCTGGCGTACCCGGGCTGAAAATTTCTGGCGCCCGGTCCTCCAGACAGATCGGCGCCACCGGCCGGAAGTGCTCGCGACGCTTAATCTCGTTGAGATGATCCTTCATTGCCGGGGAGGTCGGCGCTGCAAGAATGCTTCTGCCGCCCAACGCCCGCGGCCCAAGCTCGGCGCGCCCCGAAAGGAAGATGACGGGCTTGTTGTCGGCCAGAATCACCGCAAGTTCACGCAGACTGCATGGCGCCGCCTCCCAATCCGGCGGAAGCTGGCTGTCCTGCAGGGCCGGACCACTGTAGACTGACCATTCCAATGGCCCGAAGCCATTTTGCGCTGCCATCGCGCCGCAAGCAGCGCCGATTGCCGAGCCGCTGTCATTCGGAAACGGCGGCACCCAAACATCATCGAACAATCCCGCCGCACGAAGCGCGCTGTTCCATTTGATATTGAGACCGCAACCTCCGGCGATACATAGATTTCGCGCTCCCGGAAGCGACGAGTATCGCAGCAAAACCACCGCCATTTCCTTGACAAGAAGACGTTCCACGAACACATGAAACGACGCAAGGACGTCCTCCGCTCGCTTGGCCGTCAGGCGCAATGCGCTTGCCTCGAAGAAGTCGTGCACAGCTGCAAGCGACGATTCTGCATTGTTGATGTCAGCGCGGTAGCAACGAGCCTGCTCCGTGTCAGCGGCGAAGCGCTTTTCATAGAGCTCCTGAAACACTGCCACAATGCTTTCGTCGATAGAACCAAGCGCGATGTAAGCCATCAGCTTGCCGGCGATGCCTAAATCCCAACTGGAGCGGTTTGGCTGCCTGTATGGGCCGAAGTGAAGGCCCGCGGCAGCATAGGCATGGCCGATCATCGGAAACAGGGATGCGATGAACCGTGCCCCCCCGGGTTCCACATAGTAAAGGCGCGGAAAGATGCAGCCATCCCATACCAGACAGAACGCGGGTTTTCCCGCGCTGGCAAAGGGACTGGTGCTATATGCTGACGCGACGTGGCCCGTAACGTGCGGGTAGCTCTTATATGGAAACACCTTGCCTCCGAGGATCAGGCCAAAGCCGTCGACGGAATCAAGAAGGCCCTCAGCATGGCGCTCGACATACGGCGCCCCTTTCAGCGCGATCGGCACAGCGCCACTTAGGACCTGGAACTGCGACTCAATCTCCCCATCCCAGCCGTCGATGACGAACTGATCGATATCCCGCGGATCCAGGCCATGCTCCGCCAAGGCGAGCACGACTGCATCGAGATTCTCGACGGATTGATAGCGTGGACTGTTGCCGCGCTTCTCTTGCTCGGTGCAAAAGACAAGCCGCCCGTCCTCGACGACAGCAATTGCCCCGTCATGTGTTAACTTGATGCCGCAGATGCGCATACGATCCCCTGGTCTAGTGGCCGACGTTTGATTGTTCTGACGAATGACCCGGCTTCCGGAACCGGACGATCAAGCAGTCTTCGTTGACCGACTCGGTGTGGCAATGCAGACGCTCGATCTCCGATAGGCTCTCGTTGAAGAGAGCGATCACCGTTTCGGCACCAGCAGCATGGCCCCATCGTTGACATGCGGCATCACGTGCGGACCCGAAAATCAGAGCTCCATTTGGCGCAAGCATACTCACTAGGTTGCGGATAGCCGCGTGCATCTCAACAATGTCCTTGAGGTAGTAAAGAACTTCGGCCACGACAATCAAATCGAACCGCTCGATGGTCGAGAACCGCTGGATGTCGGAGGTCACCCACGTGATATGCGACCACTTCCTGGTCCGTCGTCGCGCTCGCTCGATGGCCTGCGGCATGACATCGACCACAGTGAGCCGTTCGCATAGCGGCGCCAGCATGCCGGTGAATGCACCGGCTGCACATCCCACTTCGAGGGCACACGCAACGTCTCCATTGCAACGCGACATCCGGAGCATTTGCGCGTATCGCTCCTGCTCGAAGGAACTACTGTCGAGGCGCCATGGATCGTCGGCAGACAACTCTCGCTCTAATAGCTGATGGTTTGCGTCCGGGATCATGAGCCTATCACCTACTTGCAGGCGGTCGAACGATCGCAACCGCAAACACTCTTCGTTGCCGTCAGGCTCGATTCAGGGCTCGAAAGCCCCGCCTTATGAATTATTCCAGACATTCCCCATTTACTTGCAGCACTTGGTTCAGCGTTCGGGTGCAGGATGACAGACTGCTTTTCCCCTTCGGCCGGCACATTGGCGACCTTGCGCGATAGCCAATCGCTGTTGCTCAAGGTACAAAGCGCATAGGCCTTCAAAGGAAGTAAGAGAAAGATATTGATCGGTGTGTGGAGCGCGAAGCCGAGAAACCGCAGTTCGCGAGCACGAAGGGCCGCCACACTGCAGCGGACCATTGTCATTGCTGCAAGCGTCAATCCCGTCCACCAGGGTACAGAACCGGCGATTAGGAGCTGTGCGAGCGCAGCCAGTGATGACAGGGCGAGAAGCAACGGGCCGAGATTTTGCCCGACAACGTCTAGCGTCAGATAGCCATCGAGTTCTGGCAGCAGGCGTAATGCAAGGAACGTGTCCCGGAAGGTACTGCGCGCCCAGCGGAGTTGCTGGCGTAGATATGGCCCAAGGCTGTCCGGGACGACTGTTGCTGCGATCGCGTCCGAGACGTATTCCGTTCGAAATCCCGCCTTGAGCATGAGGATCGTTAGATGGCGATCCTCGCCGAAATCGCTCGGCTTCCCACGAAAGAATTGGGCTTCGTATTGATCGAGAAGCAAGGCGAGCGCGGAGCGACGATACATGGCACATGGGCCGCAGCAGCACATGACGGCACCGAAACGCGCCTGCGCCGCGCGCTCCTCGTTGCATGCCAACCAGTATTCCATATCGATCAACCTGGTCAGCCAGGTTTGGCTGCGGTTGCTCGCTATCAACTGACCCATGGCCGCGCCGACTTCCGGGTCGTGCATCTTCAATACAAGCTTCGTGACAACGTCAGCGGCAAGTATCGTATCCGAATCGACGTTGAGGACCAAGTCACCGGATGAGTTGCGTATTGCGGCGATCTGCGCCTTGCGCTTTCCAACGTTGTTTGCCAGCAAGATGACGCTGAACCTCGGATCGTTCGCATAGATTTTGTGTACAGGCGCGACAACGTCGCGATTTGAAGATCCGTCATCTACCACATACACCTGTAGCTTTCCGGTGTAGTCTTGACTCGCAAGTGACTCCAGACATTGGGCGAGCGTGATTGGATCCTCGTTGAAGCACGGTACGATGACGTCTACACTGGGAAGGACCGGCTCCGATCGTCCCAGGTTGTCCTGCCGCGATGGGAGGTTCGTCGTCGGTTGGGCATAAAGCGCTTGCGCGCTCTTGTAGATCGTCGAGAGCAGCGCATAAGACGAAACAGCGACAGCGCTTGTTGTAGCGAGCAGGTCCATAGGGTGTCTGTTTTTTTCAGTGAATTTGAGGGAGTGGACGGATTACAAACCCGCGCCGTTGTAGCGCCGGGATCAGATGTGACAGCGCGATGGTGGTCTGATCTCGCAGCGTGGCATCAGTGCACGGTCGCTCCTCATCAGGAGGATATCCGTCGTGCAGGAGCACAATTGCACCCGGGCGAACGCTCGCCAGTACTGAATTTACAATTCTATCAACCCCAGGGCGGGACCAATCTCTCGGATCGACAGACCAGTGCACAGCTGTGAGACCAGCGCTCGCTGATACAGCGAGCACCTCTTGTGTCCACATGCCGTAAGGTGCTCGCATGTGCCTGAGTGAGGCCTGCGGGCACGCCGAACGGATCGCCTCGCTCGCCGCCAGAACTTCATCGCGTACCTCCGCTGGTCCGCATCTGGATAGATCCGGATGCGTCATCGTGTGGTTTGCAACCTCGTGCCCTTCCGCGATCATTCGTCGAACGAGTTCAGGTTGTTCGGCCACGTACGTGCCGATCACGAAGAACGTCGCCGGAGTCCGATGTTGCGCCAGCACATCGAGCACCTCTGGCGTGCAAAATGGATTTGGCCCATCATCAAAGGTCAAATACACGGGGCGACTTCCACTCACGTCAGCGTAGTCACAACGGACAGCAGATAGGGGGAAAAGCTCTTTCATAACTCGGGCCCGTTCCGATCGATGATGGTCCCGGCCGGCCACTCGCTTATCGAGCGTCCAACCGGAAAAACCACCACGATCACGTCTTCGATGCGGATCGGCGACAAATTGGGATAGACATCCGGATGCGTGGAGCGGACGCGAATGCCAGATATGAGGGTGGCGAGCCCCTGCCTTTCGACCAGTCGGGTCATATGTTTCTCAAGCGCGGGCCGAACCGTGCCAAAGCCGAATGGAATCCCAAGCTGCTGCAGCATGGGATACATCACGCGCATTGCCTGGCTAATTCCCAGGCCTTCAAGATCCGGGCGCACCGCATATAACCCCAGTTCGCCAACGAGAAGATCGACCCCACCAACATTAATGAAACGGCGTAGTAGCCCGATGTGAGCAGCTATCCCGCGCGCGTCGTAACCGATTACGCGGACCTCAGGTCTTGCACCGGCCCAACTTCGGTTGCCCTCAAATGGCTGCGCATTGAACGCACCAGTCGGCCCGTAACTTTTGCGGAAGAACTCGGCGAGCTCCGCATGATCAGCGAGCCGCAGTTCGCTTTCCCAGCGGAGGCTCCACTGCACTTGAGCGCGCGCAGTAGGGGCTCCCGCAGTCCGGGATGCGGCAATGTTCATGGCGGGCTTCCTTGCGCCAGTGGAATTATGAGCGGAGATGGTCACGCGAATTCGCTAGTCGCCGAACCGCTGATCAATACTGAAATGCGCTGCGATGCCCCTCGGAGCGCGGCACTCCTCGCCTGCACCGCGCCAGGCGCCTTCGCTCGCGACGAAGCGATCTCATGGCTCGCGCTCGTCATCCGGCCAATGCCCTGCGCGAGATAGGCCGGAAGATGCCGGTGAGGCGATTGGACTAGCCAGATCCTATCTGCACCACGGAGCTTTTCGGCCTCGTCTAACATCTCTGGAGACGTTTTGAGGTCTGCGGGCAGGCCTTCGATGCGCGGCGCCTCATCGATGGCGCAGCCGAGTGGCATCAGATCACACTGGTTCTTATACATCTTCGACGCGCCCTGAATGCGATGGACAGGCGAGCCATTTGGAGAGCTGCCTGAATGACTGGGCATCCGCAATCTGCGCCTGCCGCTATTTCCCGACACTAGAACGCGGCTGAACGCGCTCTCAAGTGTACGCGGGTAAACCTGCAATATGGAAACGGATGAAACACGCATACCAAGGTTTACGGAGATCTGCCTGGCGTCTCTATCGAGCGACCTTCGCATCGAGACGAAGCGACGCGGCTCGCACGGCGCGCCCATGGCCGCCCTCGAAGCGGATGCGCCGGCTGCTCGCACATCCAGGAGCTTTTCTCTGAGCCAGCGTGAGCGAGCAGCAGCCATCGTGGTATGCCTGATTACTTTTGCAAACTGATGTTTGCTATCCAACGTCCAGCAATTTGGTAAAATCGATTGTTCCGATGGAACACATCCACACGATGGATAGACTTACAACATGCGGTTCAAGGGACTTGATCTAAACCTTCTCGTTGCGCTCGACGCTCTGATGACGGAGCGCAACCTCACAGCGGCGGCGCGCAAAATTCACCTGAGCCAGCCCGCTATGAGCGCTGCGATCGCGCGGCTGCGCACCTATTTCCGCGATGAACTGTTCACCATGCGAGGTCGCGAGCTCGTCCTGACACCAGGCGCGGAGGCGCTTGCAGGTCCGGTGCGCGAAGCCCTGCTGCATATCCAACTCTCGATCATATCGCGGGACGCGTTCGACCCTACTCAGTCGAGCCGACGCTTCAGGTTCATCCTCTCCGATTTCATGACGATCGTCTTTCTTCGCAAAATTGTGGACCGTATTGCACAGGAAGCTCCCGCGGTGCGCTTCGAATTGCTGCCATTTTCCGACGAACCCGATGAGCTGCTCCGCCGGGGCGAGGTGGATTTTCTCATTCTGCCGGAGCTGTTCATGTCGAGCGCGCATCCTAAGGCGATGCTGTTTGACGAGACCCTCGTATGCGTCGGATGCCGCGAGAACAAGCAGCTATCGCGGCAGCTGACATTCGAGAAATACATTTCGATGGGGCACGTTACGGCGAAGTTCGGACGGGCGCTCAGACCAAACATCGAAGAGTGGTTCTTGCTTGAGCACGGCGTCAAGAGACGCATTGAGATCGTTGTGCAGGGCTTTAGCCTGATTCCGCCGATATTGTTAGACACAGGCCGTATCGGCACAATGCCCTTGCGACTCGCCAAACACTTCGAAAAGCGGATGCCACTGCGGATCGTCGAACCGCCGCTCGCCCTGCCCACGTTCACCGAGGCTGTGCAGTGGCCTGCGTTCCACAATACCGATCCGGCGAGCATTTGGATGCGGCGGATATTGTTGGAGGAAGCATCCAACATGGCATCTGGGCATCAGGAGCCTCCAACTCGCAGGCGCTGCTAGGCTCACCGTAAGCCACTCTCGGCATGTTCCAAATACGCTAACAATCCTTCGACCTACTCGGCCGCTTTCGTCACTTCAACGTCTCTGAGGCCAAGCTGCCAGCGACGGGCGATCGGCTGCGAAGACTTGCCGAGTCGAGCGTGGTGACCTCGCAGATGAGGCGCTTGCACCGCAAACAGGCGACGCCCGGCACTATCGCGGCACAACACGCCTCCTCCAGTGCAATAATGTTTGGCCTGTCGCATAAAATCGCTTGAACCACACACTGCGTCAGGTTGTAGGTTGACCGCCGTGATGAAAGCTGCGCTAGGCGGCTCTCGACTGGACGCTTTGGCGAACTCACGGCACTGGCCGGACATTGGGTTGATCTGCCATTAACCAACCGGCCGGGTCCTGTCGCGTGGGTCGCCGGAACCGGCGACACCGATCACCTTTGGGACTCCTGACGGCTTCCGGCCGCTGCTGGCCGGCCTACCGCCTTGCTCTCCATTGTTGCGATCATTGCACGAGCGTCTTTTTCGCGGTCGTAGGATGGAAACGATGTCCGTTCGTGCGAGCCAAGGACCTCTCCAGACGCAGCCGTCATCGCTTGGTGTATGCGCCCAATTACGTTCGTGCCGGATAAGAAGACATGCGTTTCAAAGGTCTGGATCTAAATCTTCTCGTCGCGCTGGATGCTCTAATGACCGAGCGCAACCTCAGCGCAGCGGCCCGCAAGATTAATCTTAGTCAACCGGCCATGAGCGCAGCCGTTGCCCGGCTGCGATCCTACTTCCGTGACGAGCTGTTTGGGATGAGGGGGCGGGAACTTGTCCCGACCTCACGCGCGGAAGGACTCGCAGCCCCTGTACGCGAGGCTCTAACGCACATCGATCTTTCAATTATCGCGCGGGACATGTTCGATCCAGCTCGATCGAACCGGCGATTCAGGATCGGCCTTTCTGATTTTATAACAGTCGTATTCTTCCGAAATGTCGTGGAGCGCGTCGCGCGAGAAGCACCGGCCGTCAGCTTCGAACTGGTCGCGCTCACCGATGAGCACGATGAGCTTCTCCGCCGCGGCGAAGTCGATTTTGTTATCTTGCCGGAATTATTCATGTCCGGCGCGCACCCCAGGGCGCCCCTATTCGAGGAGAGACTCGTCTGCGTAGGCTGCTCCACGAACAGCCAACTACTACGGGGGCTTACATTTGATCGGTATATGTCGATGGGCCACGTTGCGGTTAAGGTCAAAGGCGCGCGCCAGACGCCGGTCGAAGAATCCCTTTTACTCGATTTAGGTCTCAATCGGCGCATCGACATTCTCGTGCAGAGCTTCAGCATGATCCCGCCCCTGCTGGTGGGCACCAACCGCATAGGGACGATGCCATTAGGGCTCGTAAAGCATTTCCAAAGAACAATGCCCCTTCGCATTGCGGAGCTCCCGCAGCCATTTCCCGCCTTCACTGAGGCGGTTCAATGGCCCGTCCTTCACAATAGCGACCCGGAAAGCCTGTGGATGCGAGAGATATTGTTGCAGGAAGCTACCCGCATGGCAACTGGGCAAGAAGCCTCCATGATCTGCACTTCGGAACGAGCTCATTCTGCCGGGGATTTCGCACGATCTGCCTCGCCGTTGTCGTAAGGACGTTCGCAGGATCTGCGAGCCTCATATCCCAACGAATGTCTCAACGCATACAGTTTGGCTCGCCTCGCTCGAATTCATGGTCGCTCTATAAAGATCATCGCAACAGACGGCTATCATGACGACGATGTGTACGTCTTCCGCACGTTGGCAATAGGCTCGACGTGCGAGCGGCGGGTCAGTGTTGGCCTGGTTTTAAAGATAGGGGCGTACGTTGCACCCGGCCGCCTGGCGCACCTGCTGTCGATACAGCAGAAGCGGCGCTGGGCTGCCCTCGTCAACTCTCCGAATCAGCAGTGGCTCCCGAAGAGCGGAGACGCTTGTGCTTCTTCGGAAGCCGTACCATCACGCACCGTGCGCGTGATGGTCATCGATCATGCACATGACCACGATCTCTTGCGGCGTCGAGGCAAGCCTCGCGCAGGCATGTTGCCCTGTCGCATCACATGGGAGTACATCGCATCTTCGTCGCTCCGCGCCGCGGGTCTGACTTCTTTTGGCCCTATCGCAGCCAAACGTCTTGACGACGTGCGCTGCCATGACGCAATGACAAACAAGGAGCTGAACTTGGAGCAATGCAGCGGCGTATTCGATCCGGAAGAGCTTTCCGCCCTGGGACGCCTTTATGATAGTGCGATCGCCGCGCTACCCCCATCGATGCGAAGTCCGGAAAATCGCACAGCAATCGCCAAACTCATCCTGGAGCGTACAGCGGCTGGCGAGGCTCAACTGGCATGCCTGACGAACTTGTTGATCACCATTTCCCCTCAGGGTTGATCCCACGCCATTCTGAGGATAGTCACCAGTCTCGTCGCTGGAATGGAAGACGATCCAGCTAGAGCTTTGAAATAGCTTGAATCACACGTGACGTCAGGTTGTAGGCTTTGAAATGAACAACATGAGCAAAGCTACACCACGAAGGCGTCGATGGCGCATTGGCGAACTTGCAGAGGCGACCGGAGTAACGGTACGCACGCTGCATCATTATGAACACACCGGGCTCCTAGCAGCTTCAGAGCGTACTGACGGCGGCCACCGGATGTACGACCGCGAAAGTGTGCAACGGGTTCACCAAATTCGAGCGCTACGTGAGCTTGGCTTCTCCCTTGTCGAGATCCGTAAAGCTATGGAGGGCACGACCTCACTTACCGATCTTCTGCGCAAACATTTAGAACGGATAGAACTTCAAGTCGCTCGAGCAACTCTGCTGCGAGATCGCTTGCGCAACATGACCATCGACAGTGATATCCAGGTAAGTGTGGATGAGCTGCCTGCCACCCTCAATGCCATGTCGCGGGTCGAGACGCATAATCAGACGTCCCGATGCACCTGCAAGTTAGCTGCAGATCGCGAGGAGCGGTGGCGGCGGATCCGCGACGACCTGCGTGATTGTATGGATCGAGGCGAGCATCCTTGCGGCGAGCGGGCAAAGGCTGTCGCAGTTGCAGCACGCTTGCTGATCGGCGAAATCGCTGGCGCCGATTCACGCGTTTCGATGATCCTGAAGGTACTTGCACGATTAAGCGCCCCCCGTAGTCTGGCTGGTTGGGATCCCTGCCTCATGCAATATCTCGATTTGGCCCTTGGCGGGTTGGAGGATCAGCCGTACTGACGTCCTCCTGGCCGGCTCCGCACGGCATTGCCGATAGGCGCTCGTCGGCTCTGATGCGGGCCAACAGTTTTATGGACTAAACCGGACAGTCGTCGTGACCCCGTCAATCCGCGCTCCCTGATGCACCGTCGTGGCTCAAAAAAAACGGCCTTGAAACGCACCTAACGTCAAATTGTAAGTTCTACCGTGGTCGCAATCTGGCGACCAACGCAAGCTTCGCTTTGACAGACAATCTCAACGTGTAGACACGTCTGATCACAGCTGCCGGCGGTTAGACTTCAGGTGAACATTGGGAGCTTTACAATGTTAAATCGTTGTGCGCCTGCTGCGAGTGTCGCGCTTCTCTTCTGCGCCCTCGCCTCTGTTGCGCGCGGCTCCGACGTCAATATTGCCGTGGCTGGCCCAATGAGCGGAAGCAGCGCTGCGTTCGGCGCACAAATGCGCGATGGTGCAGCTGCGGCAGTCGAGGCGTTGAACGCTTCTGGTCTACTTCTCGATACCAAGGTGATATTGACTGTCGCCGACGACGCGTGCGACCCGAAGCAAGCTGTCGCGGTCGCGAATAAGCTCACAACAGAGCGGGTCCGGTTGGTCGTTGGCCATTTTTGTTCTTCTGCGTCGATCCCGGCCTCCGAGATCTACGCCGAAGCAGGCATCATTCAGGTGTCACCTGGCTCGTCAAATCCTCAGCTAACAGAACGGGGCCTTGACACCGTCTTTCGGATCTGCGGCCGCGACGACCAACAGGGCATCGTTGCCGCAGAGTATATTCACCGGACCTTCCCTAACCACAAGATCGCAGTGCTCGACGACAAGAGCACCGCAGGCAAGGGTATCGCCGACGTCGTTGAAGCACAGCTTCGGAGATTCGGTGAACAAGTCATTCGGCAAAGCTATGTAGCCGGTGAAAAGGATTACAGAGCGCTGGTCTCAAGGATGAAGAAGGAACGGGTGCGTGTCGCCTATATCGGCGGTTATCATACCGAAATCGGATTGTTTGTACGCCAGGCGTCAGAAGCAAGAGCGGAACTTATGGTCATGGCGAACGATCCTTTGATGACCTCTGAATTCTGGGCCATTACAGGCAGCGCCGGAAATGGCACGTTGTTTACCTTCATGCCGGACCCCGCCAGGAATGCCAATGCGGCCGGCGTGGTGGCCGCACTCAAAGCTTCCAACCTGTCCGCTGAAGGCTACACGCTTTACGCCTATGCGGCCGTGCAAGCATGGGCAGAGGCGGTGAACCGGACCGGTTCTTTGAATGCTGCGCGCGTAGCTAGCGCACTTCGTTCACGGCCGACCGATACCGTGATTGGCCCAGTCCGGTTCGATAGAAAGGGAGACAATGCGGCTCCTGGCTTTCTGGTTTACCGTTGGCGAGAGGGCCGTGTTGAAACTGTCGAGCAGAACTGATTGGCGTTATCGCCATCTCCCCGAAGCCAAAGCGACACGGACAATGAGACGCGCTCAGGTCGGAGAAGCGATACTCGCAAGCTCTCTCATACTTGCAGCCTTTGGAGCGTTTTTCGCGTTCGTTGCAGCGCTTGCAGAGCTACCCGACGTCGCCCTGACGGAGACGCTACGTCCAATGATAGATAAATAGTAGCCGTGCCGGGCTGATCTGACTCGCGAGGCACAGGACCTCTGAAGCGAGTAACGATGCTTCTGGTCAAGCATAACTCGCTTTTGGAGGCGGTTCGCGGACGTCTATCAACGGCGCGGCGACAGCATTTCGCATTCTCGTCACCCGCTCACATGGTGCAAGCCCAGATCCACGCACTCAAAGAAAAAACGGCCTGACCGGTCAAACGACGAACGAGACCCCTTTGAGCGCAAAGGCACGAAGCAACCAGGACCCGCCATCTGACCGTAATCGGAGATTGATCGAGTGAAGAGTGGCCTTTCTTCAAGACTAAGGTGTGGCATTTTCGACCATTTGGATGACGACGGCCAAGATGCCGCACGACAATATGAAGATCGTCTCAAGCTGATCGAGGTCTGCGACTCGCTCGGATTCTTCGCTTATCACCTGGCCGAACATCACTGCACACCTCATGGCAGAGGGCCCTCGCCGCACCTGTTCCTATCAAGTGTCGCGCAGCGCACCCGGCGATTACGGCTCGGTCCGCTCGTACTGTTGCTCAACCTTTATCATCCATTGCGCGCATTCGAAGAGATCTGCATGCTTGACCAATTGAGCGGCGGCAGGCTCGAGGTCGGGATAGGCCGCGGTTCCCAGCCGATTGAATGGGGCTATTTCGGCATCAGTGCAGACGCTGCACCAAGTCGTTATGCGGAAGCCAGTGAAATCTTGAATATTGCGCTGAAGGGACACACGCTATCTTATCAGGGAGACCACTTCGAGTTGAGCGACGTACCCTTGGCGTTGAGGTCCCATCAACGTCCATCTCCGCCCATCTGGATCGCAAGCAATCGGGCAGAGTCGGCGCAGTGGGCCGCGGCAAATGGCGCCAATCTGGCGTGCATAGGCCCCGCCTGCGCTGTCCGGAACGTTACGGACGCCTACCGTTCCCATCGACCCCACAACACAGCCGCACACGGCCGCGAGCCACTTCTCGGGCTGGCCCGCATGGTCGTGATTGCGAAGTCTGATCAGGACGCTCATGCGGCGGCCGAAACTGCGTATCGCCGATGGCTGGAGAGCTTTAAGTTTCTTTACGAGCTTAACGCCATTCCGACACCGCCCGCCCTTCCGCTGACCTTCGATGCAGCACTTGAGAACGAATTGTGCGTCGTTGGAACGCCGGCTTCCGTCCGACAGGTCCTTCTCCAGCAGATGGAAGTGGCGGGTGCCAACTACTTGCTTTGCCAGCTTGCATTCGGAAACCTACCGCTGGAGATTTCCGTGTACACCGCAACTGCAATTAAAACTGAAATTCTCGGTAGCTTCGGCGGATAATGACTGCGTTGGGGGATCATATGCGTGGTAAGTATACCGACGCACTGAAGTTATCCGAGGCTGGTTGCCATATTGGTTGTCGTTGCCCGGGGCAAGGCGACCGTCAGCCTCAATGGCGGCGATATCTGACCGCCTCGCGTTCCTATTTTGGGGACAGCTTTGGCTAAGTTGTCTGCGAACCGCTTTATCAACTTATCCGCGGCCGAACGCTCTTCGTCCGCTTTGATCACGCGGACCTTTTCAATGAAGACCCGCGATTGCTCAGGGCTCATCCTGCATCTGCGGGAGGCCGGAGCTGCTCGGACAGTCCGGACGAGACTCTATGACCCTCCCTTCCTTATGGGGATCGAGGAGTTTCTCTCACCTTCGTGAGATCTGGAGTCCAATTTAGAGGTATTCGCCTGCGCTCGCTGCTGTGACCCTTCTAGGCCGCCGGTCATCAACGAATCAGCAAGCTCGTCTAAGAGGCCCATAAGCTCACTGCACCAAGCCGGCAGGAAACAACTAACTGACCCGCTTTCGATGTAAGAGGTGAGATTACGCCCGTCCGCGATCCACGAACTGGATGCATCCCATCGACACTTTCGATTTTACCAATTTCAGCCAAATACCCATAAGTCGATCGCCGGTTTCCGGAAAGCACATTCCACGGATGTCGTTTGAGAAATGAACCCATTTTACTTTCAGCATAGTCGCAGGGCGCTTCAAGGTTCTCGTGGCTGCTTCGCCAACGACAGCCATCAATCTTTGGCATCGACGCACGAGCGGCGTAAATGCGGTCAGATCGCTAATCGCAACGTCTGGCGCGTAATCTGTCGCGCTGGCGCCTCCTCCTTTGCAATCATACTAAGGCCCTCCAGGAAGATCGACTCTCACGCACACTGCTTGGCCAAGGCAAATGCGTGCGCTGCATAGAATTGGGGCAGGCGAACCGTCCGCTAAACCGGTGCAGGCTGCACTTTTTTCCCTGACCAGGCGGGCAGCGCCGACGATCCGACGCCGTTGCGGCCTCCAAACAAAGCAGTGCAGTTGGCTATCTGACCACGCTATTCTCCGGCCAGGACGAGGCACTGATGTCGATCGGTGTGATGCGACCAGCCTCGCGATCTTACTGCCCACCCCTACAAGTCGTGTGATCGTGGATTCTCACTCTGCGCGCGTCCTCTTTCTTCGTCGACGGGCGGCTCCCGCACCCATTTCCTACAGACTGACGCTACCCTATCTCATTCTATGCGCCGGCCCTCTTCGACCATACCCCGGCGCGGTTATCCCTTCTCTGCAATCCTTACATCGCCACCGCAACGAGGGGTGGACGCGATCTGCCGGTCTTGTCTCTTATCGCGCCCCCCTTCCAGGAGCCGATCCGCCCCCTCGCCGGGCCAGGCATCGCCTGTCAACGAATGCAGAGAGAAACCGCAGACATGTGAAGCGGGTTAATTCTGGGTTGCCTGCATGAGCTGGGCCATAAACGTCTGGCATGATGACCAGACCGGTCTGGAGCAGCTGACGGCGCGCCTTCAGCAACAGCTTCGTCCAGCGCCGAACGCACTTTGTGGCACTCTGCCTGGCAAGGCCTCCGGTTACGTCTGGATTGCTAGGTCAGGCGACAAGCAATCGTGCAGCAGTTCGAGCCGCAATTCTCGACTTGCCGTCATCGCGGCGTCCCCGCCGGCTGGAGGTACTGCGACCGTCGAGGCGCTGGATCGGCTCAATGGTCGAATCACAGGACAGTTCACAGCGTTCTCTGGTCGATTCCGCCTTTGCGCTCTCTTCGTGGCACATGCCTGCAACCCTCTCCCTTCGGCGACCGCGCGTGCGCACCTTGGCTTGTGCAGCAGCCATTCGTTCATTCGCCGCGTCTGCGGTCTCGCGGCCGGGAAAGCACGACACAACCCTTACTCAGCCTACTTCCTGCATTTAACTAACCGGAGCAAACACCGTGGAACTTGACCCTTCCAATTCACGCTCAGAGGACCTCGAGGATCGCATCGACCTGCAACTCGACCTCGTGGCCGCCCTCGTACGCGAAGAAGGCAACGAGCTCGAAGCGGTCCGACTGCTAAATGCCCTGACAAACCAAATGATCATGGCGGAACTGGAGCTCGGGCAGCTCGGGGATGCCAAAACCGGGGACCCCGCCCGCGACCAGCAAACGACGCGACTCTCGCGAGACCGTGGCGTTTACTACCCAGAAGACCTTCAAATTTTGGGACGCCTTTTCGATCAGGCCGTGGCGGCATTACCCGAAGTGCTCCGAACTCCCGCTAATCAAATGAAGATCGCGAAACTAATTCTGTCACGTGCAACAGTAGACTGAGATTTCATTTGGGTTTCTCTGTGGTTGATGCCGCTTTTATTGAACGTTTATCGCTGGGCTGACAGCGACGGTCGTACGCCAGGGATCGGCGACTCGGTGTTTATGGGCTACCGTCCCGTAAGCGAGCCGGTTCAGCTGGCCTTTCCGAATCACAACTGTTCGCCACCACGCTCAAAAGCGGTAGCCCGCACCCAGAGCAGGAGGTCGCGAAGGGTCGAGCAAAGAACGACGCCCCGCGGACACATGTCAGAAAGCAAACAAGCAGTGGCCGGAAAACGCCACACGCTTCGATGAACGCGTCTTAGCTAGAGACTGGGAAAGGAGGGGAACGATCCATTTGCATCGATGTTCGGCCGTACTCGTGATTGGCATGGCCCGGTCTTCCGATTGCAGGAAGAAGAGCCTCAATTATCGACCGATACCGAGCAACAAGAGCACTTCGGCAACGAAGCCGCGCGAACAGCGCGAGCTCGTTTCAGCCGCTTCAGAATTATTCGAATGCGCCTGGCAATCCGACACGCCGGGTCATCGGAACTTCAACAAACATCTGTAAATTCATTGAACATCGAGAGCAGCTCGATGTCCGAGCGTGCTGCGGCTCTGATGTCTTACTAGCTGGGACAAGCCACAGACGCTCGGTTTGCTTTTGCGAAGGTACTTCCTTGTATCAGGACGGCGTGGAGTGTTGAGATGGATCAGCAGATGCAAGATGCTATCGTGAGCGTCGCATTTGATAAAGCCTGGCGCTTTGTTGAGAAGGATCCGTTGCTGGCGCATAATCGCAAGACGGTCCTCCATAGCCGGTTGTGCACTTTCCTTGAGTCTTCGATAAAGAAGGGCGAACGGAATACGTTGAATCTGGCGAACGAGGCGATACGCAACTTGCGGGCTGAGCTGGCGCGGTCGACCGAGCAATAGGCGCCTGAACCCGTACTGCCACATAAGCTTGGCTTGTTGAGGGTCTTGGGGACCTTATGCGGCGGAAAACACCGGGGCAGAGCGTGGTGGAGCTTCCCCTCCAGTCATGTTCAGCCCGTTGAAGAGGAGCACGTTCGCGACGACTATTATGGTGACCCCAGACCAGCCACCTAGAATCCAGTGCATGTCGGCGACGAGCCGGGACAGCCGCCCTAATATTCGCTGGCGCCAGGAAGAGCCATACCGTTTCCTCTCCTGAGTTTTGGCTCGGCACGAGGTCCCGCAAGTTCAAGCAAGAGCCTCGTCAAGCAGCCGCATCGGCTCCTTGACACCCGTCGATCGAGGTCGAGGTTGAGGAACATCGTGCTAAACTTGCGATAGGTCCTGAGCCAGAGCGGTCCAAGCCTGCGATCGATCATCGCCGTATCACTCACGATTGCAAGCGGCAGCACGATCCTCCTGCCGGGAAGTGAGCCTGATCGCAAGAGACGCGTTCTGGATCAGCAGTCTTCATTTGCCGAACTCTCTGAACGAGCATGCCCGGGACGTGTTGGCGCAGCCTGGCTTTGTCGCAAGTCAGCGAAAGAGAGAGCCAAACAGCTCGTAGCACTGCGTCCCGTCACAGCCATCATGAACGGATCGTATTCAAAGAATCATCTGCGCCAAGCGACCAGTGTCCCGGCCCCAGCATTTCGGTCGAGGCAGTGCATGGCAAGTTGCGCGCTCCACAATCTGACGCGGCGTACGATTGGACCCGTTTCTTTCGAAGACATGTTGTGCGGAAGTTACAGCAATTCGCGTTCATATTGTTAAACGCACGGCGCCGGGGGGCACCGAAAGGAAACGACACTCGAATGAAAAAGATTCTCATTCTGACTGCAAGCATCGGCGCACTCGGTGCCGCCGCTCCCTCATTCGGCACCGACTTGGCGGGGCAACCTGCCAAGGTTAAGGCGGTACCACTGCCAGCCGCAGCCCCGATCATCGATTGGTCTGGTTACTATATCGGCGTCAATGGTGGCTGGGGAACGAGCCGCAACTGCTGGGATTTCAATGGTGTTACCCCCGAGGGCTGCCATAATTCGACTGGTGGGACCATTGGCGGCCAGATTGGTTATCGTTGGCAAATCTTCAACATGGTCTACGGCATCGAAGGTCAGGGCAACTGGGCCGACTTCAACGGTTCCAATGTCAGCACCGCGTTCCCGGCAGACACCGTTGGCACCACGACAGATGCATTCGGTCTACTCACGGGCCATATCGGATACGCGTTCAATGCCGTGCTCCTTTATGGCAAGGGCGGCGCTGCGGTGACGAGCAACATCTATCACGTCAACTCGGTGGCTACTGGCGCCGAGATTGGCAAAAACAATGACGTGCGTTGGGGTGGCGTGCTGGGCGCCGGTGCCGAAGTCAGCTTCACGCCAAACTGGTCAGCTGGCGTCGAGTATAACCACTTGTTCATGCAACGCAGTAACATAAGCTTCCCAGCGGCTCTTGGCGCGGATCGCGTGCACCAGGATGTCGATCTCATCACGGCGCGACTCAATTATAAGTTTGGCTCGCCCTTTGCCAAATAGAGACCTCCACGCGGTCGCGTGAATCGGAACCCCGACCCCCGGTCGGGGTTCTTTCCTCAGCTGCTCCTCACCCTGCCGGCCCCAATCAGTTCCGAAGCACCAGGTGCGCGCTCGTCTGAGTAATGGAATCCAGAGGCCAGTTGGAGTGTGGCCGAGAAGCCGCCAACACACTGGAGGAACAGGTCAGTCGATTCGAGAATTCATCGCTCTCGTGACAGTCCCACAACCTCACGCAGCGTGAGATAACGGACTTGCTCTAAGGCGTGTGGCGAGCTCGCCGAAGGTGCCATGCACTATGTCAGAAGCTGGAAGCCCACGATTTGGCTGCTAGTGTCCCGTTCTCAAATTCAAAGAACATTTAGGCGAACCGCCACAACCAGCGCTTGAATCCGGCTGGCTGCCCCCAGCTTTCGCATTGCGTTCTTGACATGAAAGTTGACTGTATTAACACTGATTCCCAGGATCTTCCCAATTTCCCATGACGACTTCCCCTCTGCCACCCACCGCATGCAACTGGTCTCCCGCGGCGACAGTGCAACTTTTCTGTCGCAACCATTATCGCAGGGACGAGCGATGTCGCCATAGGCGGTGTGAAACTGCCAAGCCAGCGCGTTGAGATGCCCGATGCGATCCTGAGGATCAGCATCATCGAACGCAGATGCAAACGACACCACAGATATCCGACCCAACGGGCCAAACAACGGGACGCTCATGCCATGCTTCAGCCCCGCCTCTCTCGCCTCGTCAAGTACGCGTCTTTCGTCCGGTTGAAGCTGGTAGTCGTCGGCGAGTTGATCCCACAAGAACGGCCGCGAAAGCATCGGCGTACGCCGGACCACCGGATCGATAGTATGGTACTTGCGCTTGAAGTATCGGTCGCACCAGTCTGGCGGCCACTTCACAGCCACAGTCGGGGGCGGATACTCCGCCAGCCGAAGTGGCTCAACGAAGTTGAGAGCGCCGTATGCAACTTCACTGAAGCCTTCCCTCGTGGCACAGCCTACAAGAAGCTCGAATAGTGCTCTGAGTGAATGAGTCTGGTTAGCGCATTCGGTGAAGCTAAAGAGGTCCATGCTGGACGCTTCAGTACGACGATCAACCTCCCCTTCATCGTGTTCGATTGCGCTTGCTTCAGGCCGAGCCAAATTCCAGTCCATGAGCTGAACTCGAGGGTTAGTTTATTCGTCCAGTCTGAGCGCTCGCGCTATGCTGGACGCCATTGGACGAATTCGTTGCGCCCCCGCCGAATGCGCCGGCAGGATCGCATCAAAAACCACCAGATATAGCGCCATCATCCCTGTCTCCGAGGCTGAGCTGAAGTGATCGGTCCAGCTTGCCGATAACGCACTGGCCAGGTCGGAAATCATCGCCCGCGATCCGTGTTGAAGGATGATGCCATCGATACCAACCAACAGTGTCCCGTTTGATCATGGCGGCCCCGATGGTCCGCGGGTCCCGGACTGAGCTTCCAAACAGCTCCGCCGGCCAGAGGTTCGGCTCTGTTGAGCGTGCATGGCGAGAGAACGCAGCCGAACGACGCTTTGGTTTGTCTCGAGGCCGAGCACGACGAGATCCTGGGCTCTGATCTGCGCGATACGGCTAAGCTCGAGGGGCTTGGCGGCGCGGGACGCGAGGAGCGTCCTGTGAGCATCCATTCTTTGCTTGGGGACGAACAATACGAGATTCATGTCTTTTCCCAATCTTGCGAATTGCCATCGCTAACCGTTCGCCGATTCTTCTCCGTGCGACGGCGCCGGGCACGGGATCGATGAGCAACACGGAACAGTCGAGGCAGAAGCCATACTCCCCGCATCATTGTGCGCCGTCTCATCGAATCCGTCCGGCAGGCCTGGCGCAAACGTACCAAACGTGCAGAAAGGGACCACCTTAACGGCGCAACGATAGATACTCGTAACCGCGAGATCTGCTTGATGCGGAAGACATTTTGCATGCGCTTCTCCAGCAGGGAGACGACCCGCGCCAGACCAGCAAGTGTCATACCAACTGCTGATTTCACAAAAACAGACCAGAAAGAGCTTCGAACGCGCATGGTTGGCGCGACGTAGGTCCGTCGAAGCATTCATGACATGCGGAAAGCCGACAGCACGTCGCGAGACGCGACACGAGGTGAGTTACAGCAAGAAATGCAGCTCACCTCGGCGGCCCGTCGAGTGCTGCTTCCTCAGGGCGCAACACAGTCCTATTCCCGCCAGTCAAGTACCAAGTACGGCAATTGATTGGACGGTCCAAACATGGCACTCGCTAAAGGAACTTGAACTGACTGGACCTTTGCCAGCTATTCCGGCGAAGCGGGGGTCGATCCGTCCCCAAGCAAAAACAGTCAGGCCGCACCTGATTGCGCGACTCATGATGGGCTCGGTGAAAAAAGGCGAAGATCGTCGCCAAGATCGGTGAAGCATGGCTTGTCTGCTCATCGCGATCATCTCACTGCTCTATGCGAGCGTTGGCCAGGCTGGTGGCACTGCATTCCTCTCGCTAATGGCATTTTTTGGTATGTCATCGACAGAGATGCGCCCGACGGCACTTGGTCTCAACATTGTCGTCGCGGCTTATTCTACGTGGCTCTTCAACCGCAACAAGGTCGTTGACTGGGCCATCCTGCGCCCGCTTCTCTTTTCGTCCGTGCCAGCGTCGCTTGCCGGCGGCTTGATTGCGCTCGATGACCACATGTATAAGACGCTGACCGGGCTCGTTCTTCTTCTGGCGAGCGCCGTGATGATCATGCAGCGGGGACGCGCGGCTGATCGTGTTTGTGAAACTCCGCTCACGGCAATCGTGAGCATTGGCGCGGCCCTTGGCCTGGTTTCCGGTCTGACCGGCGTGGGTGGTGGAGTGTTCCTCGCGCCGACGCTCATCACACTGAATTGGGCATCACCGAAGCAGACCGTCGCGTTATCACCCCCTTTTATTCTGGCCAATTCCACAGTCGGATTCGTCGGAGCTCTTTTCAGCGGCCAATTTCCCTCTCCGGATTTGGTTCTTTACGCTATCTTCGCGCTGGCGGGTGCGGTCGCTGGAACGATAGTCAGCCTGAACTGCCTGAACCCCGCGGGCATCAGATTTATCCTTGTTGCCGTTATGCTCGTTGCCGGCATCCAATTGGTTCTCGCTTGAAAGTCTCAACTCCCATCTTTCGTGGATCGGCAGGAGATCCAGCACGGTGAGATCGGGGTGCAACATGATGAAGGCGGCAGCTTATGTCTGTCCGCGTGCCTTGACTAACTCTGAAAGCCGCCAACGCGAAGACGAAAAGCTGTCGGATCGAGCGGCGATGGGGCGGATCACCTCGTGCATCCCAGCTGATCGTCATGAGCCGAGCGGTCCGTACCTAGTCACATCCCGTTCGCGCTTTCCAGTTGCCGGGAGGGTCAATGTCGGCACGGCGCGCGAGCGGTATGAAGCGTAGTCGGCTCCTGCATGGCAGCCCCAGCTCGCAGCATCAGAACACAGTGACGGGTCGGTCGAAACCTGACCAGGCGGTCTATGTGAAGCTGAGAGCTGCAGGTGCATCGCATCGATACGACGCCAATGGAGGCTAACGGAATAGATATGCGCGATCTGGCAGGGATCGATAGCTCCAAAGCCGATGTAAAAAGAAAACAACCCAGTTTGAAGCAGAATAGAAACTATTGCAGATTGTGTCTCGTCCGATTGCATCTGGCCGGGATTCGCTTGCCATCAGCGGACGTCCAAAGTCGTTGTGAGTTGGTGAGCTGCATTAGACAGCGACGATGCCGCCGAACCAAGGCGCCCCGACGCACTTCGCCGGGGGGCTGAAAGTGCGCTGGGGTCGCCCCAACACCATCAGTACATCCGTGATGATGCTTGTGGCAATGAGACAACCAGCGTGGCGGAATTGAGGCTTATGCGTTCGATACTAGAGATTAAGAATGGCTATCGTCGGCCGCGCTAAAGGACTTTGAATCGCACGTTGCGTCAGGTTTTGTGCTATTGCGCTCCTCGCGCTCTCATCTAGCAAGCAACTTATCTTTTGTGTCACGCCGGCCTTTGACGGAGGCATCCGTCGAACTCTGTGAGCAACCAATCGGCTTTGCTTTAAAACCGGTTTGAAGATCGAGAAGCCGAGCTGCTCTTGGTGAGACCTACAAGTCCCTGTGTTGTCGCAAAAATGACGGGCCGTCAGCGGATGCGCACCGGCGTGCCCTCGGATGAGCGATTGATCGCTCGCGCCGGCTCTCTAGCCGCTTCAACCGTGCTCGGACGAGAGAATTCATACCTAAACGTCCAAATAATCGCCAACGAGCGGCTCTCACTCCTTGCTCTGCCCCCTAAGCCGCGTTGGCAGTAACATCGAAAACGGGACCAGATCTCAGAAACCACTACGTTTGACATAACGCAAAGACACAATTGAGGGCATCGGTCAGCTTCATGCTGTTGAGCATGGGAAAGTTAAATCTTGCAGACCTCCCTTCTAAACAAGTATTGCGATGCTCGCCTGCCTTGGTACACCATCTATCCAACCGTACCGGATTTCTCCGCGATGGTCGGTGCCAAGACTTCTGAGACATGGCTGAGGCGGCTGCCTCCCGACGAGCCCGTATCGCTCTACATCCACGTTCCGTTCTGTCGCTCTATCTGTTGGTATTGCGGTTTTCCTACAAGCCTCACGCGCGGTGAGCGACCGGTCCGCAATTACTTGGCAGCAGTGCGGGACGAGATACGCTTGGTCGCAGAGCAAGTGCCTCGCGCTCTGCCGGTGCGCGACGTGCATTTCGGCGGCGGGACGCCGACCACCATTGCACCGAGCGATTTTCTCGCCTTGATGGAACTCCTGCGCCGCTGCTTTGCGTTCAGTAAATCAGCTACCATCGCCATAGAAATCGATCCGCGTGGGGTCACGGCCGAGATGGTCGAAATGTTACAAGCGGCGGGGATCAACCGCGCGAGCATAGGCGTGCAAAGCTTCGACCCCGTAGTCCAAAGAGCGGTCAACCGAGTCCAGAGCGAGGTACAGACGGCTTCTGTCGTCGAAAGGCTTCGCCAGCATGGGATAAGGCGCATCAATTTCGACCTTCTCTTCGGACTGCCGCATCAGACGGTGCGGTCCTGCGTTGACTCCGCGCGGACGGCTCTAGCCATGCGGCCAGACCGGCTTGCGGTTTTCGGCTATGCTCACGTCCCCTCCTATATGAAACGTCAGCGCCAGATCGATGAGACGGCGCTGCCGGATAATGTCGCCCGCGCTGAGCAAGCCGCGGCTATTGCAGATACGCTGGTCTCGGCCGGCTACCGCCAGATCGGGCTCGACCATTTCGCCCTGCCCAATGACGAGCTCGCGCTGGCCCAGAAAGCTGGTCGGCTGCGCCGCAACTCTCTGGGCTATTCGGCTGATACCTGCAAAACCGTAATCGGCTTGGGTCCGTCAGCCATCGGCCGTCTGCGCGACGGTTACGTGCAGAACGAGATCGCAACCGCTTCCTATCACCAACACATTCAGGCCGGCCGCCTGGCAACCTCAAAAGGCTACTGTCTCACCACCGAAGATCGCATCCGCGCCGCAATCATCGAGCGTCTGATGTGCGATTTGCAGGCCGACGTGCCAGCGATCTGTGCTGCTCACCGATTTGATCCGATTCCTCTTCTCGGTTCGGCCGACCGCCTGGGAATGCTTGCAGAAGATGGGGTAGTAGACATTGAAAAGGGATTTATTCGGGTCAAGCAGGAGCACCGGTTTGTCGTTCGCGCTGTTGCTGCCGCGTTCGACACTTATCTCGACCGCATCCCTATTAACTAAGCCACGCATGTGAGCAGATCCCAGACCTCTAAGCTCTTCGCGGGGGCGATCCGAAGAAGCCATCGGGCAGGCACGCCAGATTGGTGTGATGACACGACCTTTCAGATATGATCTCAAAACTGGCGAGGCTGATTGGAAGAGAGCTGATTTAAAGGAAATGCGCTTCAGGGCCACGGCTCGATCATGCGGAAAGTGCTCTGCACCACCCGCCCTGGAGTGCTCTCGATGACAGTGACGGCCTCACTACATGCCGCTGGAGACGACGGCGCCCGCACAAGCTCCGTGTATTTTACGGCCGGAGGCAGCTTTGCGAACCTACGGGCCACCTCATCGAGCACAGTTGGAGACTCGACCGCGCCTGCAGCGTCTCAGACCTCAAGGCTCGGCTGTCTTTGGTGCGGCGATCACTGGCGCGCCTCCGACGGAAACAGGTCCCTCTGGTTTGGATCGCCCGAAGCGTTTCCTGGCGACGCTCGAAGCAGCCCGGGCTGGCGACAAAGGAGGCTCGGAAGCAGCAGAAGGAACAGGTGTTAAACTCTGCAGCGAATCGATCCGCGAAGCCAGAATGGTGATCTGATCCAGGATCCCTTTGAGGTCATCCCGCTGAGCGTCGATCCGGCTGTTGAGTACTGCGATCTCATCTCCGGTTTTCTGCTGTGCCCACTTTATCTCAAACAAGGATGCCCTGTCCTCCAGTGACAGGCTCATCGTTGAAGCTTCCGGCGTCTCGACAAAGGCTTCAAGGTTAGCCCAAAGCCAGGCGCCAGCGGCACACGAGCCAACGAGGACAAGCGGGAGCACCAAAACCGGGAGGATCCGTCTTGACGGCCCGCGCAAAAGCGGCCTCAAGTCTGAAGCGGCCGCTTGATCCATCAAGTCCATTGTCCCTCGCTCAAGATCCTATTCCAGCAGGCTTGTTTCGTCGACGCGATAGGCTGCGATGCTCACGCGCTCCAGGAGCTGCGAGCGTCGACAATAACTCCATCTTGCCGATCTTCCCGATCGGCCACCCTGCTCCTATGAAACGCTGCTTCTTGAGGAACGCAACGCGACAATTTGCGCGCGTCCTCCATGATAGCGTCGCCACGAGCAACGGTGCTCATCTTCGCCGGCGATGGCGCAGCCGTTTCTCGCCATTCAGGAGAACCTTGGCGATTTTCTTACTCGCGGCAGGAATGCAAACCGTCCACTCATTCCTGCAGAGTGTTCGATGGAGCCCCTCTTGCCGGAGCAGCAACCTCATCCGGGGCGGCCACGGCTGATCGGCCAAGCGGCAATGGCCGATTGGAACGGCAAGCACTGTACCTGGTCAACTACCAATTTCGGCAGATTGTTCGAGATGACGGGCTCGTGGCAAGGGTGACCAACGAACGCCGCGTACGTCAAGGATTCGGATGCAGGACGGGTTGTGCCGCGCTCATGGCAGCCAGCAACTATTTGCCGATACTCGCCAAAGCTGCTCGATAGATGATTCCTCCGGTCTCTTAGGCCATCACTATGGATGTTGTGGTGAGGTTGGCGCGCGAGCAAGTTCAAGCCTGGCTATTGTCTTGTGTTTCGCTGAGAACGATACCGCTAAAGCCCTTCGTGAATCCAAGCTTCTTGCACGGAGAGCCTTGCTTGCCGGTCGCTGCCGCTTCGTCCCGAAAGCCGCCTTCGATGCAGACGCGCGACACCGCCAGACTCACAGTGAGCAGGGCGGACATTCGCAATGTTTTATTGGCCAGGACAGCGAGCCCCCGCACGCTCGTCGTGAGCATTTGCCGAGCCAGCGCCCTGCTTTGGCCCTCGGCGCACCGGCGTTATGCACCAGCAAAGTTTCGGACCAGATCATCGTCGTGCCACGGGGTGAGAGGTTCAGGAAACCTCAGTGGTCCTCTTCGGATAGATCGTGTTCTGGCTCCCCCTCGCCCTCGGACGCGCAAACGCCGGGAGCTCACTCTGGCCAATCAGGCCGCAGTTCAATCTATTCATCGCCGGCACACATTGACCCGAAGTACGCCATGCGCGGTTGCCTACTTGCGACGAGTTCACCTCGGAAAAACTCGGCTACGGCAGCACTTTCGTTCAATTTGCGATCCAGGGGAAAGCAATTTTGGCTTGTTATCGCGCTCTCGCTAGCGGCTTGTCTCGTCGGCAATTCCGTACTGGCACAAACCGCTAGCGGACTTGATCCGACTAACCACTCCGTGGATCAGGCCAGCAAAAGAGGAAAGACCCCCAATCGGGCCGCAAGGCTCCCGATCGACCTGATCCGTCAGGAAATCCGCGCTTCTGCCTCGGCTCCAGCAGCAGGTCTCGGAATGCCTTTTGAGAAGCGCGGCAATGCGGGCAGGGGTGCTCAGACGAGACCGCAACAGACGATCGATCCCTTCGAAAGATACGACAAGCTGCGTGAAAAAGGGTTATGGTTCAACATACCTGGCCCTGCGGACACGATTGATCAGGACAAGAACGGCGTTAAATCGGCGCTGGCAGATGTCGGCATCGGCTACATCGGCTGGACACACAACAGCTTTGTAAACAACCAGCTGCCGAATGCGGCCAGAAGCACTATCGCAAACCAGCTCTATATGGGCCAGAATCCGACCTTCGCGTCGGTAACCCTCATGATCGTTACCTACGATCTCAGCCGGTTTGGCATTGCCGACGGACAGATTGTCGTAGGAGCCGAGCAGCAATACTGGACGTGGGATCGCCCGGGACCAGATCGAGTAGGAATCAATACGCTCGCCTACTACCAGACTTTCTTCGACAGGACGCTAGAACTCAAGCTTGGCTACCTCAGAAACCAAAATGAGTTCACCGGCACATTGTTCGGAGGGATTACAGGATCGAACATGTCTGCCTTGTTCCAGGCAGGGATGAGCACCAATGCTGCGCCGACGCCGGCGGTCAACTTGAAGTACAATTTTGACGATCGCTTGTACAACAAGGTTTCCGTCCAGCGCTCAATCAGTCCAGATGGTGCCTATTCCCACATAATCGAGAATCCCACCGGCCTGAACTGGAGCACGGCCAATGCAGGCATCCTTCTCGTTGACGAAGCCGGCTACAAGAGCAAGTCGGCTCCCGGCGTACCCGACACGTGGCTGCGGGCGGGCGTTGGTTTGAACAGTAGCCGCTACACGAATTTGGCGGACCCCAAGCAACAAAGGGAGACTGGGAATCATTTTCACTACATCGCTGCAGACAGGCAGCTCTGGCAGAGCGACCCCCTTGGGTTGCCGTCTCGCGGCATCTATGGCGGCTTCTCCATCATGGGAGCTCCGCCTGACCTCAACAGGATTAGCCAATATTGCGAGCTTCGTCTTTATGCAAAAGGCCCCTTTGATAGCCGGCCCAGTGATCTGATTGCACTCGTTGCTAGCAAGACGAGCTGGAGCAAATTTGCGGTGGACGCTGCCCTGGCTAAAGGCCAGCTTGCGCATCGTGATACCACGGCAATCACCGGAACATATACCGCCCGTCTTGCTCCGGGAATATATGCAGGCGTTGGATTATCATACATTCATAACCCCACAAGCATCACGCACACGCCCCAAACGGAACACGCGCTCAATCTGTTGGTATCTACGTTAATATTCTTCTGACCATCGCAAGTGCCATTTTGCCGCCTTCTCGAGCCGCATGGGACTTGAGCTTTGCGATCTTGTTGGAGGGACCGGCGCCAGACGAGCCCGTTGGGATCTAAGGGTGCCCCACTGTAAGAGCGTATGGACGAAAGATGTCGTGGGATCCCAGGGAGAGTGAGGCGGATTGTTCAGGAGAGCCTGATCCGTCATTTCCGAGGTTGGCCACCCCGAATAACTCTTCGCCGCGGAACCATAGCCAAGTCAGGTTCTCGAAAGCTTGCCGAACTAGGTAGACCTGTTCAGGTGATCCTGGAGTGAGCCTAGCGTGGACTCCCAAACTTTTGACCCTTCTAACGTGCCAGCTTGGTCGCAGGTGCAGCACGACGTCTCGCAAGAGCCGAAGACGAGCCAGGCCGGAGGCTTTGAGCAGCACTTGGCTGAGGCAAGGCTGACCGAACCCGCTTCCGTCGGCGGTCGAGGCTCCTATCCCCATCTATCTACAGAAGACCGGGACCTTATCGACAAGGCGATTGCTCAATATGTGGATCAGAAGAACCCACAACCGAACACGGTCAAGCTTTATACTCAGGCACTTCGCCGACTGGCGAATGATCTCCGCGCCCGTGGCCAAACGATTGATCTAAGGGACCACCAGTCCCTGGTTAATCATCTAGATACTTACTTTCCCAATGACGCCCTCATGAAGACAGGTGTAAGCGTCCTTCGTGCGTCTCATGATTCCGATCATTTGGTTTCTCGCGGGCGACCGCGCACGCTCCCCTCCGCGAAAGACGCCTCCAACCATGGCCCGCGATCCCAGGACGATGCGATGGATCCACGTGCCCGGAGCAATCTCCTGGCAAGCGAGGAGGTCCCCATCAATCATGAACATGACACGGCTCAATCGAGACCAGCGAAGAGACACAGGACGCTGAACGATCTGGAAGAGGTTCTGGTATATCGGAAACCGAGCGCAAGCGCCGCTTCATGAGGAAGTGGCCGAGCAATGCCGGTCGCCTCAACCGGCGTCATAATCCGGGGGCAGTGGGACAAGCGGCCTCTTCATCCCGAGGATGCTGCCGATATCTTCCGGCTTGAGGAGGCGCTTATTGAGGGCGGGACGGCCGCCGTTACGGCGAAGCAGCATGCAGGTTCTCTTATTGGCTATAGCCGTTGGCTCTTCGCAAAAAACAAACCAAGCATTGTTGCTCGGCTAGACGGCAAATCGCTGAGCGATGGCAGTGACGTGCGCGAGTTCAGCGGTGCCTCTAAAAGCAACAGACTCGTTAAAGCATTGGAGCATCTGCGGACCTTTCGGTCGACGGGGGGGTGTCGTGCCCATCGTGCGTCCAGGGCGCACTCGCGCTAAACTCAATCCCGCCCCTCAGAACGCGGCGCTCATCAATCCCGAAACCGTTTTACTGACAGAATCGACACGCATCGACAGCGCCGCTCCGCAGTACGGAGCTAGTCGGCAAGAGGAGCATCAGGAAGGACACAACAATCAACCTGTCCCATCGGCTCTCCTCGAAGGACAGGTTGCGGTCGATCCAGAGCAGCTTCCTCAGGAGCAGCTTCGGGGCCTGCGCGACCATCTTGATGACCAAGCTATCCCCTCGCCAATTTCCCTGCCTTCAGAGGACCTTCAGCAGCTGGAAAAGGAGTTGCGTGACGAGCTTCACCAGCAATCGGAGGATCCCCCTGATCCCTCGTTTCCCTTTGATCCAGAAGAGTCTATCTATCTAGACCAGTTCTCTCCAGCGGAGGTTTGGCGACTGCTCGATGATGAAGACGCACAGGAGCTTACCGGGGGGCGAGATGATCAACCCGCCACCTCGGCTTTCATCCAGGAGCAAGTCGCATCCGATTCGGAGCAGCTCCCTCAGGCAGATCTTCGGCGAGTACTGGATCATCTCGGTGATCAACCCAGCGGCTCGTCCGTCTCCGTCCCTCCAGAGGAGCTGCGGCAACTGGAAAAGAACTTGCACGACGCGCTTCACGGACTCCGGGATGATCACTTCGCTCCTCCTGTTTCCATTGATCCAGAAGAATTTACTTTCGGGCCAGAGCAATTTTCTCCAGAGGAGCTTCGGCGACTGCTCGATGATTAATAACCAGACGAGCTTTAGGAAGGGCGAGATGTCCGCTTTCAGGCAAGGGCACATCGCCTTTCGGCGCGGAGCAGAGTTCTCATGAGCGACCGTCGGGAATACCGCGACGTTATTGCCCCGCCGAGCCATCGTTGAGGCCAACCATTTGCTTGCGCCCCATTTCTTAGCGAGGATCGATCCGCCCCACATGGCATCGGGGTTGTTGTACCGAGTAGAGGCGGGTTCTCTCATTGGCAGGCCCTTCTGCGATGGGTGATCGATTAGCGGTTGTGGTGCGAGATAGCCCTGGACGACGCTGGTCTTCCTGGCTTTGACGGACCGATGTCGCCTCAACTCTGGCGATCATGGGCAGCCTGTCCCGAACATCAAGACTCAGAACGGCAACCGGAACAGCCTCCCTCCTCGTTGTGGCCGCCTGCTCTCGTGATTTGGTTCTGTCGGGATTCGTGTTTTGCCACTGGTTCCGGACTTAGCGCCTCCGGATCTGGCTGTTCGCAGCGACAATGGGCGAATTCTGGAAACAAGCGTGCTCGTTCTTCCCTATGCCGTACCAGTAAACGTGATGGTACCAAGAGGCCGTCGTCATGCAATTTGACAGCTGCCAGATGTTGTCTCACATGCGGATCTTGCAGCGCACGTACCCGGTCGTATGATTCAATCGGGTTCACGCCGCGCTCGCTTAAGAGACTGTCGCCTCGCAACCTTTCGAGCCAGGCTCGGGCCTGATGTACGGACAGTGGAGAGGTTGCCGCTTGAGAAAACTGACTGAGCCAGGCGCGCGCTCAAATGGCGCAAATCGGCTGCCGCATTCTTGATGGTGCCGTCGCTGAGATTACCCGCCGCCTTGTTTCTGAAATCTTCAATGAGCTCCTCATCGGCCGAATTGACCCCGCGCGTCCGGCCCGGCTGCCTTGCATAATCAATTCGTACATTCGTCGAAGAGACGTCAGGTTGGACCGCGTCGCGCGACGACTTTCCGCCAAGGGCCTGCCGATTCCCGACTTGAAGCGCGACCATAATCCGCGGCATTTTCCGCTCTTGGCCGAGACGGCAGACTCTGCGCCCGTAAAGCTGTAACGTGCGCTGCTGAACAAATCATCTCGCAAACTAGACTGCGGCACTTGCGTCGAAGTGGGAAGCTGGAAGCTGGGAATGTCTACGCTCCGTCGCGCGCCGACTAGCGCACTCTCCCTGAAAGCGGAGTGCGGCTGCACCCGCATCGAACCGCCGAAATCGTCCCGCCGGACTGTTCGACCACCTCCTGCGGGAGGCCGCTCAGGCGAAACCGACTTGCTTTCATCAGACGGATCGAGATTCAAGTCCTGCAGCCGCCCTTCAAAGTCACCCTGCTCGCTTGGGTTGCCCGCTCGCTGCCCACATCGCCCCTGAAGGGCCGGCGTACTCTCGCATCCAGGCTCCTGAATGGAAGAATGGGTCAACCGGATCCATCCTGCTCTCCTCATGTTTGCGTGGACCCTGCAGCAATCCGTACGGTCTGGATTACGGCCAAATAGCAGCTCGTTCCGCAAGAGTCAGATTCTCGATTGTTGTTTTCGAAAAACTGACGAGATCAGGATACTGCTGGGCGCGAGGCTCGCCTAGGATCGGCACTCGCCTGACCAGGGACGGCATCGCTCCAGTTTTGCCGCACCTCTTCGCCGGCCAGTTCGAGCTGACGAAATTCCTCGGCGGGCGCAACAATGGATCGCCTATCGATCGTGCGCCGAAGGCTGCGGCAGCGCCTCGGCAACCGATGATTTCACCGCTGCGCGCCTTGGACTCCTCGAACTTTTCGACCGAGAATCTCTCGTCACGAAGCGCGTTCGACTGGACGTAGATACGCCCTCGCCTGGCACGCGGGAATTTTCGTCACTCGGCAAGACCGAAAGACCCTGATCGACGGGAGCGCATTGCCAAAGCGCAAAAGCACCTTGGCAGCGATGGCCGAGCCTTCACGATCGATGTTTAGGTACCGCCGCGGAGCAATAATAGATATCGCTGCGGCGGTTTGGGAGCCTCATAGTTCGAGGCCACGCTCTGCGAGCACACGTTGCATGACCTCGCCTTTGATCTCGCCAGCAATCTCGTTTCGGACTTGGGCTCCGAGCACCCGCTCGGCATCCGGATCGCCTCGAAGACCATACTCGGCGAGGCGCTGATCCAATCGGATTTGAAACTCTTCGCCCATGGCGTCGCGCACCCGGTCTCCCATCGCGGCATGTTCGTCTGGAGCGATGCGCCTCAGCACCGTGTCCCAGGGTTGCCAGCGGCTTGCCATGTAGGCGTTGAACTGGCTTGCTTCCCGCTCCCGGACCAGGTCGAGCGCTTCCGTCGCATCATCCTCGCTGACGTGAGAGACCTCTAGGAAGCGCATGTCAGGGGCGAGATGATTGAGCTCCAACGGCTCGCGCAGCCGATGTTGATAGGCCAGATAGACTTCGATGTCGTCTACGTTCGAGTTGCCGCTCGCGAGCGAGTTGATCCTGTCGCGCGCGATCTCGTCCAACGCCTCCAAGCGGAAGGCGACACGTCCGCGCTGAATCAGATCGCCAAGCCGATCGTCATATACCCCGTCCTTGACGTCAGCGTTGATGCGCGCGGTCTGCATACCATTCCAGTGCAAGGTGACGCGATCCTCGCAGCTCGTGTTGGCCTCGGAAGCCTGCGCAAAGAACTGTTCGCGCAATGTCGGATTGGCGGCCGCGTGCCGTAGATCATCAGCTACTGCCTGCCGAAACTCGTCATTGCCGTAGTTGACCGTGCCTCGTAGCTTCTCCAGGAACTGTGCGTAGTCTTGGGCGCCGGGCTCATCCGCAAAGTGCTGCCATTCGGCCAGCGTGGCCGGCTCGTCTGCGAGCCAGTGTGCGGCAGCTTCATGCGGGGATTGCTGCGCAAGCTGCGGCGGCGCTTCAGCCGCCGCCAGATGAGCGAGGATGTCGTCCGGCAGCGCGTTATCCTCCAATTCGAGGCTCTCCAGATGCGGGTAGTAGAGGCTATTATTCGGCACAAGAGCATCCAAAAGACCTTCAGGCAGGCTGGTCAGCCGGTTACCGCTGACATTGAGTGATTGCAGCGTGCTCGGAAGAGGGTCGGGGAGGTTGGCCAATTGATTACCGCTGGCATTGAGTTCAATGAGCCACGATGGGAGGGACTCGGGGAGTTCGGTCAGCTGATTGCCACTGACCGCAAGCGCGGTGAGCCCGGTCGGGAGAGCGTCCGGCAGGCTGATGAGCCGGTTGTCGTTTGCGTTCAGGATCTCGAGCCCGGCCGGAAGGTTTGCCGGCAGACTGGTCAAGCTGTTATCAGCGACCTCCAGCTCAGTGAGGGTCGCCGGAAGATCGTCCGGCAAACTGGTCAAGCGATTATGGCTAATGAGAAGATGCTGGAGACCGGGTGGGAACATGGCAGACAGGCTGCTTAGCTCGTTATGCCTGGCGCGCAGTTCCCGCAACCTTGGCGGCAGGGCGGCGGGCAGAGCGGTCAGGGAGAGCGAGGACAAATCCAGCGAGCGCGAGCCAGTGTTATCCGAATTCCTGATTCGTCTGCGCCCCTGTCGCCTATTCTCGGCTTCGCCCTGCCCCTCTTCGGCAACCCAATTGTCCAGGATCTGCGCGCGCGCGGAGGCTGGGGTCCGATACCCTGTCAACGTTTCGACCAAATTCGCGACGGCACGATTGAATCCGCCGAGATAGCTTTCCTGCTCCACCTCTTCAAATGCGTCCGGGGAGGAAGCCGCGCTCCGCTGTGCGTGTCCTGTGTCCATCAATCTCACCATCGTCAGAACTAACGAGTACACCTCCGCTTCCCAATGCCGCGAAGCAGCTAGGTCCGCAGAGCAAATGATCATTCGAAGGCCTGTGCGCGTGGCCCGCGACTGCCGTCCAGCACCTCTTAGACACGGGCCGATACGAGCCCAACCTGGACAATAGATCGATGCTGCGCCCGCAGCCTGCCATCTCGTTGGCCAGATGAGTCCGAAGAAGCGTCGACGGTGGCAGCCCTCCGCCGTTAGCACGCCCACCTGTCGATCAGCTGACGAGTGCCGCCGCAAAAACACGCAGATCGTTTGGCTCGCCACCAACGGCAACTACCAGCACGGTGGACAATGCTCTAGGACCTTAGCTTTCGATAAGCTGACAGACTGTCGCCGTAAGTGGCCTCGATGGCAACGAATCTGGCATGTCCTTGGGTGCAGGAGTTTGATTGGCCGATGCCCGACCGTAAGATATTTTCCACTGACGCGTTTCCGCGCATAACCACTCAGCAGCGGCTCGAGTATAAAGCCTGAGCTGCTGCCGGTTTGATGGACACCCGGTTAAGCTAATCCCACCTTGCGCTCGAACTCAACCGGGCTGAGATAGCCGATGGTCGAGTGCCTCCGGGTCGTGTTGTAAAATCGTTCGATGTAGTCGAACACATCGGCGCGTGCCTCGTCTCTGGTTCGATAAATCTTGTTGGCCGTACGCTCGGTTTTCAGCGAGGAGAAGAAGCTCTCCATCGCCGCGTTGTCCCAGACATTGCCGGAGCGGCTCATGCTGCAAACGATGCCGTGATCGGCCATCAGGCGCTGGAACTGTTCGCTGGTGTACTGGGCGGATTCAAACGGTCGTCGCAACACCAATTGTTTTCACTCATGACAGTAATTCGTCAAGCGCTTCTGCCGGCGTTTTCCAGCCCAGTGTCTTTCTCGGTCGGGCGTTGAGGGCCGCTGCTACAGCGGATATCTCGTCGGCGCTGTGGATGCTCAGGTCTGTACCTTTCGGAAAGTACTGCCGCAGCAACCCGTTGGTGTTCTCGTTAGTGCCGCGCTGCCAAGGGCTTTGCGGGTCGCAGAAGTAGACTTGGATGCCCACATCGATCTTTAGGCGGTCGTGCTGAGCCATTTCGGCTCCTTGATCCCAAGTCAGCGTGCGACGTAGTTCTTCGGGCAAAGTGATGATGGTGCGCGTGATCGCGTCGCGCACGGCTTCGGCCCCATGTCCCGCGAGGGCGGGCCCGTTCTTCGCGCGCGGAGCTTCGCCATGCCCCGCTAACCGGGGAAGGTGCAATAGCATTGTGAAGCGCGTGGTGCGTTCGACCAACGTGCCGATCGCCGAGCTGCCAAGACCGAGGATGAGGTCTCCCTCCCAATGTCCCGGCACGGCTCGATCGGCCGCTTCAGCGGGGCGCTCACTGATCATGATCTCCGGCGAGACAAAGCCCTTGCCCCGCCTGCGTACGCGCCCCCTGGGCACGCGCAACACGCGTCCGGTTCGCAAGCAGGCCGTCAGTTCGCGGCGCAGCACTCCCCGGCCCTGAACGAAGAGAGCCTGATAGATGGCTTCGTGGCTGATGCGCATCGTCTTGTCGTCCGGGAAGTCGATCGGCAAGCGTCGGGCAATCTGCTCAGGGCTCCATGCTTTGGCCCATCGCCGATCCTTGCGCGGGCCATGCCGGCGGCCGTTCCACCGAACGGTGGGGCCAGCAATACAAGCTCCGCTCGGGGCCACAACACTGCCGGCAAGTCTCTCCTCCACATATGTGCGCAAGGCTGCGTTCGGCGCAAGCTTGGTCGGCTTGGGCCGGCGGGCAGATCGGTCTGCATGCCATTGGGCAGTTGTTGCTCGATAATCTAACCCGCCGCCGCGGGTGGCCGCGTTCCGCCGCAATTCACGGGAAACCGTCGAAGCGGCCCGCCCCAAGCGGCGCCCAATCTCCCGTATGGAATGGCCCTGCACCTTTAAAAGGGCGATTTCCTCGCGCTCAGCCAATGAAAGGTAGCGCCCGGAGAGAGGCTTGGCCGAAGATCTGAACATCGCTGGTGGCATGCCGCCTGCCTTTCGGAACAATCTGCTTCCGACAGGTTGCGATAATCCGGCCTCAAACGCAGCATCTTCGCTGCTCTGCCCTGTGGCAATCGCCTTCCAAAATCTATTCTGTTCATCGCGTCCGGCCGCAGACGGCCGGCCGGGCGATGGCAATGGCGCTCGTCCTGACCGCGACAATCGCTCGGATAATCCGCATCCCGGTCGCACCGGTGATGTCAGAGACAACGTGATGAAGTTGCAGATTCATCTCCATCAGGGCCTTTTGCATGTGCTGGATGTGAGCGGCCGCGTATTCCACTAGCCGCTCGCGCTGACGCAGATAAGCCCGCAGGGTTGCGATCTCGGCATCAGGGCGGAAGCTCCCGCGCAACAGACCATAGGAATGGAGCTGGCGCAGCCATGCGGCATCGCTGACGTCTGTCTTGCGCCCAGGCACGTTCTTGGCGTAACGCGCATTGACCAAAATGACCTCGAACCCGCGCTGCTCGAGAATCTCGTAGGCTGGGATCCAATAGACCCCGGTGGATTCCATCGCGACGCTAGTCACGCCGCAGGCTTTGAACCAGTCTGCCAAATCATGCAGGTCCTGCGTAAATGTGCCGAACGCACGTACCGGAGTGTCGGTGCAGATCGGGTCGACCGCTGCCATGTGTATTTTTGATCCAATGTCGATGGCGGCTGCGCCAACATTGACGGGATTCAATTCCGGGCGGTCACCGGTCGTCCTCTTGGGCATCGCAAATCCTCCATCCGATTGTGGGCAGGAGGGTCTGGGCTATGCCAATCGTCATCTTCCTAATCGGGATCGCCGCAGGAACGGCGTCACCACTCTCAAGTTCGCATGCACCCATGGACCACGTTTTTTAACGGGGACTAGTGCCTCCAATAAGCTGACGGCCGCTACCCTCCGAGATACGAGGATAGCACGGGCTGTTTCTACCGCGCGCAGGCGGGCAACGGCCCGTGACAGTTTTTTTAGGATATCCCGCTCGGCCTTCAACTTAGCCACCTCACGGCGCAGCCGCTCGATCTCTTGCTGCTCCGGCTTCATCTGCCCGTGGCCGGGGAACGCCTGTACCGGGTCAGAGCCGAACTCCTTCACCCATTTGCGCAGGACGTTCTCATGAACCCCCAGGTCGCGGCCGGCTTGCGCCACCGACACCCCGCGCTCCCTGACAAGCTTGACCGCTTCGATCTTGAACTCTCGGCTGAACTTCCGTCTCTGCATGACCAACCCTCCGGCTTGATAAAACACCCAATCTCGGTGTCCATCAAACCGGCAGCAGCTCAGTGTCCATCAAACCGGCAGCAGCTCAGCCCGCGCGTGGCGGCGGTGCCTTTGTCCAACTGCCTGCGAAGCAAGAGCGCACGCTCTCCAACGTCCGCTCTTCAATCGGTTGACCACTCCGCCCGATAACCTCCCTGCTTCGCTCCGCCGTCTTGACGTTAGGGGCAATCAGCTGACCACCCTGCCCGAGCTTCCGATCGAGCTCAGAGTCTCGACGCGAGCTTAAACCGGCTGACGAGCCTGCCTGCGGTCCTACCTGCTGAGCTCGAGCTTCTCGACCTCAGCCACAATCAGTTGCAGGAACTGCCGGAGGTGCTCCGTCCTTTGCTGCAGTTTCTCCGCGCCAGCCACAATCAGTTGACGAATCTACCGGAGACCGCACGCCTCATCGCAGAGGTCGAGAACGGCGCCTATAACCACAAGGCCCGGCTTCCCGATCTCATCGATCTGGGGCGGGTCATGTTCCGCATGGACGCGCTTGACAGAATTGCGCGCGAGAAGGTTCGCGCGCTAGGCTCGGCCAACAACGTCGAAGACATCGACGCCATTGAGGTCTCTCTTGCTTATCAAAATAAGCTCCGCGAGCGGCTGGGACTGCGACACGTCGCCCCGAAGATGCGCTTCCTTGAGGTTTCCGGTGTGACCGACGCTGACGTTGACAGCGCAGAGACATCCGTGCGCAACCGAGAGGCGGCGGAATTCGCCGACTATTTGGCGGTGGACTGGCAGCGCTGGGGCGACGTCGTGAGTCGCATCGCACCCGAAGACCACACCAGGGCGCACGAGCAGCTCCTTGCTGCAATGGGCACGGAGTTCCACAGCCGGCTGCAGCAACAGCTCACCGACAAAGGTTGGATCGGGGTCGAAGCTGACCTTGTCGAGGATGCCAAGCTAGGGTTGGGCGCCGCAGTTCGCAAAGAGATCGCCCGTGAGATCAAGGGGGCTCTTAGAGATAAGGTGCTCGATGAGCACGGCCACCCTATGAAGCGGCCTTTGCAGTATTAGAGCAGCTTCCGGCCCGGTCACTCCTAGGTCCTGCTCAACCCGGATCGTTGTCTCAGCTCGCCGGTGTATGCAGGCGGGCAGCTCTGATTGTCTCTTACCCTGGATGCAGGCGAACGGCGGCGAAATGGCAATGAGTTAGTTCCTATCGGATTCCTGGGGAGTTGCCACGATCGTAATGATCGCCTGGCTTACAGCGATAGTTTGGGCGAGCTGGAGTTTGATCACAAGGATTCTACGGTAAGCACCAAGAGGTCGGAGGAGGATTTCGCGAGACCTTGCCGACCATTTCATTATTAGGATGTATGAGTTCATTCGTGATCCGGTGGCGACGGATGCGACAGCGGGCGCACGGCTCGTTGGAATTCCGGCAAGACATCGCGCTGACAGTCTGCTTGCTGAGATCAACCGCAGTGGACTTATAGGCCTATCGATTGGCCGCTCTTGTATTGAAAGGGCAGCCGAGCTGATGGCGGCCTGAACGCATTCCGGCAGGTTCGGCTTCTTTCGCTCGAAGCCGCTGGAGCGATCAGACGTACAGTAACAGATGTCGCTTGACCAAGTTCGGAGCTGCCGCGAACGTGCTCCACCGCGGCATCTAGCTTTGACACCTGACGAAAAGCGGCAATCATCCCATTCATAGGTGCACTCATTCCACGCAAAGTGGCGCTTTGCACGAGATGGAGTACCTATTGTCGGCAGCTGCTGCCCTCAAGCCCTATTGGGGCTCTTGTCCGTCGGTCGCGCCCCCGAGAGGTCGGCGTGGTAAATACATCCGACCAGGATAAAGGGACATTGCGCACTGGAGCAGCGCTTCTTCAGAAGCGTCAAAGCTTTGCTAAGCTTCCGCTACCCTGGCCAGGACTCTCTGCACTTCCAGCTTCAGACGATCGCTATCCTCAGCTAGAGACCTGGCAGCGGAAAGCACCTGCGTTGACGCGGTACCCGTCTCATCCGCACCTCGATTGACTTCGGCGATATTTGTGGCGACCTGGGTCGTACCAATTGCCGCCTGCTGCACATTCCGGGCAATCTCTTGGTTTGCAGCGCCTTGTTGTTCCACAGCAGACGCAATGGCCGAGCAACTTTCTGAGATTCGGCCAATAACGCTAGTGACTTCTTTGATGCTTGCCACCGATTCCTTGGTAGATGACTGAATTCCACAAATCTGATCACTTATCTCCTTGGTCGCCTTCGCGGTCTGGTCCGCTAACATTTTGACTTCTGATGCAACAACCGCGAACCCTCGCCCAGCGTCTCCGGCGCGGGCTGCCTCGATTGTCGCGTTCAAGGCCAGAAGATTTGTTTGAGATGCAATTGTGTTGATGAATTGGATGACGTCACCGACCTTGCCGGCGGCCTCGGAGAGAGACAGAACGCGCTTGTCAGCGCTCGCGGCTGTTCGAACGGCTTCACTGGCAATACGAGCTGACTCCTGGACTTGCCGACCAATCTCATTTACGGAACTCGACACTTCTTCTGTGGCCGATGCAACGGACTGAACGTTCGCGGACGCCTGTTCGGAGACCGACGCTACAGCGGTCGAGAGTCGCTGTGTCGATTCGGCAGTCTTTGCCAGTGAGCGAGCCGACGCTTCCAGTTCTGTGGACGCCGAGGAAACGGTTTCGACAATTTCCCCGATGGCCGCGTCGAACGCATCTGCAAGCCCGCGCATGTCGGACTTTCGTTGCTCAGCAGCGATACGATCATGAGCAAGTTTGGCTTGGGTTCCGCCTCCGCCTTCTCGGCCGACCTCACCTTGAACCTTTCGACCGCATTCGCGATTTCCCCAATTTCGTCTTTGCGACCAAGGCCTTGGAGTACAACATCGAAATTGCCCTCGGCCAGCTCGAGCATCGATGCTGTCAGATTCCGGATCGGGCTGCTAATGCTGCGCGAGGTAAACACCGCGAGGAGGACACCCAGCAGCAAACTGAGAGCGCCAAGGATCAAGGCTATCATCACACCCAATCCAAGGTCATCTTCCGCCTTTAACGCAGTGGCTCTCGAAGCCTTCTCGTAATCAATCGCGAGCGGCTCTGAGAGTTCGTCAACCCGACCACCGGCGGCGAGTGCGGAACTTACGGCCGATCTCGCCGCGGGCGTATCTAGCGCGCTATTTCTCCCTCTAAATTCCTTCAGTCCGAGCGCCTTCGTTTCATCGTCCTCGATAGCTCTTTTGAGATCCAGCACTCGCACCCGGCGTCCTAAGTCCTTGGTGTCGGCAGCGAGATCCTCAAGCCGCGCAAATGTTCGCCTATAGGTGTCTGCGGCGTTCTCCCAATGCGACGGATCATCGGTTGCCAAGGCCATCCATACATGCATCCGAGCTTCAAATACTTGCTTTTCGATGCTCATCTTCGGCTACGTGGTCTTTTTGGCGAACCACAGTCGCCAACAATTCGTTCGCGCTCCGGGAGGTATGGATCGAGTAACCGACAATTGCAACGGACATCAGAAGAAGTGATCCAAACCCAGCTATCAATCGACCGGTGATTTTGATGTTTGAACACTCGTTGTGGCTCTCTGCTAAAGGGTGGTCGTCTTACCTCGAATGTACTTCAGCGATCCCATCGTAAAACGCGGAACGTCAGCTCTAAAGGCTGGCAGATTTCCGTTTGGCGAGAGCAAGCTCTCGCTCGATTAGATCGAGATCCGCTTCCAGCCTGGCCCCAGCTGACGAATCGGCGATCTTATGTATGAGCGCTCGTATCTGACGATGGTTCTCCTCCAGCGTGGCAATCGCATGCGCGATCGTGAGCTTGGCGTTGGCGCGGGCGGCTTTGAGCCGCTGATTTGCACCTCGACCGGAATCACATGCTATTGCGAACGGAGCTAATGGCGCGTCACGCTTAGCAATCGCCATCGTTTGCATTAACTCAGTGCGCCGCATGGGCGCACCAGGTCGACGAAACTTCACGACATTGAGCATTTTGAACCTCGACCAAAGTGACTCAAAAATACGAGCGTCGCAGTCATGCGAATGGTTCTGCGGATAACTCGACTACATGCGCAGCGGCTGCGTGTTCGCTCCGGTTGTAAGTCGGCCGAAGTTAACAAATTTCTTTAAATGCAGGTCGTCCGCTTTGCGCGCATCAACGACTGACCCCATACTTCGTTTTTAAATTGCAGGGTCCACTGGCAACACGAACGTTGAATTACCGCGCCCGCCACCCGAGCTGCGCAGAAAATCCTCGTGGGCTGACAACAAAACGCACTCAAAACGCATTGGAGTATCTCCGAGCATGTACCACGTGGGTTCGAGCGGTTACTCCAGCCACCGACGGCCCCGCAAAAAATTATTGCGTTGCCGACAGGCAGTCGACGAAGGCAGTGAGTTGACCGAGATCCAACGGCTCGGCTGCCCCTCATGGTCGGCGCCCGCGCCGCATACCGCGCGGCATCCAACCCTATGTCTCTCGATATGACTTCTTACTGCGGGAAGCTGGGCGTTTCGACATCCGATGATGAGACGGTGCAAGCAGACTTGTAGGCAATGGGGCACTTGTACATGACGGACGGAAAGATCCCCGGGGATCGCTGCGCACCGGTCTTTCCGGATGCAAAACAGTTGTTTTGACGGGTTGCTGGCCGAAAGCGCCTCGCAGGCCGATAGTGCGCCATCTTCTATTGGATTCCTACTCTGGGACCGCCGGATCACCGCACATACTGATCTGCAAATAGAATGCGGGCGGACGGCGCGACACGCAAACGCGACGCCCTCGGATCAAGGTGACCTTCTATTGGACAGGGCTAGCGGCGGCAACGATGATTGTCGCCGTAAAGCGGCGGAGGAGGTGCGCAGGCTGTAGGAGAGTTTGAACCGATCATGGGGTCGACCTAATGACGGACTCGCCCGATTGCAATTTCACGTCTTGAGCGCGGTCGCTCTCTAGATTGGTAGAGCTGTTTCTTACAAAAGCGTGAGGTCCAGGCTCTGCAACTTTTCGGGCAAATACAGTTGCGTTGCCGAAAACCATCGCCGCCACTGCGGGCCGGCAGCGCCGAATGCGCATAGGGCTGCAACTCCGACAACAGGCGGGTTTTGCTCATGCACGATGTCTGAAATGCTCTTCTGCCCGATCATTCAGGACGGATATTCGCTGACTGATCGGCACGATTATTTCATCTCGCTTGTTGGGGTCATGCATTCCAGTACCCGATGACGGCATAATCGAGATCCAATTTCTTATTCACGGTGCATGTCCCGTCGTCGCCAAGCCGCCAAAAGCGCCAGGGGCTCGAAAACGGTCGTCCAAAGGCGACATCGCCGCGCTGGTGACGCTTCGGCACACGGTACTTTGAGGCAATTGGAGATAAACTGGTGTTTTATAGGATCCGGCTGCACCGACCCGCCCCGCAAACGTTGCCTCGACATAGCCATTTAGAGCTGCATCCGGGACGTGGACCAGCGCTTTGCCACGCACCTCCTACAATCCCGGCTGCCGTGTCAGTGCCAGCATCCACCTGCCCTAACAGTGCGAATCGTTCGAGACTTTGCTGGGTCGGCTGGTGAGCAGGGGGCTTTGTCAGCGGCGGGCGGGTACTGTGACTTGCATTGATCGGTGAACGAGCGGGGCCGAATTCCCTTCAGATCGCGACATTGCGCTTTCTGTTTCGCTAGAAGACGGAAGACTTTCCGAGCTTCTAAACAAAATAAGACGCCGCTCGCGTTCCTCGCTGCGCAGATTACCGCCGAGCATTGCCCTTCTGGATTTTTGAGAATATTCGCACCGGTCCCATTAAAGACGTCCGTGTGCAGAACCCGACAGCAAATTGCGATTGAGCTGATCTGAAATCGCAAAGAGATGATGGTCTGAACCAAGCTCGCGCGTCCTGGCATGTCCATTGCTAGGAAGTGCCTGTTACATGATGCGACTGACTGGACGCAAAGGCCGAGTCAGACCCGACCTGCCGTCCGAACCAAGTCTCTAGCATAGAAGCGGCGCTGTAACTGCCGCTGCGCCAACGGAGCCAGGTCATGTTGATCGACACGTCCGAAATCTTCGACTCCATTCGCATCAATAAGCAGGAAGCGCAGGAGCGACAGCCCGCGGCGCTATGCGAATGGCCCGGCTGCCAGAACAAGGCTACCCATCCCGCGCCCAAGGGCCGCGACAAGGCGCGCGCCTATTGGCACTTCTGCATCGAGCATGTTCGCAAATACAATCAGTCCTACAATTTCTTCTCGGGGATGGACGCCGAAGCGGTCGCGCGCTACCAGAAGGACGCGCTGACCGGCCATCGTCCGACCTGGAAGATGGGCGAGAACATCAGCGCACACAAAATGACCGGCAGCACTGTTAATTTCGAGGACGACTGGCATACACTCTGCACGCTCGCCGAGCTGAACGGACGCGGCGGTGCCCGCCACCGCCCGAAGGCCAAGCCTGAGGCGCGTAAGATTTTCAATGGCGAGGGCAAAGCATTGCAGGTGATGGGCCTGAATGCCAATGCGACGCTCGGCGAGATCAAGGCGAAGTACAAGACGTTGGTCAAGCAGCACCATCCCGATGCCAATGGCGGCGACCGCTCCACGGAGGATCGCCTGGTCGAGATCATTAAGGCCTACCAGTACCTGAAGACCGTGGTGCGCTAGAGCTAGCCCGTGCATCTCAGCGGGCCTCAACGGCGCATCGGAAGTGGAGGACGGAACCATCCAGAGCTTTGCTCTGGCTACGCGGGCAGTTTGACTTCCCTGGCTAACGCTTTCCGGCGACCATGGCGGACAATCGACACCATGACCTGTTCGTTTTGTTCTGCGCAGCGGGCAGGAAGAAGGGCCGGAAAAAGGGATGCGGCAAGATCCTGCGCACGTGGCGGCTGCATCGGCCCAGCGGTGAGCTCGTGGAAACGCCAAACGGCACCTTCCACTCCTGACGGCTAGGTCGCTATTACCGCCGGTTCCACCTTCGAAACTCAACAGGAGTTGCGCACGATCGATCCCTCCGTTGTTCGAGAGAACAGACCTTTCCGGGGATACTCGGCGCCTTCATGGAAAGGGTTTCGGCGCAGAAGCGAGCCGTCCAGGCCTATTCGCTCGGTGCCGCCGGATTAATGATCGATCAAGAGGCCGATGGATCGCGGTGTTCACGGCCATTTCTGACATAGCCAGGCGCTGTAGCGCCCCTCGCCACCGACCTATCTCAAGGGCTCTGCCGATCGCCGCGAGGCAAGGCATGCATCGTGAACTTGATCGCGCTCCACACGTGCATCGCGTTCGTCAAGCACTGGGCTATCGCACGCAGTTGCGCGTCTTCCTGTTCGTGAGTAACCGTCTGGTGAGGTTTCGATTGTCCACAAATATGGTACCCAGCGCGATGTCGGTGACAGCTTACGCCGCCGTCATATCCGCACTCCCCCGTCATTCATCCGACGATCGCCGTCGTCTCGTCACCGTTGCTTTGTCTTCCATCGATATGGTTCCCTTTGGCAGCCAATCTGTGGCGCCTCCGAAGAACACGCTCAGCGACCATCTCGCAGCTTCGCCATCTGTCAGTTGATGGGAGTGAGGCTCGCGAGCTGAGGGGTTGGCCCCGACGCCGACGGATCTGTATTCAGCATAGTAGCTTGTCCTCAAGGTATCGGTCTTGCCGGGCGTCCATTCGCGCCACCCTTCCGCGATCACGCGGGCATCTATCTTCGCTGACAAGAAGACCACTGTGGCGTAGGGACGCCAAGGGCGGCCAAGTGCGATATAGCCCGCAGCAGGGGCGGCAGTTAACCTGCAATGATCAAAAACATAGCCACTGTCCTCATCCGGCGCTGCCTTGCTCTGAGCGGTATAGATGACCGCTTGATTAGCGATGCCGTGCAACTCACATTGCCGGAACCAGGCCTTGGCGTTACCAAAGATGAAATCGACATGCCCTTCGATGTAGCAGTTCGAGAAGTATTGTCGTGACATTCTGCCGTTTGGTCCCTTTCCAGCAAATAGCGTGTCCTGGGCACCGAGCAGGCGGACGCGCGTAACGAGGTCCCTGTCTCCGGTAACGGACAATGCTACGGCCTGCGAGGGGGGATTGGCCGGATTGAGGGCGTAGTCGTTCTGGATGGTCAGATTCTCGAACCGCAAGTCATCGCCAGCGGCATCCAGCGTCGCCGAACGGCCGGTTCCTCCTACATTGATCGCGCCGTCGCCATACACAATGATCGTATCCTCCGGCTTCCTGCCAGTCCCTTCGATATGAATGCCGGATTTGGAGATTTTGACCTTCTCGCGATAGACGCCCGGCGCGATCCGGACATTTCCGCCTTCCGCCGGCAACGCGTCGATGGCTTGCTGCACGGAGTGATAGTCTGCATTTTCGGCATGCGACACGAATAGTGGCTCAGCGTACCCTGCCTGGATGCAGAAACATCCGGCCAGAAGCGCAGCGGAAGGCACGAAAATTCGCATGTGATCTCACTCTTCGTTGAGTTCGCGACCCGTTCGACGCAGTCGATATGAGATACCGCCGGGGATAGCCGCCATGCATGGTCAAACACATTTTCCTCGCCAGCCCAGATTTCCCACGCGACTCTCGCAATTGCGGTCCTGCAAACCCGGCGGCGGCCAGCAACGAAGTACCGGACCTGAGGCTGAGGTCTGCAAGACCAGCGATTTAGGCGGCCGCCGCCGAACTCACCGGCCGGGTTCGGCGCCGGGTGTCGTACTTAACGATAGGCGTCGCGGAATGCTCTGGCACATGCCTCCAATCCGCGCAGCGGTTCTGTGGCTCGTCCCGGCAGCGGCGGCGATACGTCAGAGGGACTTGCGGTCACCTTGGCGTGTTCGAGTTGCCAAGTCGCGGAACTGGCAAATCGGACATCCTCCAATGCAACGTCGAGGGCATGGCGCTCGTCTACGCCGCGCATCAGCAGCACACCATTGTCACCACGCACATGGCGCAGAACGATCTGCCGATAGACCGGGATCCTCGTGCCTTGTGCGCGCGGATCATATTTTGCATCGAACGCCACCGGCCACCGGTTGCCCCTCAGGCACACGTTCTCATAAGTCACGCGCTCGACCAGACCGCCTCGACTGACATCGCTCTTGATGCGCAGGCCAGACGTCGTACCGTCCAGCGTCAGATCACGCACCAGTATGTCGCTAACTCCGGAATTCACCTCGCTGCCGATTGACATGCCGTGCCCCCAGCCGAAATAATTATCAAGGATGGAGATATGGCTGCTTGAGCCATTGTCGCCAGCCTTGATTGCAACGTTGTCGTCTCCCGTGCGGATGTAGCTGTGGGTGATGGTCACATCCTGGCTCGCGCCGGGGTCGATGCCGTCGGTATTGCGCGCATCCGCCGGTGAATCGATGGTGAGGCCCCAGAAAGTGGCACCTTCCACCCGGTTCATCGCGACATGGAAATTGGGGGCATTGCGCAAGGTGATACCAGAGAACGTGATGTCTTGCGCATGATCGATCTGGATCAAGCGCGGGGCGTTCTGGTTGCCGCCCTCAGCTTGCGCGCGGCGGGCCAGCTGCCACCAGGTTTCGGCCCCGCCACCCATCATTGCGCCGCCCTGACCATCGATGATGCCCTCGCCGTAGATGCCGCCGCCGCGCGTTTTGGAAAAGCTGATGAATGGCCGGCATCCGTCGCCCTTACCCATGATGCGACCACATTGTCCCCGGCCCTTGTCGTAAGCAGCTGGTTCGGGGATGGCGATCAGCGCCGCACCGCGTCCGATCCATAAGGTCACGCCCGATTTCATCTCGAGTGGACCCGAGTGAAACTCGCCGCGCCCGAGATAGACTGCAGCTCCAGCGGGACAATGTTCAATGGCGTCCTGAAGGTTAACTGTATCGTTCTTGCCGGAAGGCACAGGGCGATCGCAGACCGTATGAGGTGCAACAGGTTCGGCGATAGTCCGGCGGTCTTGCGCTTTTGCGGCGGGGCAGACAATCATGGACACGAGTATGGAGAATAGGGCCCGGTTGCGAAAACGCTTTGTCATCGACCTCCTCGTGCTTTGTCAGGTGCATCTCTGCCGGTGGCGTCTGCTGGAGTGCTGGCTCGATCGAGCCGTCCGCGTGTCAGTGGCCTGTGCAAGATGACATTTGTAAGACGCAGCAGGAGTCCCGACCTTGCGATCGTGCAGAAGCACCTTGCATGTGCGCCTAAAACGATAGGGCATTGTGCGACGGTTCGAGAGCTCGAAGCGCTTCATGAATTATGCGCCCGCATTGATTATAGGCACGACCGGTAAGGAATCCGCGCGCTCCGTCGCCTCCACCTTCGGCCGACGCCTCGAGCCAAAAGACAACGGGACCGCCCCCCAGCCGACATAGTAGCTGCGGTTCGGCCATTAAAGCGAACTGTCTGACACTCGCTCAGCAAATGTGGCGCGGGTTAGATCGCCAAACCCAACGCCCTAAGACATTCGAAGATACTTCTCAGCCGTTGACGTTCACAGTTTTCGCTGAGTACTGACACGTGGCACCATCTCATGAATGTAATCATGATCCGCGCGAGACACATTCCGGGGCGGTTTGCGGCCGGGCGGTCGGCCAAGCCCAAGGGATCGGCCACGCGGTTCATCCAGTCGCCGTTCAAAGGCGTCTTGTTCAGCTAGATTCGGCTGCTGATCATCCAAAGCGGCATGCTGCATCGATGGCGCAGGCGCTGCATTGGATGTCTTGAAATTGTACGAGTCCACAGCAACCTCTCGTTCGGGTCAGTTTGATCAGTCCGTATTCGGACAAGCTTTCGAGAAGCTGACGAGTTTACGGTCGGCGCCGGACTTACATTCGCCGGGAATACTCTGTCTGACGCCACACGGGCCAAGTGACTGCTGTTTGCCGACTTCCCTCCGAGCCACATTGTGTGGGACGTAGCCAGCCAGTTCTCGTCATAATTCATGCGATTCCGGTTCAGGCCATTTATCCGCAACCACGACGGCCACGGCCGTCGCGTGCCCAGCGCCGCGGCTGTAGTGGAGCGTCACGATATGACGCCCGCGCCGTTCGTCCCATATCCCGGCTGGGATGCTGCATGAGCATCATGGTCACAAGTGGTGTCGTCACAGGTTCAAGAAACCGGCATGCCAATGCACTTGAGCTGTAGAGAACACCACCTAGGCGTTCCCGCGCCACCTAGTTGCTGGCGCCCTATTGTTGCGTTTGAAACAACCGATGCCTTTGAGCAACACAGCGACAGTCGCAGCCACGACGTCCGCAACAGCGCTCACTACGACAGCACTCAGTGAAAAAGATGACTTTTGCCGATTTAGGTCAGCATAATCTCACTATTTTGCGCACGGCATCGCGGTTCGAGATCAAGTGAACGCGATTGCAGCAAGCAGATCGCATCGGACTCGATAGCTGAAGCGCGTGCAATCTGAGCGGCCGGTAAAATGAGATGGATACCTGCCAACGCACGGCATCGCAGCCCCCGGGGAGGGCTAAAATGGGTAGGAGGCCATCAAATCACCGACGAACCAGACGCATTTTCAAAGTTCGCGGCTCCGATCGCACTCACGTAGCTTGGACAGCTCGCCATGAGGGACAGGCTTGGATAAGACGGTCGATGGGTTGTACTTGTTCTGGGGACGCGGATGATGGTTTTACCGCTTCTGCGCGGCCGCGTTGTGCTTGCGCTCCGCCAGAGCCACACGCGTGCGTGCGTCTGGCTTAACAATACTTGTCCTGCACTTCTTGCGTGGCGCTCTCATCAGCTTAGCGGGCGGACGCACGCTTCATCTGAGCGTGCTCTCGTCGTTGAGGAACACGAAACGCGCCGGCTGCGGTAGTCCTAACGATCATAGGCCGACCGTTTTGCTTTCAGCCAATCGATTTCGGCGTCAGCTCACCAAACCGCGCATCCGCCTCGTCAGCAGGTTCCTTGGCCGCCTGCTGCTCTTGCGTCGCCCATGGAGCGGCGTCTGTGCGGCTATCTGACCCGGAAATTGGTCAGCTTCCAGAAAGCTGGACCTGCCAGTCTCGCATTGTGGAGATCTTCTCGGTCGACCCGCGAATGCATCAAGCGGAAACATCGTCAAACGGAGTTGCGAGATGGTTCGAATCCATGACACGGTCGACACCGCAACTTCAGGCGCTACGGAGCGAGATGAAAGTGGAGGCCCGACTGCCTTCGACAGGCAACTGGACGGGGTGCCGTTGGAGCACGGGCAACACGAAGGAGCAGAACCTTCCGCTGCTGTTGTCTTAAGCGACCTGGAGGACGGCCTCCACACCGTAAACCAGCAGCCCGATATGAAGCTGGTCGTCATCTCGAACCGGGTTGCCCCGTTCGACCCTGATAAGCCCCAGACCGGCGGGCTTGCGGCGGGCCTGGAGCCGGTCGTCGAACGTTCCGGTGCACTCTGGGTGGGTTCCTCGGATACCCGCCGAGATGGGATCGACCAGCCCTTGCCGCTGGTGAAGACCGGTGCAGGCGACGTGGCGAGGCTAGACCTGCCAGAGGCAGACTATCACGGCTATTATCGAGGTTTTTCCAATTCGACACTGTGGCCTGCATTGCACTCCCTGCTCCAGCGGATGTCGGGTGCCGAAGGCGATTATGACAGCTATCGAAATGTCAACGCGTTTATAGCGCGAGCCGCCTTCGACGTGCGGGATCGTGACGCATTCTGGGTCCATGATTATCATTTACTTCCGCTCGCGGCTGAACTTCATAGGCTCGGCATCGATCGGCCAGCCGGCTTTTTTCTGCACACGCCATGGCCGGCGCCCGATATGATCGAGCGCGTACCCCACCATCGCGAGCTTATGAAGCTGATGCTGGAGTATGATCTGCTCGGCTTTCAGACAAACCGGGATCTCAACAATTTCCTGGCCTGTCTGCAGGTATATTTCGCGCTGGAAAGCAAGGATGGCATCGTGACAACGGAACGTGGCCAGACGCATCTCCAAAAATTCCCGATCGGCATCGATCCCAAGCAGTTCGCGGCGCATCTTGCGGCAGATCTTTCGCCCGCAGAAGAAGAAACACTTTCGTCATTATTGCAGAAATTCGAAGGCGCCAAGTTCGCGATCGGCGTAGACCGGCTCGATTACACGAAGGGTATCGACAAGAGGGTCGAGGCGTTGGGCCACCTTCTAGCCGCGAGTTCTAGCAGCATCTCGTTGCTGCAGATCGCGCCGTCCTCCCGAGCGGACATTGACGAATATCAGAAGTACAAGGAGGACGTGGAGAATGCGATTAGTCACGTCAATGCTAAGCACGGCATGGACGAGCGGAGGCCGATCCACTATACGAATGATTCGTTCAGCCAGGCTGCACTCGCGCGCCTCTACCGCGCCGCACCTGTAGGTCTCGTCACGCCGCTGCGCGATGGCATGAATCTCGTGGCAAAGGAGTACGTCGCGGCCCAAGATCCGAAAGATCCCGGGGTTCTCGTACTATCCAAGTTTGCGGGAGCGGCTGAAGATTTCGGCGAAGACGAGGCGCTTCTGATTGACCCGAACAATCCAGAAGAGATGGCAGATGCTATTTCGAAGGCGACCAACATGCCGCTGGAGGAGCGTGTCAAGCGCTGGCGGTCGATGATGGATAAGATTGAATCCTATACCATCCACGACTGGTCGGCCGACTACCTCCGAGAGCTGGATAAAAGCCGCATCAACGTTCCCGCTGATCAGTTCCACCATCTCGGTCTGGGCTGGACCAACGAGGCCCAAATGCCGCTTTATCAAAATTATGCAGCGGCGCTGACCGCCTATAACGAGATCGATCCCGCGGCTGGCGCCCTAAAGGAAGCTGCCTACATAGACGTGAAGTCGGCTTTTGAGGCGTTGGCGGTCCCGCTGAAGCATACACAGGACAGAATCTGGGATTTCGCAGCGCCACCAGCTTCACAAGATGCTGCCTCGACCCCAAACTTGCAGAGCTCGACAAGGTCTACCATGGAAGATACAGCGCGACGAACAGTACCAAGCCCATAAAACCGAACGTCCACACAAGCGGCCCGATCAATGTCGACATTTGCAAAGCCTTTTCGATCTCCTCGGCCACGCGCCGGCAGTCTTTTGCGATGTTCATTAGCCCACTCCGCTCGAGATCCAAGTGGGCACGCGCCGCTTCAGCCCGGCAAATCTGCTCTACCCGCCGCAACTGTCTGAGATTTCGCTTTCTTCGTTTGTGCACCCACATACGAACAGCCCCATCTCAAGGCGATGCGGCAAGAGTTTGGCGTAACTAGCGCAAACTAACAGATCCGCCAGTTGATCGATCTGCGTCAGGTTTGTAGTCCGACCTTAAGCAGGCTTGAGAGAATGACGCAGCCATGCTCAGCGCTGAATCCAGCGGTGCTGGTAGGGCTGCCACTGATGCTCTCCCTGACAGAGCAATCTCGCGATACCTTGTCCGCGAGGCCGTAATTGTGCCGGGACAGTCTTTCTGACGAAAGCGTAAGATCGTGTCACTGGGCGTGGTGTAACTGGCTGTGGGTCACCGCATTCACCGGCATAGGCCCGTCATCTGGCAGCGGACGGGAAGCTGCCGACAAGATCGCTAAGCGCATCGATCGCCCATTTAAATTGCATTTCCGACGAATGAGGCGCCTTTGTTTCGCCGGCTGGCTCGCTGGTGATCTGCAGCGGATGTCCCGCAGCCTGGATGCGTTCCTGCGCCCTATCGAGAATCACCCTTGCGATTGATGGCTCAAAAGGGCCGCAGGAGACCTTGCCCTGTCGGGCAATGGTCACTGCGCGGGCATCAGGCTCACGCCCGCCGGCCCCTTCCCGTAACAAATCCATCACGAACTCAAAAGGTGTGCTGCCACCGTTGTGAAACACAAGCTGAACAGTCTTGGCCTCCCTGAGAACTTTATTCATTGGAGCCTCGCGGTACTGGGTGAAGTGGTTCGGTGTGCTGCCTTATTCCGCAGCTTGAGTTTCTATTCGCGCTGAGCTTGTTGCGTTAGCGGGGCTGTCGTCTTCAACAGAGGCGCCAACGCCTGAACGACTGTGCGCACCAAAGTCTTTCTTCTTTAGCCGACCCAGCCGGGTGAACCCGCCAAGCGACAGACCAAGGATATGGCTCGCAGCAGATCCGCATTGACGTCATCCGGGTTGCTTGAGCAAGGACTATGCCTGCGCCTCATTCATGTCAGCCGGGCGCGCGCGCAGGCTCTTTTGAAATAGCTTTCCCAAGCAATGTCAGAGACCCGACGCCAAGGTTTGATGTAATCTGCGCCGAGGCCCGCGCACTGAATCAGCACCAACTTTCGCTCGTGCGGCAATTTCGTCGACTTAAAGGCTATTGGAAACAATATGCTGCGGAACTTGCTGGTGCCGAGCTCATCTTCCAAATCTTAGTCGCTCTGGGGCAATCTACCGACCTCTGCCGTACTGCCAGGATAAAGAGATATTCACCGTCTGCAGGACTATCGTCATCCGAAGTGCCTGGGCCAGCCCATGCGCTCGAGTCACAGTGCCACCAGCTAGTATCTATTTCTCGAGTGGTGGCGCGCACATGGGCCCTCCCGAGGGACGCCTCGATAGGATCTGCCGTCCCTCCAGCCATTTGCACCAGAATCACACCTCGGATCTGCTTTTTGCGCGGCATCAAAGCGCGTGGATCAGCTCCTGAGTAGATGAGCAAAACGCGGTTAGCTTCAGTATTGGTTCTCGCTTCATGTCGCTCACGCAGAGATTAGAGTTACGGCATTCGCAGTCATTGATCATGTCGCCGCAGTTGATGCAGGCGATCAAGCTGCTGCAATTGGCCCATCTCGATCTCAAGGCCTTCGTGGAGGAGGAGCTCGAGCGCAATCCTCTGCTTGAGCGCGCCAGTGCCAATGCAACTGGCATCGAATCCCTGACTGAGGTTGATCAGGTCAGCGCCGAACAGCCGGCCGAGGCGGTCGCGTACAACGCGCAGGTCCCGGCGCCGACCACCTATGCCGAATGGGGTGGCCGCGCCTCAGGTAATGAAGATTACAATCTTGAAGCTTTTGTCGCAGCCGAGACAACATTGTTGGAGAATCTCGCCGAGCAGCTCGCGGTCGCCTTCACCGCGCCGGCGCAGCGCATGATCGGCCAGTACCTGATCGACCTCGTCGACGAGGCCGGCTATCTGCCGCCCGATCTCGGCCAGGCCGCCGAGCGTCTTGGCGCATCGCAAAAGGACGTCGACGACGTTCTTGCCGTGCTGCAAAAATTCGATCCGCCCGGCGTCTGCGCGCGCAATTTGAGCGAATGCCTGGCGATCCAGCTCCGCGAGCTCGACCGCTACGATCCCGCGATGCAGGCCCTGGTCGAGCATCTCGATCTGCTGGCCAAGCGCGACATCGCGAGCTTGCGCAAGCTCTGCGGCGTCGACGACGAGGACATCGCCGACATGATCGGCGAGATCCGCCGCCTCAATCCCAAGCCCGGCATGAAGTTCGGCTCGGCCCGCTTGCAGACCATGGTGCCCGACGTCTATGTCCGCCCGGGTCCCGACGGCGGCTGGCATGTCGAGCTCAACAGCGACACCTTGCCGCGCGTGCTTGTCAACCAGACCTACTATTCCGAGCTATCGAAGAAGATCGGCAGGGACGGCGACAAGTCCTATGTGACCGACGCACTCCAGAATGCGACCTGGCTGGTGCGCGCGCTGGATCAGCGCGCCCGCACCATCCTGAAAGTTGCGACCGAGATCGTGCGCCAGCAGGACGGCTTCTTCACCCATGGCGTCGCGCATCTGCGGCCGCTGAATCTGAAGGCGGTCGCCGACGCCATCCAGATGCATGAATCCACGGTGTCGCGCGTCACCGCCAACAAATACATGGCGACCAATCGCGGCACGTTCGAGCTGAAATATTTCTTTACGACCTCAATCGCCTCGGCCGACGGCGGCGAGGCGCACTCCGCTGAAGCGGTGCGTCACCACATCAAGCAGCTGATCGATTCGGAAGAACCCTCGGCGATCCTGTCGGATGATACCATCGTGGAACGCTTGCGCGCCTCGGGCATTGATATTGCCCGCCGCACGGTCGCGAAGTACCGCGAAGCCATGCGCATTCCCTGCTCGGTGCAACGCCGCCGAGACAATGAGTGGGTAACAATCAACAGTCGAGCATCGGCCGGAGTTCGCCGTCCGTGAAGAACTTAAGCCGCCGATTCCGAATTCCGAAGCGACGTTTTGTTTTAGCTGGATGGACCGAAAAGCGACGTTGGAACTCGTCGGCATGATTACTCGCCTCAACGGCGACAGCTACTGACACCGCTCATCATCTCGTGAATGTAATCAAAATCGGCGCGCGACACATTCGGCGGAGGTTTGCGGCCGGGGCGCCGGGCAAGACCAGCGGAATCGGCCGCGCGCGCCGCATCCAGTCGTTGCTCAAAGGCATCTTCTCGCGCTTGGTTCGGTTGGTGATCGTCTAGAACGGCGTGCTGGACCGATAGCGGAGGTGCGGCATTGGATATGGCGAAATCGTGCGAGTCCATGCCACCTTCCTCGTCAAGGATCACTGGGCCAGTCCCTATTCGGAGAAGCTTTCGAGAAGCTGACGAGGCCGCGGACAGCACCACATCGCATTCGCCTGGGAAACCTCTTCCTGGCGTTTCAAGAACTTGGGTGACTGCCGTTACCTGCCCTCTTTCGGTGCATTGGGATCGTTTGCGGACATAGTCAGCCAGTTCTCATCATCCTCCATGCGATGCCGGATGAGGCATGGCTTCCGCGGTCAGCACCGCCCGTCATCGCATGCCTTGCTCCACGGTCATAGCGGACCAGCGTGTCAGTGAACGCGCCCTCTCGCGCCCCTCTCGAGACACGTCTACCGGCAATTTGAACGCTTTGAAGACGGACAAAGCGACCCAACTGGCTCAAGGTGGCGAGCTTTGACATTCGACTCTGGACATCTCCGTGCACAGCCCCCGGAACAGGAGGCTCTAGCCAAAGACGCGGCGATACGTCACGTATGTGGTGCTACTCTGCGCGCATCCCCTGGCCAACGCATCGCGATCAGCCAAAAAGCCTACCCTATCGACAGGGCCGCACCCGGTTGTCCGGTTCGCCCGCCGGGCTCGCAACCCCATGCGTCTCGAGATCTTCACCAACTCCGCGACAAAACCTTTCGCCGCTATGGGCGCGGCGGCAGTTTTCAGCGGTCCCATGATCGACTCGAAAAGGCCACACCAGCATTCTGATCAACAGAATCATCGACGCTTCGGGATTTGTGCGGTCGGGCGTTACGTATTGAACTGTTGGCCGCAGGGTTGCGCTGGCGCTCATCGATCGATGATGAGACCGCTCGACGCTCAAGCCTCCGCTCCAGATCCGCCAATCCTGCCTTACATTCCTCGACAACCGATTGGGCGCGAAGCAGCTTGACCTTGAGCTCGTCCTGTTGCCTGACTATTTTATCGAGATCCCAATCGTCCTGCATCAGCTCATTGACCATCTGCAAAGCACTGATTGAAGGCCGCCCGCGCAGCTCTACGAACCCAGGCTCGGCATCTCGCAGATGCGCGCGCTTGGGTCACCGGCCAAAAGTGACGCAAACAATCGTGCTGGTATACGCCTTTACCCTGGTGTACGCCATCTTGTTGAGGACCGCCATTCGTCGCGAGTCCTTTACAAGACGATCGGATTCCGGCCCGGCAAACCGGAGCGCGATCCGAAGATGGCAGAGTTAGCCGCACGGTTTGGAAAGCGCATCAGGAGACCTCTGCCACCGATTAAGCAAGTTTCATCTGAATACCTCGACCGAATGCCGAATGAGCATCATAGTCAAAAGTGGTTCGTCACATATTCAAGCAACTGGCATGCCAATGCCGCTTGAGCGCTTTTATGAAGAAACGATGTCAGTTGCCCGCAGCATGTAGTTGGCGGCGGTGCTGTTGTCGGTTTTTTAAACAAACGACGTCTTGAATGAGACAGCCAAAGCCGCAACCGCTACGGTGATAGCAGCGCTCACTATTGCAGCGGGCAATATAGAGAAGATTTTGCGGACGTCGGCCAGAATGCTCTCACCATTTTTGAGCGGTGCGTTGTTCTATGAGAATTGCTATCGCTGGCCATGGCGCCGATGATGCGAACGCGACCTCAGCGATAAGATCGCGTCAGCGAGGAAAAGGATAGCTGAAGCGCGCAATCCGGGGCAGCGTGTTCATGAGGAAGACAGCAGAAAAAACGCCCGCATCGCGGCCTCGTCGGCTGGCGAAATGGGTAGCTGGCCGTCAACTCACCGACGAACTCTCCGCAACGGCAACACTCGCCACGCCGATCGCGCTCACGCAGCTCGGACAGATCACGATGATGGCGACGGATCTAGCCTGGATCGGCCATATCGGCACTGAGGCAGTGGCGGCAGCCGCGCTTGCCGGCATGATCTTGTCGGTCGGCGTGACCTTCGCAGCCGGTGATCTCGGCGGCAGGTCCGTTCGCGGCCCAAGCATGTGGTGCGGCGGACGGAGCTCTGGTACGGCGCCCAGTGCGCATGGGGCTATGGATTTGCAATCATTCTGTGGGCTCCGATCATGGTTTTACCGCTGCAGGGCGAGCAAATTGTGCTTGCGCTCGGCCACGAACCAGCCATCGCGCGGCTAGCTCAACAATGTCTGTTCGGGCTGGCCTGGGGCATCTTGCCGGCATTAAAGCGGCGTTGGCACCCGGCTAAGGTCGAGCTCGGCATCACCACCGAGGACGACATCAAGTGTCGATCGGCGATGCGATCATCGCCGCTTCGTTTATGGAGACGGCACCAACGTTAGTGGTCTTGTTTCGGTGATTGTCTACAAACCGTTGATCGGCTGGGGCTTTCGTAGGCGAATCAACGGATTAACACTCGGTTATAAGAGATTCCCATTCTTCACTGCTGGAGGCGAGCGGCGGTGCTTCGGGGCCTTGTCGCCGTGGTGCCAATGGGATTGTCGAAGTACGGCAAGGAGCCGCCCTAGTCATGGCGTTCGCGCTGCGGAACGCAGGTGTTGTTCACAAAGGCCGACGGAGGTCATCGACCGACGAAGCTCATCGGGATCGACACCGCGTTGATCCGCGCGCATTTTCTAATGAAGCTCTGGCAGGACTGGATCGAGTTCTTCCTGCTCGAGCGTCTTGGCTCCATCTTCCGCCAGGTACGCTGCCAGAGCCGCGATACCGGAGTCCGGTGGACATCGAGCGGGTGCCGATTTTTTGAACGGCACTTGTCCCAAGCGCTCGGCAACTTCGACGCTCATGAGGTGGGGACGGATCGGTCGATCGACGGCGCGCTCGATGGTGTTGAAGATCCAGGTGCCGTCCGGATCGATGTCCGACCAATGAAAGATCGGCGTCTGTTCGGACACTAATCCTGCGATCGTCCGCAGCGCCTGCTGGGTGGCAAGCGAGGGGTACCCGCCGACATACATGGTCGTTCCTAATCGGCCGGGGTCTGCCTCGGCGATGTGCCGGTTGAAGCTTGCGAAGTTTTCGATCGTCAGAACGTAGGCCGGCGGCTCTCGGAAGCGGACGCGATCTGCTTCCTTGGGAGCGATTCCGAGATAATGCGGAGATATCGTGGAAAGATCGGCTCCGTCCAGGTCGATCTTGCCCGCGATCAGCAGCGGCGGCGCGAAGCGCTCCAGTCCGATCGCTCGCAGTGCATCGCGGGGGCGGGCGCCAGGCGGAAAGTCCATTAAGCCGTTCAAAAGCCGGACCACGGCACCCTCGGTGCGCTCGAGTATCTTGCTGTGCCCCACCGTACGTCGCGAGAAAGTTTTGTAGTCGACGTCCAGATGCTTGTTATCCAGGATCGCGTGGGCGAGAACGAATGCGTGGCGTAGCGTGTCGACGTCGGACGAAGCGAATCCATGCCACGTCTTACCCCGCGCCCACACCTCTGCGATTTGAGAGCCGCTGTTCTTCAGGGACTGGTTCAGCGCCAATCCGGCTACCAGCCGCGCGGCGGCGTCCTCCGCGAGGCGCGACGCCGGCGTGCGGCCGAGATATCGGTATAAGATCTCCGCTGAGGCCAACCGCACATGCGCCACTTGGTCTCGTTTGGCGCCGCGGCCCCAGCCAATGGAGATCGAGCCGGCACTTTCGGCGTTCCTGATCTGCTTCAGGAAAGCGTCCGCCGCGACTACCGACGAGAAAGCGGCATAGTCGGGGTGGGCGATTGGGCTTGCGGCCCCGGCCTCGAAGCGATCGAGCAGGTCATTCAGCAGGCCGATCGCGTCCGTGAAACGTCGCGCCATAGCTACTCGGCGGCCAGACGGGTGGCGAGCTCATCTTCGGACATCAGGTCCGGATCGATGGCCATCAGCTCGCGCTTGGCCTTCTCTTTCAGTTCCACCACTGTGGCCCTGGACTGTTCGCCGATGCGGTCCACCTCCACGATGGTGTCCATGTGCTCGAGCACGGCGACCCGCTTCTCGAACGGCGCCGCGATCACGAACTGGAGCCCCAGGTTCTTGTAGAAGCTCATCATCTGCCGCTGGTTCTTGCCGTCCATCTTGGAGAAGGCCTCGTCGAACATCGCGAGGGCGAAGCCGGCGGGCTTGCCCGTGCGACGCTCGGCGCTGCCGTAGACGGCGGCCAGCGAAGCGCCGATGGCGACGTAGATGGGCACCTGCTGTTCGGCGCCGGACCCGGTGCCGCGCCGCTGCTCCCAGCGGGTTGAACGACCCGTAGCTACATCCTCCATGTGAATCTCGAAAGTGTAGAAGTTGCGGTAGTCCTCGAACTGGGTGAAATCCTTGTCGGGGTCCTCAAGCAGCGCCTCGAGTGCGACGATCGTATCCTTGTGCGGAAAGTCATCGGGCACGTCGCCCCGGAACAGCATATCGAGCGCCTCCGGGGACGTCTTGGCGATCTCGATGATCTTCAGGATCGGCTGGAATTCCACGACCTGGGTGCGGTGGAATGAATAGCGCTCGTTGTGGAAGGGATGTGCGTAGAGACTGCGGTTCAACGACTGCAGCTCCCGCTCCATCTTGCCGATCCGGGCCGTGAGCGCGTTGATGAACTCGCCGCGCAGTAGGGTGGAGGCCTTTTCCGCCGCTTCCCGCGCCTGCCGTTCGTACTGGCGGAGCTCGTTGGATTCGATATCCGCGATGAGCTGCTCCATCCAGGGCTTCACCTCCCGCAGCGGCTCGCTCTCCGCGCCGACTTGCGAGCTCATCCCGAACTGGTCGAAGTAATCGTAAAGGAACTCGCGGACCCGCCGCTCGATGCGGGCGCGCTCTGCGTCCGAGGCGTCCGCATCCTTCAGCGCCCTGTCCGCGATGGCGCGGTGCTTCTCCGCAAAGCCCTTCTGGGCTGCAGCATCGAGGCGCTGGCGGTAGACGATCCTGCCCTTCGCGGCGGAGTAGAGCGGGAAGGACCTGCGATAGATCGACCGGGCGACCCGCAGGTTGAGCTCGGAGCCGGGCACGTTCTCGCCCTCTCCGAGCCTCCTCTCCGCCGATCTGACCTCGCCGTCATGCTCGCCGAACGCCTTCTGCTGGATCTTTTGCTCATCGAGCCTCTTCTTCTTCAGATTCTGCTGGGCCCTTTTCTTGTCGCGAAGTCCACCGTCGCCCGCGCCGTCGAGTGCTTCGAGCCTCGCTTTGGCTTCGGCGATCTCGGTCTGCGCGGCCGCGAAGGCAGCGGCGCACGCCTTCAGATCGTCACGTCCCTCGCAGATGTTCTTCAGCGCGGCAAAGGCCTGCTCTGCCGCCTGGGTCTCCTTGCTCTTTTCCGCTTGAAGCCGATCCAGTTCCTCGGCCTGATCCTGCAGGGAGCGCAGGGCGTTCGCCTGGGCCGCCTTTCCAATCTTGTGCTGCGCGGCTTCGATCCAGCGATGGGTCCTGACGAGTCCGTCGTCGTAGAGGCCGTCCTTCATGATGGCCCGGCCGGGCCTGTTGAACTGGTCGAGCGTGTCCGCGAGGCGGACATTGCCGTAGCGGCGCATGATGAAGGCCATAGCGTCCGGATCCTGGCTCCGGAAGATCGAGGGGAAAGTGCCGCGCTCCGGCTTGGCCCTAAACTGCTCGAGCTTGTTTAGGCTCACGAGCGATGCATGGCGAAACTCGCGGCGACCTTCCTTGAAGATTGAGGTGGCGGCGCTGATATCCGCCCTGTCCACGAACACGGCCTCCCGGTCGCGGCCGAGGAGCGCCTCGGCGGCTCCTACCCACTCGGGTTCGGCGACTTCGATGATGTCGCAGAGCACGCGCGGGACCATTCCCCTCTGCCGCAGCCTGCGGCAGAGGAGTTCAGTGTCATCGCCGAGATAGGCGCGCGCGCCTCCGGCGGCGTGCTGTCGGATCCGTTCGAGCACCTCGTCGCGGTGGCCTCGGAGCCCGGAAAGCTCCGCGATGATCGTTTGACGCGCTTCGTCGATCTTCGGCAGCCATTTCGCGCCGCTTACCGCGAAGGACTTCTCGGCCGCGGAGAGCTCGTCGGAGACGCGCCCGATGTCGGCCCCGGCGGTGGCGGTCAGAAGACGCTCAAGCGCAGGAACGAAGTCCTCGAAACCGTCCGCGCACATCGCGCGTAGCGGCTCCAGGCGACGGATGTTCTCCATGCGGGCCTTGAACTCCGTCGAGGCGCGGTGCGCCGCCTGCCCGGCCACGTCTGCGGTCTGTTGCAGGGACTTTCTGCCGGTCTTGGCATCGTGCTCGGCGATCGCGGCCGTGAGGCGTTCGATCTCGTTATCGATGGCCTTGACGTCGTCGTCGATGAAATCGAGTTCTTTTGCTGCCGCGTCCCGGCGCGCCATCTCGGTACGCCGCTTGGTCTTGAAGTCCAGGTTTGTCGCGCGCGCCGCGAGCCAAGTCGCGCGTTTTGCGATCCACTCCTCCCTGAACTTGGTCTCGAGCGCTTCTTCAAGTGTGCCGAGGACGCCCCGAAGCGCCCTCAGGGCTTCGAGCCTGAGGCGCATCTTTCGGATGGTTTCGCTGATGTTGCGGTATGTCTGGATCGACTCGCGCAGCTCTTTGATGCCGATCGGACTGTCCTCGAGGATGTAGTTCCGCACGAACTGCGTGGCCGTCTGGTTGTGGTCGAGCGTCATCGCGTTGACGATTGATTTCTGCAGCGCGCTGGCGTTCTGCTCGCCATAGGGCGAATGCGGCAGAAGATGGCGCATGTACTCGCGGACGTAGTCGCTGGCCCGGTCGCGATGATTGACGAAGTTGCCTTCGCCGACCGCAGCGACGATCCGGGCGCGCACGTCATCCCACTGCGCCGGGAATTGCGACTTTCCTCGCTGCTCGATGAAATCCTTGGAGCTCAGAACGGTCCCGACGGCGACGAAAAGTGCCAGCACGGTCTCCCTGCTGTCGGACTTGCGCGCCTCAAACGCCATGCCGATCGTGACCGGCGGTCGATCGCCTTCCTTGTCTTCGAAGCCTAGCGCCACGTAGGTGCGCGCCTCGTCGCGACGGCGCTGGTCTTCGCCGAGGGTCCCAAGGCAGTAATCGACGACGCTGCGCTTCGAGCCGCTGCGCGATTTTCCGCTGTCGCCGGCGACCGCGTTCAGGCGCAAGAACCGCCGGCTCCCGCCGGTGAGAACGACCTGTGCCATGTCGAGGATTGTCGATTTGCCGGACCGGTTCTCGCCCAGGACCCCGACGTGTCCTGTCACGTCGATGTCGGCGACGTCGAACAGGTGCCAGTTTACCATGGTCAGGTGGCGTAGCTCCATCATGCCTCGTCTCCTGCGGGCTGCGGAAACCGTGCCTCCTCGCTGCGGACGTAGCGCTCAAGCCGTTGGAGGGCATCGCCGCCACTGATCAGCTTGATCATCGGGCGGATCCTGATCTCGCAGTCCTGCTGCTCGTCGTCAAAATCACCGATCTCGACCAAACTGCGTTGGGCGGCCTCGCGCAGGATGTCGCGGAAGCGGGTGGCCGAGATCGCGCCTCCGCCGCCGTGTTGCGCCATCTCGCGGTAGCGATCGAACAGGTCGTTCAAAGTGGCCACTACGACGGCCCGGTCCTCGACCGCTCCGACGTTTACCTCCTGCTGCCAGTAGGCTGCCAGCACCAGCATGACGATGGTTTCGTCGAGCTTCATTCGGGGCAGCGGCACGTCCTCGTCCATGGCGACGATGCCGGCCCACTGCGCCTCCGGATCGCGGTGGACGCTGTATCCGCAACTGTCGAAGAAGCCGTCGACCACCTCGCGAAAGCGGCCGTCCATGATCGTGTTGTAGATGGTCCCAGTCCGGGGATCTCCAGCGAACACGAACTGCCGCCGCAGCAGGAAGTGCAGCGCTTTGCGGAGGTCTGCCGCCTTCTCCGCGCCGTAGGAGCGCTCGATGTTTTCGAACTCACTGAGCACGGGCTGCCTCTGCTTTCCGGAGGGGGCCGGATCGCCTGACCACGAAGTTCGCACACCGAAGCCATTCGCTGTCGTGGGGCGGCGTGTCTGGGCGCGGCTCCAGATCGAACCCGGCCGCGACGTGCGCCGGAATCTCGCCCGTCAACGCATATCGGCGGGCGCAATCGAAGGCGAGAAAGTCGTCCACGGTATCGATTTCCATGAAGCGGGCTTCCCTGGTCGCAAATGGCGGCACCTGGCCCTCCAGGAATCGTCTGACATCCTCGGGGCGGGGCGCGATGCGAGCGATATATTCGAGGCGGAGCTTCTTCCGCAGTTCGTACAGCGGGTCCGACGGCGGCTCGGCGAGCTCCCTTGCCTCGACGGGGCGGCGCGGCTGCCTGGCCGGCGCCTGATGGTGCTCGGACCAGGGGGACCGCAGCGGCTCGATGCTCCATTCGATTGTCGCCTTGTAGTGTCTGCCGTCCCGCAGTAGGGCATCCAGGCGCCGCACCAGGTCGCCGGCCCGGCCGACGAGTCCCTGCCCGCCCCGCTCGGCGTACTTAATGGTGTTGCGAACCCGGGCTTCGAGCTGCCTGCGGAAGGCCTCGATCCTATCGAACATCTCGCCGATCTGATCGAAGATGCTTTCGATGGCCAGCAGGTCGTCGGCCGCGGCCATTCGGCCGTCCTCGACGTCGGCTGCCATGCTGGAGGCTGTGTACTCCTCGGCGAGGACCTGCATGGTTTGCGGGGTGTAGGAGATCCTCCGCGCGAGATCGACGATGGCGTCGCGGAAGCGGTACGGATGGTTGACGGTGAGGATGGACTCGAAATCTTTCAGCAGGAGCTGGTCGACGAACTCCTCGAAAAAGGCTTCCAGCCGGGTAGCGACTGTTTTCGACTCCATGACGATCCGTCGGACGCGCTTCAGGTCGGCCAGAATGGCACGCAGGCTCTTCGTGAACTGGTCGGCCTGATTGCGCGCCTCGCGGACGGCGAGCGCGGCTTCGCGCTGCTTGCGGTCGGTGATCTCGGGCCTCAGTTTTTCGACCGCCTCCAGGTTGAGGCGGATTTGCACTATCAAGCCGCCGAATCGCTGCGAGAGATCCTTGTTGAGGCTTGCGAGTCGCTGGATCACGAGCAGCGGTCCCATAGCCATGTCCACGGTAACGCGAAGCCCGTATTCCTCCTCTTCAAGCCATCCCCAGGCGAGCAGCCTTGCATACAGTTGTCGGGCAAGACCGAGTGCCTTGTCGCCCTTCTCGGAAGCGAGCGCGACGTCGGCCTTTCGGATCCGGCGGCGTCCCGCGGAGATCATTTCCGGCAGGCTGCCGAAATCATCGCCCTCATTCCAGAGGGCGGGGTTGGCGCGCATGACGTCATAGATGGCATGGACGACCTGCTGGGGGGTCGGAAACGACGGCGCGCCTGAAAAGAAGCGTTCATGGAGGTCGAGCAGACAGGCCGCGTACAGGTGCTTGTGATCGCGCGAGAAGGCCAAAAACGCGTCGTCATGCAAATGGCGGAACAAGGTCAATGACGCGGCTCCTGGGCCCGACTTCCTGAGATGGCGGCGCTAAACGCATGATGTGCCGGACAACCTTATTGAAAGTGGGTTTCGAAAATACAACCGGAAGATCAATTCGTTCTTAGTATGTTCTAATATAACTTTCCAGCTCAGTCTGTCGAGGCTCCAAAAGTCGGATCGGAGTTTATGTCCGGTCTTTACATGCGGAACAATCCGGCCTCAAGTCATGCCCTTGAATCTATTTGTGTAATTCTTCCCTTTCAAGGAGTTGCTGGCGCGCGAGATACGACCGCATCGTTGCCACTTCGCCAAATACGCGGACGCGCATAATCGATGGATATTCGCGAACGCGCATATTGACGTCATATACGCACTCGCGTATCGTGATTTGATGGATACGATCGCCCGCACCCCACAACAAGTTGGCGCTGGAATCAGACGCTTCCGGCGGCAGAAGAAGCTTACCCAGCGTGACCTGGGTGAGAAGATGCATGCGCGTCAAGCGACAGTCTCGAAGCTCGAGGCCGGCGAACCTGCAACGCAGCTGCGCATTCTGATGGATGCGCTGGCCGGGCTCGACCTCGAGCTCGTCATCCGGCCGCGCACCAAATTAACGGCTGAAGCGATTGAGGATCTCTTTTGATGGCGCGTCGTCCTGCCCGGGCGCCGCTCAATGTTTACCTCAACACGCGGCTGGTCGGCCGGCTGCGACGCGAGAGCAGCGGCGCAATCGATTTCCAGTACGATAGGCAGTGGCTCGCGTGGGAAAATGCCATCCCTGTTTCGGTGTCGCTGCCTCTGCGCGAGGATCGTTATATTGGCGATCCAGTCGTCGCTGTCTTTGACAATCTTCTGCCCGACAATGACGACATTCGCCAACGCGTCGCTGAACGTGCGCATGCTGACGGCCCCGACGCTTACAGCCTGCTCTCCGCCATCGGCCGCGACTGCATTGGTGCGCTGCAGTTCCTGCCCGATGGTGCCACGCCCGGAGCCGCCGGCGCTATTAATGGCCGTGCCGCCAGCGATCAGGAGATTGCAGCCATTCTCGGCAATCTTGCCAGCAATCCACTCGGCATCGGCCCCGACCAGGATTTCCGTATTTCTCTGGCCGGTGCGCAGGAAAAGACAGCGCTGCTTTACTGGAAAGACAAGTGGTACGTTCCTCATGGCACGACCGCAACTACGCACATCATCAAGCCGCAGATCGGGAAGTTGCCGAACGGAATCGACATGACCAGCAGCGTTGAAAACGAGCATCTGTGCCTCGAGCTGGTTGCCGCACTCGGCTTGCCGGTCGCCAAATCAAGCATGATCGATTTCGCCGGGCGCCGCGTGCTCGCAGTTGAGCGGTTCGATCGCACCTGGACGCGCGACGGCCGCCTGTTGCGGCTGCCGCAGGAAGACTGCTGCCAGGCACTATCGGTTCCGCCCGCGCGCAAGCATGAATCCGACGGCGGACCTGGCATCCGCAAAATCTCGGATTTCCTCAAGGGCAGCGATACGCCTGAGGACGACCGGGCCATTTTCTTCAAGGCGCAGATCGTGTTCTGGCTGCTTGCCGCCACCGATGGCCATGCGAAGAATTTTAGCATTCATTTGGCGCCGGGCGGACGTTTTCATCTTGCTCCGCTTTACGACATCATTTCGACCCAACCGAGCCTGGACGCTGGACAGATCAGCCAAAACCAAATGAAGCTGGCCATGGCGATCGGTAGCAACCGGCATTACGTCGTCCACACGGTTCTCGGCCGACATTTCGTGCAGACTGCGAAAAGCTGCGGTCTATCCGACAAAACAGTCACGGCTGTCATCCAGCAGCTCGGCGATACAGCCGCAAAAGCCATAGATCAGGTGCTGAATGCGCTTCCAAAAGGATTTCCGGAGAAGATGGCCATATCGATTGCTGATGGCGCGAAGCGCCGTGTGAATTCGCTGGCTGGTCTCAAGAGTAAATAATGATCCGCGGCCAGTCGGCGCGGCGCGTAGGTAGGCTTTTCTGACCGAGCCGGCGTTGCGGCCAAGATCTCGGGATCAGAAATTTGCTATGTGTCACCTTGATGAAAGAAGTTGCTCTCCGCATCCCATCTTCCAAGGCGGCCTTCATCGAAGGAGCCCGATCAGCCACCGCCGCACTCAATTTGTGCCCGGCGCCTTCACCGCATGAGGCGCCGCTCCAACGCCTCTAGAACGGCGTTGAAGGCAAGTCGGATCATCGTGATGCTGATGATGCCCTACATCTGAGGTATCAGGAACGTGTACTGACTGTTGATGATGAGACAGCCAAGATTTGCCTTCGCCCAACCATCTCGGACGGCATCAGCACCACGTAGCGGACGCACTGCCAAGACGAGTGCAGAAGGATGGTAGGAAGCAGGCAGGATCACCCTCCGGATCAGTTTCTGCAGCGTCGCGCCCAGCATCGCGATGCGCGAGAGGCTTGCCGGAAGGCAACTATTTGACAAGCGTCTGACGGCGCCAGCTCTCGACAGCCTTGTCGAGCGTCGCCGCAGCCGCTGGGTCGGCCCAACGATCCCAGAACTGGATCGTGCCGCTAAGCGGTTCGTTCATCGGTTTGGCAATGCGGATACGCGTGGGCAGTAGAATCGCATCGCCAACGACGAGTGCTTCGCCCGTGTCGAGGACCGGAAGCAGGTCGCCGAAGCCGCCGAGGCTGTCGGGCAGCAGCCGTCGCACGACAGCTTGGTCGTCACCGTTGGTTAGCCGCATCGCGATGAGATTGTTGCACTGGCTGGCGACCGTGCGGTTCACTTCGGCGGGGCGCTGGCTGATCACCACCAGCCCGACGCCATATTTCCGCCCCTCCTTGGCGATGCGCTCGAAGGTAGCGATCGCATTCTCCGCGGCGCCCGAAGTCGGATCCTGTGGAATATAAGATGCGCCTCGTCACAGAACAGGGCCACCGGATGGCGAGGCCCCTGCGTGCTCCACTGCTGTATGTGGAAGGCCATCCGCGCGACCATGCCGACGATCAGCGGCAAAATGTCGGATAGAACTTCAGAGAATTCGATGATCTTGACGCCACCGTGGCCGCCTTTGGCCGCCCTGCCACCGAGCAGCAGCTCAACTGCGCGATCGAGCCAATCATAGCTGTCCGCCACGCCGGACGCAGGGAATAGGAAACCGAGGCGTCGATCGGTGCGTTTGCCCTCGAGGCGTTGGATTAGACGGCTGAGCTTGCCGTGGAAATCGCCCTGCTTCTCAGTGCCCACCTTTGGCTCCCGGTACCATCTCGGCGTTGAGCCGGTTGAGCTCGCCTAGCACGGTTTCCATTCTGAAAGGCACCGGACTGTCGATCGTGAAGTTGGCGAGCACCTCGACATGACCGCCGGCTTTCAGGAAGCCCGTCTTGGCGTCGACGACGGTACGCGACATGACCATGGCCTGGTTTGGGGCGTTCTGATGGGAGCGGTCAACAAACATCGAGACAAGCGCCTCGTAGCTCATGAGCCAGTAGGGCAAATACAGCACACCATCGTTCAGCCCCTTCCCCGCTTCGATGTCGCTTGGGCCCGCGAGGCGAAGATGGACGAAACCGTCGCCAGCCATCGACGCATATTCTCCGTGCATGTCGAACACGATGGCATTGGCGCTGTCGAGCTCCGCGATTTGCTCGAGCAGGCGCGCGGTCGTCCACGACTTGCCCGAGCCGGTGCTGCCCACGATGATCACATGACGCTGGAACAACCGATTGCCATTGACGAACGCCTGAGCGTTGGTATCGAGTGAATAGGCGCCAAGCGACAGGCGCTGCGCGCCGCCGGTCACCTCCGAAATCCCCCCATGAAGCGCGTAAGGCGCTCGCGTTCGAGAGCGAAGCGGCAGGCATCGATCTCCGGGACGGTCTCAAGCGTCCGGCGGAAGACATTGGCGCGCGGTCCGTCCCGATCGAGCAGCGTGCCGATCAACATAATCCGAACCAGATTGACTTCGGGATGCGCGGCCTCGTCTAGCTCGACATCGGCGATCTTCGCTTCATTGAGCGCGGTACGGATGATCTTTTGGATCACACCAATTAACTTATGGCCGGCAAGGCTGCTCTGGAGCGCAACCAGCCGGTTCACCTGCAGCGCCCGCAGCGCCTCGACATCATCGACGTGGACGATCACCGTGGTCGTGTCGACCGATTGGACGCGACCCAGCGCTTCTCCGTCCGCAAAATTCAGAATGCTCACGCGGAAAATCCTGTCATCTCATTGAGGAAGCGGTTGAGCCGCCAGATCGGTTGATCTACGTCGAACCCGTTGGGCACGTCGTGCATGTAGGCGCGCCCCCATCGTCCCCTCCTCGATCGCGAGGTAGCGCCGGCAGCGTCCGCCGCCAAGGAAGGTCCGGGCGGACGTGGTCAGCTCTTTGGTAATCACGACAAGCGGGACGGAATCGCGGTCGCAACGCTCGATCAGCTTGGTCTGAAGGTGTTCGTCGTTAAAGCCATAACCAACGCAGAAATAGGCGCGGGCGTTCTCCAGCGCAGCGTCGCTGCAGCCCAAGATCGTTCGGAACGGCTCGCCATGTGTCAGCCGGTATTTATCGATGCCTGGCGTGATCATCAGCGGCGAGTATCCGGCCGGCACTTCGGGCATTCCGCGAACGCCGATGATCTGGCCAGCGGAATCCTGGAACCAGTCGGGAGAGTGACCTTGCCCCCAAGTTTTATCCAGTCCTCAGTTCGCCCTGACGGTTGGGTTTGCCCGGTTGGGCGGTGGTAGCGACGGGAGCTGGCGCGGAGCCCTCGGCATAGCGCAGCGCCAGATCCCGGCGCGGGTGGCGGGTAAAGGCGAACTCGGACGGCGTCTTCCATCCAAGCTGCGAGTGAGGTCGTGCGTTGTTGTAATCGGCCCGCCAGCATCCGAGCGCGACGCGGGCCTGGGCCAGCGACGTGAACAGCGTCTCGTTCAACAGTTCATCCCGCAGACGGCCGTTGAAGCTCTCGATGAAGGCATTCTGCATGGGCTTGCCCGGCGCGATGTAGTGCCATGCGACACGGCTCTCATCGGCCCATGTCAGGATGGCGTTGCTGGTCAACTCGCTGCCATTGTCGCTGACCACCATCTTCGGCTTGCCGCGCTCCATCATCAGCCGGTCCAGTTCCCGCGCCACCCGGGTACCGGAGAGCGAAGTATCGGCCACCAGCGCCAGGCACTCGCGGGTGCAATCATCAACCACGGTCAGGACGCGGAAGCGGCGGCCATCGGTGAGCTGATCCGACACGAAGTCGAGCGACCAGCGGTCGTTGGGCGCCATCGGCACGGTCATCGGCGCCCTGGTCCCGATCGCCCGTTTGCGACCGCAGCGGCGGCGCACCGCAAGCTTCTCTTCCCGGTAGAGCCGGAACAGCTTCTTGTGGTTGATCACATAACCCTCTCGCTTGAGCAGAACGTGCAGGCGCCGATAGCCGAAGCGACGGCGCTCCTGGGCGATCGCCCTCATGCGCTGGCGAAGGCCGGCATCGTCCGCTCGGGCCGTCTGGTATCTCACTGTCATACGGCAGCAGCCGATGGCTTTACACGCCCGCCGTTCGCTCATCCCGAATGCCGTTCGCAGATGGGCGACTGCTTTCCGCTCGGCGGCGGGCGTCACCACTAATGGGATGACCCGCCCCGTCCTCTCAGTCAGACTGAGTTGGCTTTTGAAAGGAGGAAGCAATGAGGACACGGAACAAGCCCAGGCCGGCAACGGTGTTTGGGATCGACATTGGCAAGAACCTTTTCCACGTCGTTGGACTCGACGCCGCCGGAATGCCGATCCAGAAGGCGACCTTTCGGCGCGATACGCTCTTGCAGTTCTTCGAACGTGCAGGACCGGCTTTGGTGGGGATGGAGGCCTGCTCCGGCTCGCAATGGTTGGCCCGCAAGATCGCCGCCATGGGGCACACCGTTCGCATTATCCCAGCTCAATTCGTGAAGCCATATGTGAAGTCCAACAAAAATGACATCATCGATGCCGCGGCGATCGCCGAAGCCGTGACGAGACCAACAATGCGCTTCGTCGAGCTAAGGTCGCCTGAGCACATTGACCTGCAAGCGCTGCATCGTGTTCGCGATCGGATGATGTCGCAACGGACGTGCCTCATAAATCAGATGCGCGCTTTTTGCCTGGAATATGGGATCGCTATTCACCAGGGCGCCGGCAAGTTCAAGGCAGATCTGCCGAGAGTTTTGGCAGATGAATCGAATGATCTAACGTCGGCCATGCGTCGCATTCTGGCATCTACATTCGACGAGCTGCGGCAGCTGGAGCTGCGGATCGCTGAAGTCAACCGCGAGATTGAGGCGGTTGCCTCTCAAAGCGATACCGCACGTCGATTAATGACTATCCCGGGCATTGGTCCACTCGCGGCGACGGCGCTTTTGGCAGCAGCTGGATCTGCCCGACAGTTCAAAAAGGCCCGCGATATGGCAGCTTGGCTGGGTCTTGTTCCCAGAGAATACTCCACGGGAGGCAAAACGAAGCTGCTGGGGATAAGCAAGCGCGGCAACCGATATCTGCGCCGGATGATCATCCACGGCGCCCGCTCCTGCGTGACACATCTTGATCGCTCGCGATATCACCTTGGCGCCTGGCTTGATGGACTTCAGGCACGCATGCACACCAACAAGGTCACCGTCGCCTTGGCGGCAAAGATTGCGCGGATCGCATGGGTGGTGATGACCAAGCCCGGCGCAAGCTACGAACGGCGGGATCCGGCCTTTAGCTGATCCCGTTTGTTCCAGACTGCGAGGCTCGTGAAAGTGATGACGAGACAGTCGATCGGCGCGCCGTAAGCCCTGTGCAAAAAAGCGGGTTTTGAGCCCGGACCATTTATCTGGGAACGGCACGCGCGGATCTCATCATGGCCTGGCCGCAACAGCGGCCCACTTGCAAGAGGCCGGATACATTTGTGCAGACTGCATCGTCCTGATCGAAACGACCCTTGCACGGGCGGGGCGGGTCATACATTCTTTCCCAGGAGGTCCTTCAACGCCGCATTGTCCAGCATCGCATCAGCCAGCAACCGCTTCAGCCGCGTATTCTCGTCCTCCAGCGTCTTCAGCCGCTTGGCCTCCGACACCTCCAGCCCACCGAACTTGGCCTTCCATTTGTAGATGCTGGCGTCGCTGACGCCGTGCTTGCGGCACAGATCGGCGACCGACACGCCGGCCTCATGCTCCTTCAAAATCCCGATGATCTGCTCTTCCGAAAAGCGGCTGCGCTTCATGCTCTGGTCCTTGTCGTGGGCCAGAACGAACTTCAAACTGGATTAAGCCCGGGGGGCAAGGTCAAGAGCCATACACTTTCCAGACCGCAACGGTACGGGTCACCTGCCGATTAACGAAAACGCTCAGAAATCCTCCTGATGCAGCCGCCGCCACCTCTTGTCGTCATGACGTCGGTCATAGCGCTCAACCAGCAGGTAGCTACGTTCGCCTGCCGTCCCGGTCGTCACCTTCGGCGTCGGGATTCCGATCATGCGCGCGAGCGTTAGGCAGAATGCCTCGTTCTGGACGGGGCCAGGCAAGCGCTCGCCATCGGGCTTGATGATGTGGGTCGATGGCGCGCCGTCGATCGGTATGTGCAGGGTGTCGCCATCCAGAGCGACGGCGAGCTTCGTCTGCACACCGGCAAGCGACATCGACACGCCATCTTCGCCGAAGAGGAAGGGCTTGTGGGGTAGCTCAGCCCAGCGAAAAGTTACCGAGCGGGAACATTTACCTTCAAAGCGTGGCTGCGTGGCCGAGAGACTTACCGATTGGGAATTCCGCTCCCAATACCAACTCGGTTGAGTGAAGAGGAGATCGACGACGACCGGCAGGGAAGAGCTCGAAGGTTATGTTAATAGCGGGGTTGTAGTTAAAGCCGCCTCGCCGCTTCTTCATGTAGTCCGCGATTAGCCATTGGCCACCATCTCGGGAGTAACCCTTGTGGAAATCAATGCCAAGCGATCTCGCCACATCGAGAACATTCACCATATAGGCACCCGCCATAACCTTTTCGCTTTGGTGTTCTAGTGAGACATTTCGTAACCCTTGAAGTGCTTTCGCACCTCACCTGTCCCAACAAAGTGGGATAGCAACCGATAATTCCGAAACTGATGTCTTACTTTCCCGGCGACAATGGCGGGATGAATCTGAAGTGCGCTCGCAAGATTCAACACGCCGGTCGGAGTGGGACGAAACCGCACGTCGCTATTCTCCCAAATGGATCGAGGAATGCACGCTTCTTCGGCCCACTGATCAGCTTCAACCTCTCTAGAATCGCGGCTCGCTCCAGCGCTATCACGTAGTGTGAGGTCATCGACAAAACCAACGTCTGCTGCATTGTCAAAGTGTCTACCGATGTGGGCCAACTCGTGAAGTAAGCAGAACCAGAAATTATCGATCCGATCATAACGCAGCGTTAGCCCAATAACGGGCGTACCATCTGCCAACTTTAGAGCCGCTCCATCCAAATGCGTTTTTGGAAGGTGCTCCAAGATGATCAGATGAATACCGCTCTTTTCAAGAAATTCCTTTGCTAATAGCGGTCCATTCTCAGACCAACTCAATTTCGCAACTTGCCTAAGGAAATCCTGAGTAACTGTTCCCAGCCGATATTCCTTGGCTAGCTTTCTCTCCGAGGCCAACGCCAGCAGTTGTAAGCACCATGCATTTAGGGCAAATGGATCGGCCTTCGCGTTTGCGCGGGCATGGTCATTCTTTCTGTACATGGCTTCGACGACTAGACTTGTTCGCCCGGCTCGTTGCATGAGCCCCCGCATTATTTCCTCGGCATACTGCGCCACTCTAGGGCGCTTCGGGAGCCATTTGAGCTTCATCATTTCGGCAACGGGAAACTTGGCCCAATCGATCTCAGACTCTTCATTGCTTCCGACAGAATTTCCCTTGAGCAGCACATCGCTTGGAATACCTAGATGCTCGTGAAGGGCGCGCGCCATCGTCATCGTGATTTGGCGCTTCCCGGAAAGCACTTCAGAGACTTTCGCTCTACTACCGATAAACGGCACCAAGTCACGCGCCGAAAGGCCCGCCTGCTCCATGCGAAATTCAATAGCAGCAACAGGGCTCGGAAAGCCCATCGGAACATTCTTGGATTCATACAGCTCGACAAGGTCAACGAGCACATCCAGTTCAGTGCCTTCGGGCGTACCCGCGCGCGCATCCATCAGCTCGGAAATGCGATCAAGAGCCGCCTCATAATCAGCTTTGGTTCTAATCGGCTTCACATTCATCTCACACCTCCTCCGCATCAATCTTGTCATACTCCACATGCGTCCCCACGAAGCGGATGTAGACGACCCGATGAGGATAATTGATGCTCACGATCAACCGAAATTCGTTCCCTTTGATATTAAAGACGACCCTGCTGTTTTTCAGAATGCTGCTATTCCGGTATTTAGCCTTCACAGACGAGGGTTGATCCCAATCGGCTGCTTCCGCCTCGCGGTACCAAGCGAGCAAGGACTCCTCCGCCTCGGGGTACCGACACCAGAAGTCGCGCAACGTTCCCTTTGCGATGACACGCATGACAATATAAGCCGCTCCCAAAACGCTCGCAAGCAAATTGTTCCCAAGGATTACGCAGGTGATATTGCTCTGTCAATGCATGATTTATTCTATTAATTCAATGCCTTAGTAGCTTTAAGGGCTATAACGAGGGGGAATCGGCACGAACTGCGCGCTGCACTCAACCGACGAGCGCCCTCCGCTCTGCTAGACGAACCCGAAAGCCAGCACGGCAGCGGCGATGACGGGATCAAGCTCATTTTCGTGCCTGATCGAACGCGATCAAGCCGCGCACGAGCAAGGCGATATCTTCTTGATATGCGCTGACATGCTCCGAACTGGCCCCACCCGTCACTGGACCGGCGCGCGCGTCAGGCTGAAGCCTGGCTGACCGGGGCCGCTCTCTTTGATCGGCGAAGGCCTTCTCCAGCGCAGACAGGAAGTACCGCCCAAGACAGACGTGCGGGCGGTGTGGACTTTTGTTCAGGCGAAGGGCTCAGCCTAAAAAAACACTTCTACCAGCCGAGCAGGATCGTCCTGACGTCGCCCGTAAGCGGACCCGCTGGAAAGCACATCAAGGCAGGATCGACGATCTACAAGACGTGGATCAAAACCAATATGGCACCGCTGCGCGGCTGGGGGGCTTGTGGGGAGCGCCTCTAAGTCTCTGCACCTTTCGGCCATTGGAGGACAATGCCTTCATGGGGGCGCTGGGTCACGATCGGATCAGCGCGCCTTGGGTGATTGATGGTCCCATCAATGGTGAGCTCTTCTTTACGTCGAGAAGGTGTTGGCACCAACCCTCGCACTGGGCGAGATCGTCATCCTCGACAATCCTGGCAGCCACAAGGGCAAAGCGGCTCGCGAAGCCATCCGCGCCAGAGAGGCCCACAGCATCTTCTTGCCACCATATAGCCCTGACCTCAATCCGATCGAGCAGGTCTTCGCCAGACTCAAACATCTCATGCGAGCTGCCGAGCTCCGTGACGTGGAGGCAGCACCAACTACTTAATGTTTCCATATGAAAACATCATGCTCTAGCTGGCCGAAATATGTTGCCACAGCGGCACGGCGACCTGGCTGGTACAGCTGTGACTCTGGCTGCAGCGAATGGTCAATGGTCCCAGAAGATCGAAGCTCTCAAGCGGTTTACGAGACAGCCCCATGCGTAGAAGAGACGCTCGAAAGGCCGAATGCCCGGCGCGCCGTGACAGGCATCACCGGACAGGTGCGAGAACACGCTTTGTAGAGCAGTGTCCGGAGGCGGGTCAGATCAGCCAACGCGTAGATCCTCAGCTGATGTCTTACCCGAACGCCCGGTCTTGAGCTCATAACTTACCCGGGCCCCCTCTTCGAGGGTGGTGTAACCGGCCTTTTCGACGGCGCTGATGTGCACGAAGACATCGGGACTTCCGTCCTCAGGCCTGATGAACCCATAACCTTTGGTCGGGTTGAACCACTTCACAATACCCATTGCCACGGCGACATCTCCATAGTGAACCATCGTGATCTAACGAAGAGTCTCCCCGCCATCAAGACCGACGGCAAGAGATGCCTAGAATCGCTGCGCTGGTCACGTGCTCGTTTTCTGTATCGCCTGGTCTAGCTACGGCCGCATCGTGCAAGGGACAAACAACCTGACGTCGACGACAGTTTCTCCCGCAAGGCTTCAGCCCAGATGACGTTTTGATATTCGCTTCACTCGTCGCGCACCACCGGCTTACAGAAGAGTTGCGAAGCTTCGAACATGCCGGGCTCATCCAGAGCCGGCGGATGGTTTTCATCGACGTTGAACAACAGGGCGGCCATGAACTCCTTCGCAGCCTGGAGGAGGATTATCAATCCGAGCATGCCTGCATGAAAATACCTGACATGCTTTCTCAAGCATGAAGACGCTCGCAGGGCTACGCTTTGGCTGTTCGTCTTCCGATGTCAACCGCACGTCACGCCCTGTCGAAACGAACGGGTCTGCCGAGACAATCCTCAAGGAAGCGCATTTGGCAAGTTATCCGCTCGTCATGTTGTATTTGGGAAGCCCAAACCCGCTCGGAAACGGCGGAGCTTGGTTTAAACCGGTAAGTTCCGCGTCTGACGAACTTCGCCGCGCCGCCGGAGGCTGATCAGCCTCTCTTTGGTTCGATGAATTCAGCGAAGCGACGTGAAGCCGTTGAGAAAACCAATGGTCTCGATTTGATCTGCTTCGGTCAGCCCGTTGCCGGAACTTTACTCCGAACAAAGCCGCCTCCATGCATAGGTGTATTCAAGCGCCAGTTGACGCGCGTATTCAGTGAGACTGGCCGCGGCGCTGTGTCCCCCGTCGATGTTCTCGTAATAAAGGGTAAGGCTGGCGCCGCGCGGCGAGCTTCGCGGCAGCCTTGCGGCCGTGCGCTGGATGCACGCGATCGTCCCTGGTGGAGGCAAGAATTTAGGGCGCGAAATAGGTCTTGCCCGCCACAGCTTCTGGTAGGGCGAGTACCGTTCGATCTACGCACGCTGCTCGGCAATGTCGGGGTCACCGTACTCTCCGATCCAATAGGCGCCCGCGCCTAGTTTGGTGTATCGAAGCATGTTAAACAGCGGCACCTCGATGATCGCCGCGTTGAAGAGTTCGGGACGTTGGGTGATTGCCGCGCCAACGAGGAGGCCACCCTGGCTGCCGCCAAATTCGCCGCCCCCACGCAGGTTCGCAACGACATAGGCATCGCCCTGTTCAGCCAGAGCCGCCGTACCGGAAGATCGCAGAGCCTGTCCTGTGTATGCTTCAGTGGGGCCGCTAGTGCCTCAAAGGCCAACTGCACGTCTGCATAGGCGTCCTCCTTTCAAACCGGCATCAGCAGGATCGATCGCATTATGAGCGCTCAGCGCCGCGGCATGATTTTGACACAGGGGCGTTTGAACATTGTTGGCTCAGCCGAGGCTGAGATGGTGGAGCTGATCAGCCGGAGCGGTGATGCGGCTTTTGTCCAGCTCCGATTAGGGCCCTTAAGCATCGACCCCATCGTCTGCCCCCAAATCGACAGCGACGCCCTTTGACGATCGGCGGCGAAAATAGAAGCACGTCCTGCTGAGAGTAACTGCGTCTTTAGCTCCACAGCTGCGGCGCGTAATCCGCCTCGCATTCCGCCGGAGCAACCCACGCGTTGCTAGATCTACATGAGCGACAACTGCCGCGGCCGGCACTTTAAATAAGACCCAAGCGCCGCGCCTTAACGACGCACTGCGTCCGGCTGGTCGTTTCCAACTTTCGCATCGCGTTCTTGACATGGAAGTTGACAGTGTTCTCGCTCACGTTCAGGATGACTCCGATTGCCCATGATGACTTCCCCTGCTCGATCCATCGCAAACACTGTTTTTCCCGTTCCGACAGCACAACCTCTTGCACATCCGCCATGATTTCCTCCTGGACTTTACAGAACAGGAGAGGCATCAGCAAATGCGATGCCACTCAGTGGCGCCAGCAAACACGGCGAGGCGGGATGACTTCTTCGGCAATTGCCGCGACATTCGCGCGAGATCGCCATCGCAGTGCAGCCCTGTCAATAGGCTTGCGACATGTGTCGTAAACACGACATCAGCATTACGACAATCGTGGCTGTCGGAATTCTGTCCAACTCTATGTAAGCCGGATATCACCCTCTCGCTAAGCACTCCTCCCCGCCAAGGAGTGGGGAATTCTCCCTTGGGCCGTAGGACCAGGCTCGCGAACCGAGGTCATTCCTTTGCAACCAAGGCCCTTCTTTCCAGCCTTTAGGGACCCTAATCAGTCCCATAGCGAAAGCTTTGCGTTCGGCGCCACTCCTACGCAATTATAAAAATCCGCGTGTCTCAAAAAACTACCAATGCTGGTCATTGATCGGCGCTCCCCCAAAAAGATATGAACGGTGACGTTGGCGGCAATCGAGGATCGGCTTGCGGGGGTTTGGCATGCAGCATCAACCACAAGCCGTTCGGCTTACGGCGGGTCGTCAATGCGCTCGGCAGTCGTCTGTCGAAATGCTTCGCGCCCAGGTCTGCTCGAATGATGAGCTCGCCTTTCTGATGGAAGCACATGATGGCCTGTCTGCCACGATCGCCCAGCGCTCAGGATTCAAGGGGCTCTGGGCCTCTGGTTTGTCGATTGCCAGTTCGCTCGGCTATCGCGATGCCAATGAAGCTTCATGGACCCAGCTCGTCCAGAGCGTCGAACGCATAGTGGACTCTACAGAGCTCCCTGTGCTCGTTGACGGAGATGGCGGCTTTGGTAATTTCAACAATGCTCGCCTCCTCGCACGAAAGCTTCATCAGGCTGGCGCGGCGGGCGTCTCGCTTGAGGACAGCTGCTTCCCGAAGCTGAACTCGCTCATTGGTGAACGGCATCCGCTCGCCGATATCGATGAATTCTCAGGTCGTCTGCGGGCTGTGAAGGATACGGTTGCTGAACACCTTGTTGTCGTGGCCAGGATCGAAGCGCTGATCGCCGGGCGCGGATTGAACGAAGCTATCTTGCGTGCTCACGCTTATGCCGACGCGGGAGCCGATGCAATCTTGATTCACTCGCGAAAGAGTACCGCGGACGAGATACTTTCGTTCGTCACAGAGTGGCGGTACCGGCTCCCTGTCGTGATTGTTCCGACAACGTACTTTCAAACGCCAGTCTCTGCCTACCGCGATGCGCGCATCTCCACGGTCGTCTGGGCCAATCACTCCATGCGAGCTGCCGCAGCTGCAATGCGGCGGGTCTGTGATAGTATCGCAGCTCACGAGAGCGTTGCGAGCATTGAATCTCATATTGCTCCAGTCAGTGAGATCTTTGAGCTTCTGAGGTATGACGAACTCGGATTGGCTGAAAAGCGATATCTGCAGCCCCGCTGATCTATGATGACGGGTTTTGTCACCTAACGTTGTCCTCTCGAAGCCCGCGCGATGCGAACACCCCTCGCCTCCCGTCAGTATCGACGCTCAGGCGACAGCGCTGATCGTATCGGCGGCGCGATCCAAGCGGGCGACGTGCCTTTCTTGAGAACGGACGCTCGAGGAAGGACCTGAGTCCGGCATTTTGCCACGTTCGAGGAAGAGGTCTCTTTGTGGCAGAAGCGTTTGACGGAAGCCAAAATCTGGTCTGCGGACTTGGTCCATTTGAAGGGCTTGGGATTTTTGTTGTGCAGGTCGATGAAGGTACGGATGTCGGCCTCGAGCTGCCTGACGGAGGTGTGAACACCTCGCTGGATCTGCTTTCGGGTGAGCTCAGCGAACCAGCGTTCGACCTGATTGATCCATGACGCGGAAGTCGGCGTGAAGTGGACATGATAATGCGGCCGACGGGCGAGCCACGCTTTGATCTTGGGTGTTTTGTGAGTGGCGTAGTTGTCCATGACGATATGGACATCGATCCCTTCAGGGACTTGAGCGTCGATCTCTTTGAGGAACTTCAAGAACTCGACTGCCCGGTGGCGCTTGTAGCATTTGCCGATGACGAATCCAGAGGCGACATCGAGCGCGGCAAACAGCGAGGTCGTACCATGCCGCACATAGCTGTGCGTGCGCCGTTCCGGTACGCCCGGCATCATCGGCAGGACCGGCTGCTCGCGATCCAGTGCCTGAATCTGGCTTTTCTCATCGATGCTGAGCACAAGGGCTCGGTTCGGCGGGGACAGGTAAAGCCCGACAATATCGCGGACCTTGTCGACGAACAGCGGGTCGCTCGACAGCTTGAATGTCTGGCTGCGGTGCGGCTGCAGGCCGAACGCCGTCCACATTCGGCGGATCGTGGTGTGGGAAAAGCCAGTTTCCGCAGCCATTGAGCGGATCGACCAGTGCGTCGCGTCGGGTGGCGTTGTACGCAATGTCCGCTCAATTACCTCAGCAACCTGATCGTCGTTGATGGTTCGAGGGCGGCCCGGGCGGGCCTCGTCAAGCAGGCCATCACAGCGATCCTTCAAAAATCGGCGGCGCCACTTGCCAACGGTGTGTTCGTGGAGGCCGAGTTCGACAGCCACAGACTTGCTTGGCAAGCCATCCGCACACCGCAGGATCGCGCGGCAGCGCTCAGATAGCGATCGGGCAACGCGATGACGACGAACTTGTCTCTCCAAGTACGCCCGCTCCGGCGGACTAAGCACCAACGGCGCGATCGGCCGGCCTCGTACACCTGCATTCGCCACTAGCGCTCCCCTCTCGAGATTCGAGCAATCAACTAATGCGACGAATTTGCGTTCAAGATGACCAGGGCAGACCGGGACAAACCGAAGTTTTTGCAGCGATCGACGTCCGCCCTTGCGACACCCACTCCCTACAGACCAAAAGTAGGCCACGCGCCGCTTTTGACGTCACCGCGCTCTCGCCACGCATTTCCGCGACTCTCCCACTTGCTAAAACTGATAGGAGAACCCGGTCCGCAATTGAAGTACTCTACACCAGCCGTGCTTGGCACGACCTAACCGCAATAGCTTATGCGGGCCGCGACGAAGATGATCCTTAATGTCATTCCATCATGCGCAGTATAAGTCGCCCGTCGAGCCCCGTTCGCCTGGCTCCTCCCCACGGGTTGTTCTCGTTGGCCGAGATCGGGCCGGTAACTGGGTCGCCCGCGAACGACGGGGCGCCTTTGGCGGCTTGTTTATCAGCCGCAGCCAAGCTCTGAGATATGCTCTCTTCGAGAACGGCGGCCATCCAGAAAGCATCATCGAGGTAACGCGTGCAATTGAACTCGATTTTCGGACCGATCCATGAGCACTGCCCGAATACTGGACGCTCCGCCTCGTCATACGCTCCGCTACGGGCGAACTTGCATAGTATTATCAGAAGACGTTTCAGGATGGCCCGATGCTTTTCTCTCGAACCCTTCCGTACATGAGCACGATGTTGAGCTAAAAGCGGATCTCGGCTTCGCCGGTCCAACGTCCGGCCCGGAGTGCACGCTTTTCTATTAGTGTCTCCCACCATTTCGGGCAATTGATCGAGATGACAGAAGCACATCATTTGTCGAGCGATGAACTCGGCAATCTGCACGGGCGCCTGGCCGGCGTGGTCCCGCGTTGCTGCATCAGCACGCATCCGCACCGAACGCAAAACACCCCATCGCCGATCGTTCGGCGATCTACTGCCTCGGCTTTTGACCTTCTTCTAAAGACTGTAGCCGCCGACGGGAGCAGCTACACGACGTGAGCCTTCATGGTACGGCAGGCTGACGCCAACATTGATCATTCAGCTGTCAGGCCATGCTTTACGACCCGACTTACTATCGGTGTCGAGAGCTCGCCTCAACTTTGATTCGATTGAACCCACGTGCACGCGTGATTTGGACTAGCGCTCGGGATTGCGCTGGTCTTTGTTCTTGTAAGGAGCAACTCACGATAGCCGCCCCGCATGAGGCGCAGCCCCATTTAACCAGACGAATGGTCCGTCTGCGCAGTCGTGTCGGTCGGGAATAAAGGTCTGCCCAAAACGGCCTTCCGCGATGGTGCGATAAATGTTGCCTTTCCAGCGCCCATCCAGTGCGCGCAAAGCGAGATTGTGCCGCTGTCGCATTCCGGTTGATCGACTAAGAGGGGACGATCCAATGAGAAGCTGTTCGAGTGCCAACCAGAAACGATGTGCTTGTAAACGGATGGCGAAGTTGCGTTCGCTCTAACGGACCTACCCTTCCACATTGCCAGAGCGCCGGACGTTCGGTAGTGCAGAGTTCCAGGACGCGCGAACGACACCCTTGCGCACACATGCAGCGGCGGAAACATGCACTCTTGGTCTCAGCCAAGTTCCTGCGACTCCGGTCAACTACCAAACCTCGTAATTGATTCACGTGACAGATGGATGTCATCTTCACTGCACGAACGTCGGCCGATTAAGCGAGGAATTGGCATGCAAGATCAGTCCCAGTCTGTTCTCGCCAATCGACCAGATCATTCCGCTGATTCTTCAGCTGCAGAAATGTTGGCGGCCGAAGTCTGCTCCAGCAACCAACTCTCGTTCCTTATGAAAGCACATGACGCACTCTCCGCCGCGATCGCCGATCGCGCAGGCTTTAAAGGGCTCTGGGCATCTGATCTGTCGGTCGCGCGCTCGCTCGGTTACCGTGTCGCGAACGAAGCGTCTTGGAGCCAACTCCCCGACGTAGTCGAGCGGATCGTGGACCCGACCCGACGACCTGTCCTCGTCGACGGTGATGGCGGCTTTGGAAACTTCAATGCTCGTCCATCAACCGAGAGCGCAACCGGTGTCGCGCTGGGAGGACAGCTACTTTCCCAAGTTGAGCTCATTTGTTGGCGATCGACATCCGCTCGCGGAAGTCAACCAATTCTCCGGCCGTCTGCGCGCGGAAGGATGCATTGGCCGAAGACTTCGTTCTTAACCCGGATCGAGGCACTGATTGGTGGTAAAGGGATGGACCAGGCAATGATGCGCGCTTACGCGGACGCCGGAGCCGACGCGATCCTCATTCACTCGCGAGGAGTGCCGCAGAGATCATTGCGTTTGGACGCGCTTGGCAAGAACATCCCCTCGCGACCTACGAAATATCATCAAGCGCCAATCTCTGTGTATCGCAAAGCTTGCATCTCCACACTGATCTGGGCGGATCGCTCGATGCGAGCGGCAATGCGGCAAGTCTGTCGTCGTATTATGACCGAGGAGAACACTGCGAGCATTGTGCCTCGTATCGCGACGCTTGATGAGGTCTTTGAATTGCTAAGATGTGACGAAGTGGCACGAGCGGAAGCTCGATATCTGACTGGTCAGCGATGCGGGGCTTTTCATTCAAACGGCGGCATCGATTTTGTCGGCGGCTGATGTAAAGGTTCGCCTCGCAGCGGCAATCGTGACATGCCGAGTTAATGGAGAGCGCACATGCTGGCGGAGCGAACAGCCCTGTTAAAACACTCGGACAGCGCTGCGGCATGGACCGCGGCCAAAGCAGCTATAGTGAGCGGCGAGCAGATCATCGATCTGACCGCTGAGGAGATCCGGAGTGATCTGCCGCCGATGGTGCGCGAGGGCACCATCATCGCGATCAATCGCAGTATCACCCGCGACACTGAGACAGGCGCCCCGACGAAGCTTCGAGAGGCGATCGCTCGCAGAATTTCCTCCGAGACCGGTCAACCCTGGTCGATGGATCAAGTCGCAGTTACGAGCGGCTCCAAGCATGCTCTCTTCAACGCAGCTATGGTGCTTCTGAATCCGAGAGATGAGGTGCTCATCCCCATTCCGCATTGGACTTCTTTCCTCGCGCAGGTTCTCATGGCAGGCGGAGTGCCGATCTTCATCGAGACAAGGGACACCAAGTACGTGCCGAAGCCTTCAGATCTAGCTGCGGCAGTTACGTCGAAGACTAAAGCGATCGTTGTCAGCCCCCCGAACAATCCGACAGGCACGATTTACGACCGCGAAATTCTTACTGAAATTGCGCAGCTTGCGGCTGAGCGGGATCTCTGGATTGTGTTCGATGAATCCTATGGGGCTTTCGCCCATGCTCCACACACCCATCATTCGATTGTGTCGGCCGCTGCCGAGGCGCGTCACCGCACTCTAATCGCTAATTCGCTCTCCAAATCTCTCGCCCTGACCGGCTGGCAAATCGGTTATCTCGCCGGTCCAAAATCCGTTATAGACGCCGCGCTGGCGCTACAACGCGATACGGGCTGCACCCCAGATGTCACTTCCCAACATGCACTGCTTCATCATCTGGAGTCCAGTGATGACGTCTTCCAACAAAAACTTCAACGTCAGGTCAGCGAGGCGCGAACGCTTGGGCTCTCGATTCTTTCGACCCTGAAGTCGATTCCGCAACCTTCAGCTCAAGGCGGATTCTACTTCTATTTAGATATCAAAGGACTTCGGCAAAGCACCAAGGGGCCGCGTCCCGAATTCAACGCCGATGATGTCGTTAACGTATTGCTGAACGCGGGTGTCGCGGCAGCTTCGGGCACAATCTTTGGCGATCCAGACGGGGTCCGGCTCTCCTATGGGATTTGACCTTGGCTCGCTCGACAAGGGCTTGCGGCGTTTGTCGGTGACTTTAAACACATGGAACTGAAGCCCTGGTGGGTTCGGTATGCTTAGCGTTGCGGAAGGTTAGCACTATGGCTGAAGTACCTCGCCGCGCTATCGTGCTTGCAGCCGGCCTCGGCTCGCGCCTGCGGCCGCTGACGGATCTCCGGCCAAAACCACTGGTCGAGGTAAACGGCAGGCCGATCCTGCACAACGCTCTGCGGAATCTGGAGGCAATCGGCGTCGGTGAGGTGACTGTTGTCGTGGGCTACCGCAAGGACGCCATCCAGTATGCCTGCGGCAGCCGCTTCGGCGGGGTCGAGATCAACTACGTCGAATCGACGATTTTCGATCGCACCGGGAGCGCTTATTCCCTGTGGTTGGCGCGTGAGGTACTGCTTTCGGGAGACTGCCTCCTCCTCGAGGGAGACGTTTTCTTCGAGCAAGATGCATTGCGCCGCCTGACGGGCCCAGCGGGCGATGTGGTCGCAGTCGCTCCCTTCGACAAATCGATGGAAGGGTCTGCAGCTCTTTTGTCCGACGACGGCTTCATCACAGGTTTCCGCATGAAGCAAACGGCGGCCAACATTATCACAGCCGGCCCGCAGCTTTTCAAAACTATGAACCTGCTACGATTTTCGGGCTCGACCCTCAAGGCAACGATCGTTCCTGCACTGGACGATGTTATCGGGTCCGGAGCCAGGCAGGCCTACACCGAGGAGCTTCTTGGCTATCTGGTGGAGAGGCGTGGCCTGCAGCTTACAGCCGCGCGATGCGATGATCTCCGATGGTGCGAAATCGATACCGCCGAAGATCTGCATCTCGCAGAGCGCATTTTCTCACGAGCGCATGGCGCTCGCAAATCCTGTGACCAGCGCGATCAGTGAGGTGCCAATGCTAAGATACCTTTGGGATCCCGCAAATGCCATCACTGCGGGGGGACTTGTTTTTTCTTCCGCTAGTCTATTCCTCGCTCTATCCGGAAAGCTTGAGCTATCGGTGGCAGTGGCTCTTTGGGCTGTCCTGGCAGATCACATCGATGGAATCGTGGCCAACTGGACGCCGAACCGTGACCCGGAAGTTGCAAAAATGGGCAAGAGCCTGGACGGATTCGGGGACATTATCTATGGAGCCGTCTTGCCCACGGCAATTGTGATTCAGCTCAGCCACGCCTCCATTCTTTCCCTCGCGACGGCCACTGCTCTGCTCGTGGCGGGAGCCATCAGGCTTAGCTATTTTGCAAATTTCGGCAGATCGTCCGACGGGCACTTCTTGGGTGTGCCTCTGTCGTACGACGTGCCGCTAATGGCTCTCTTGTTCCTTTTAAAGCCGTTCATTGGAGCCGCACTATTTGAGTGGCTCGTCAACGTCTGTTTCCTGCTGCTTGCCGCCGCTCACGTCGCGTCTATTCGCGTGCCGTCACCCAGCCCGGCGATGTATGCGGCAATTAGCATATTCGTCGTGGTGTCTTCGGCCACCTTAGCTAGCCGTTCTCTTTGACAGCCATGGGCAGATTGTCGAGCTATGTGCAGGCAGGCATGATCCGAGCAGCTGGTAGGGTTCCTGGCCGGACGACTTATTACATTCGGGTCGGTAGCCACTTGCCTGAACGTTGTATCTCTCTGAGCTCCGAAACAGCTCGGCATCACGTCCTTGGTCGTGAGATACCTATTGTCGGGGGGGCATCGTACCTGCGTCGGTGGCTGGCATGACCATCCGGCCTGAACTCTTGCAGCGTCCCCGTCAACGAGAGCACGAGCGAGGCTGGATCTTTCGGGCAATCGGCGTCGAGCCGTTCATTCAATGCGCCGGTGTGCGTACATTATATGGAGCAAGCAATCCGAGTGACGAAGTCATTGTAGCAATGAACGCGGCTGCAGAGGCTTTCGTCGACATGGATGAATTGGCAGAGGCTGCAGGTCGACGGCTCGCTGAACTCACGAGCGCCGAATGGGGTGTGATTACCGCCGGCACTGCGGCGACACTGGCGCTAGCCACAGCGGCGTGCATCGCCGGAAACAATCCGGAATTGATGTTGCGATTGCCGGAAACATCGGGGCTACCCAACAAGGTATTGATCCCCTCTGACCAACGGTTTTCCTATGAACAGGCAATCCGTATCGCAGGCGGCGAGATTGTGAGTGTTGCCACTGTAGAAGGACTTGCAGAGGCCCTGGACGGAAGCGCCGCGATGATCTGTCTGCTCGGCCGCATGGATTCAGCGTCCGGTTTGCCATTGAGCGCAGCCGTCCCCCTCGCCCGTGCTCACGGCGTGCCCATTCTTGTCGAGGCCGCCGGGCTTTCGCCAGAAAAGCCTGATCGCTGGGTCAAATGCGGCGCCGACCTGGTGGTTTATGCGGGCGGCAAATATCTCCGGGCCCCACAATCGACTGCCATCGTGCTTGGTAGTGAACGGCTATGCAAGGCAATCTGGTGGAACGGAGCGCCTCACCAGGCCTTCGGCCGGGCGATGAAGTTGGGTAAAGAGGAGATTGTGGGTGCTGTCGTGGCACTCGACCGCTGGATGAATTTCGCAACTGCCAAACACGACCGTGACCAATGGCTTCCGCGCTTAAAGCTGATTGCGGCGGAGCTCAATACCCAGCCTGGCGTCAGAACTGAGGTGCTGTCCTGGCCTGGTTCTGTCACAGCAGTCCGGCTCAAGGTGAGCTGGGACGAGGAAGTGGTTCCATTCAGCGCGGAAGATCTACGGCTTGCGCTCTTAGGGCAGCGACCACGGATTCTCATCCACGATTTTTGGTCGACGCCGACCTCAATAGTGCTCGACCCCGTCAATCTCGGCGATGACGAGGCGGAAATCGTCGGACGTGCGTTGGCCCGCGCGTTTCGTGAGCCCCGGTGCATTGCTGAACGACCGTCAACGCTTCAGGCCGAAGCTGACGTCTCAGGAGGTTGGTGTATCGAAATTCAATTCCTTCATGGCTCGGCGACACATCATCTCGACCTTGAGCAGAATAAGACGCACATATCAGGCGTCCATCACACCGGATCATCTTCCGGCAAGCTGTCCGGTGAAATTCACGGCGACCACATCCGGTTCGAGGCTGCGCACGAGCAGATACCGATGTCCCTATTCTATGGCTTCGAGGGCAAAGTCGCCGAAGATGGCACTATCAGTGGAACGGTCCAGCTCGGTGGCAGCGCAAAAGAGCATCTCGGACCAGTTTTCAAGGGCCAATACGGTTCGGCGGAGTTTCATGCATCGCAAAGTCGCGTAACTCCTGATAGCTCCACCCTATCGCGCCGGATCCAACGGAGATTCAAATGAACGTTCAAACGATCGAAGCAGGATCCGAGCATCCGATGAGCTTGCATGGCAAGGTGGCGTTAATCGTTGGCGGCTACGGAGCGATCGGCACAACAATCTCGGAAGTGTTGACCCTTGCGGGTGCGACCACCATTATTGCGGGACGAAGCGGCGACCAGGCGTTGGCTCTCGCCGCTGAGCTGGCCACGCAAGGTTTCTCTGCCCATGGTATCGAGCTAGACGCGTGCGACGTCAACGTGGCGCACGCGGTCTCTGCGTGTTTGAAACAACAACATGGTTCCATAGATATTTTGGTGAACTGCACTGGCTTCAATAAGGAGCAGATGCTGTTGGAGGTAACGCCGGAAGCCTTCGATGAGGTTTATTCCAGGACCTTGCGTGCCGGAATGTTTCTCTCCCAGGCGGTCGCTGCTCAGCAATTATCCGCCGGAAGGGGCGGGAGTCACATTCATCTTCTTTCCGTGCGCTCATCGCTTGGCTTCCGAAACCGCGGCTATAGCGCCTTTTGCGCCGCCAAAGGCGGGCTCGCGGTATTGTTGAAGCAACTGGCAACGGAATTGGGGCCGTACGGCATCACCGTAAATGGTGTCGCGCCTGGGCTGGTACGGACGCAGAAGAACGCAAAAGCCTTAGATGACCCGGCCGCATTCAAGCGAGCCACCGCGAACATTCCGCTTGCGCGATTGGCTACGCCTGAGGATGTCGCGGGAGCTGTGCACTTCTTCGCGTCTTCGCTATCCCGTTTCGTGACGGGCCAGATTCTTCGCATTGATGGCGGGCTCACCGCCAGTACTTGAGCAGATTTTTCACGAAGGAGGAGCCGATGAAAATCGGAGTCGTCGGGGCTGGTATCATTGGCAGCTCCATTGCCTATCACCTCGGGAAGGCCGGTGCGCGAGTGACGGTTTTCGATATTGGCGAACCTGGAAACGGAGTCTCCTCCACATCATTTGCATGTCTTAATGCGTTTGGCCAAGCCGAAGCCGACCTGCCGTTTAGGCTCGACGCAATCAAGTACCACAGCGAGATCGCGCGCGACGTCGGAAGCGAGCGAAACCTCCACACCACTGGAACGCTGCGGCTCGCTTCCTTTGGAAATGTTGCTGAAAAACTCGAACAAAATGCCAAGGCCCTTTCCAAGTACGGAAGTCAGGTGGAATTCATTTCAGCGGCCGCAGCAGGTCGCCTCGAGCCATCTATCAGGACTGAATCGGCCGCCGAAGTAGTGTTTGTCCCGGAAGAAGGATGGGTGAATGCGGGAGCGCTATGCGGGGCTCTGATCGACCTCTCTACCAGACGGTTCGCGGTTCGGTATCGGCGGGAGCGAGTACAGGCTCTTGAGAGGCTGCAGTCAAAGGCACGCTTGCGCCTAACGACAGGAATTGAGGTATTCGACTCTCTCGTACTGGCGGCCGGCAATGACACCAATGCACTGCTCACGTCTGCCGGGTTCATGTCACTTAGGTTGACGGCAGCACCTGGCCCGCTTGTGGACCTCACTTGTTCGCTGGGCTCGCAAGGCGTGCGACGGGCTATCTATGCCGACAAGCTCCATATCAGGCCGGGTGACCACGGAGGATTTCTGGCTGGCGTCGCGGCCGCCGCTGGTGACGGCCCCGAGCATGAGCGAATGGAGGAGGAGCGCCGTTCTCTGATCAGCTCGGCAAGCCAGTGGATCATGAATTTCGCGGAAATGGGACAAAGATGGGCTGTTGGTGTACGCCCGATGCCGGCGGATGGTCGGCCGATGATTGGCCCTATTGACGAAGACCGCACACTATACGTAGCGGTCATGCACGGCGGAATAACCCTGGGCCCGTTAGCAGGACGCCTCGTCGCAGCTGAAATAGTGCAAGAGAATGAGGCCAGCGAGCTAGGCGCCTATCGGCCCAGGCGATCAATTGCGCAAGATGCCGATTGGCGTGAGCCAACGCTGTCGCTGGACCGTTCAATGTAGCTCGCAACGAGCCGGAACCGGATCAAGCGCCTTTTTCTTGGAAGCCTGTTCGCCGACAATGGACGGCGCTGTTTGAGGCGTGATTAAATAGGAGAAGCCGAGGTCGAGCGCTTTTGAAGGTCGGAAGACGCAATCTCGTAGGCATTTACGCCTCCGGTGAACGAGCCGCATCAAACCGTCGGTGGCTTTCTCTTGACTGAAAATCGTAATTCCGGCGCGCGTGAGTTCGTTGGCCATCTCGTCAAGCTTGATTCCGCTGCCTTCGGCACAAAGGATAGTACCGTCATATTTGAAGACAACCGCAGTCTTTGATTGTCTTTTCTTGGCTAATAATGTGAGCTCCGAGACTCTCCAGCACGGCTTTGTCTTGATCGAGAGTACGGGCCTTTCTTTCGTTGCATTGCAAACTGCCATCGGGGCGATAGATACGAAGATCGGCGGCCACGGCACAATTAGCCGCTCCAACAATTAGAAGTGCACTACGTGCACCGAATATCTTCGCTGAAATCATCTTGCCTCCTACCAGCGAGAAATTTCGTGACAACAATCGCAGCTACCTAAGGCACGCAAACCTGAGGGATACTAAGGCGGACACGCCTCCTCGATGAGAGGCCGATCCGCGTCAACAGCTTCCGTCGTTCTTCTTGCCGGCGCGCTTCTTCTGACGCTCGCAATAGTTGTTGTAAGTTTTTTCCGTCACAACCGCCGACTGGGATCACGATCGTGTCCCATGGCGTGGTGTAGCTGACGGCAGGTCACCGCCGATTTTCCGGCGGGTCGGAAGGCATCAGCCTGCCACGGCGGGCAAGCCGACGATGGGATCATCGCTCAAGGGCGCGATGGTTTCCAGCGTCATGTAGCGGGCCCGCTGAACCGCCCACTCGTCGTTCTGCTCGAGCAGGATCGCGCCGACCAGGCGAACGATGGCGTCTTCATTTGGGAAGATGCCAACCACCTCGGTCCGCCGCTTGATCTCGCCGTTGAGGCGCTCGATCGGATTGGTCGAATGCAGCTTGGCACGGTGCTGAGGCGGGAAGCTCATATAGGCGAGCACGTCTGGCTCGGCCTTATCCATGAAGGCGGCGAGCTTTGGCAGTTTGGGACGGAGCTGGTCGGCGACCTTGCGCCACTGAGCCCTGGCCGCTTCGGCATCGTCCTGGGCAAAGGCGGTGGCGATGAAGGCGGAGACGACGCGTCTTCCGCTCTTGCCGGCATGGGCCAGGACGTTGCGCATGAAGTGGACGCGGCAGCGTTGCCAGGCGGTGTTGAGCACCTTGCTGACGGCGGCCTTGATGCCTCATGCGCATCGGAGATCACGAGCTTGACGCCACGAAGCCCGCGCCGAGCGAGCTTGCGCAAGAACGCGGTCCAGAACGTCTCGGCCTCCGAGGGACCGATGTCCATGCCGAGAACTTCACGCCGGCCGTCGCTATTGACGCCGACCGCGATGATCACCGCGACCGAGACGATCCGGCCATTCTGGCGCACCTTCACGTAGGTGGCGTCGATCCACAGATACAGCCAGTCACCCTCGATCGGGCGGGCGAGGAAGGCCTTCACCTTGTCGTCGATCTCGGCACACAGTCGGCTCACCTGGCTCTTGGAGATGCCAGTCATGCCCATGGCCTGGACCAGATCATCGACGGATCGGGTCGAGACGTCCTGCACATAGGCTTCCTGCACCACCGCGGTGAGCGCCTTTTCGGCCATCCGACGCGGCTCCAGGAAGCCCGGGAAGTAGCTTCCTTTGCGCAGCTTGGGAATGCGCAGCTCGACCGCGCCGGCGCGCGTCTCCCAGGTCCGGTCACGGTAGCCGTTACGCTAGGCAAGGCGCTCGGCATTCTTCTCGCCGTAGGCCGCTCCGGTCAACCCGGCGACCTCCAGCTCCATCAATCGCTGGGCGGCAAAGCCAATCATCTCGCGAAGCAGATCGGCGTCTGGGGCCTTCTCCACGAGCGCGCGAAGGTTCATCATCTCGCCCGACCCTACCGGCGAACTGCCGGTGACCACCGCAAAGCCGTCCGCCCGCTACGGCGCTATCTGAGGGCGCGCGTGCGGACGGCTTCACTCTACCGAGCTACACCATCACTGGGGACACGACCGGGATCACTGATTTTGCACGCGATTGCGGACAAAGCTTGCCGGCCTTGACGCATACGCCTGAAGAAACAGCAAAACCACATTGGCCTGGCGTTGGATCGCACCAAAGTCCGCGGTCACATTTGATCCCGCCGAAGCCGCCGCACGCCTCACCGACCCTTTTGCAGCTTGCGAGGAAGCAGGGGCACCAAAAGCGACTGCGAGGAACAACATGAAAGGTACTGCTTTGAGGGACATCTGCGAGGCTCCATGGCAATGAGCAGAAAAAAATCCGTCCACCCGCCTATAAGTGGAGAGCGCTCACCAATTTGGCTGTTATGCGCGAGAAGATCAGAACAAGTTTTTGCCTAAAGGCAATGACGACGAGTAACGAACCAGCAACTCACAAGTAGTGGCAGCGTACGACAACTACCTCGTGTTGGTCATGTCCGATTCGCAAATTTCGCCCACCCGCAGGGTCGGCGCCAACTGGCGGGCCGCGTTTGCGACGGGGCGATCCTGTCTCCTCTGTAGACTGGACGAAACTCCCATTTGGGCAGAACCAGAAGGCCCCTCACTCAGCTCAACGTAAGCGTAGCGGCCATGACGCGGTATACCTGCGCACCGAACGAGACAAGAGCCGGAAAAATGCGTCATTCCAACCGCGGTCACCTGGAATAATGCATAGTCCCTGCCTTAGGCGCACAATTACCCCCCAACAGCTCACCCAACTGATCCTCTCTCTTCTCTCATGCCGTCCAATCATTGATGCTGTTGGCGACCTCGCACCACTGATTGCGGCTTCTCGCTCCGCTCGACCCTGCTCGCCTTTGAGCTTTAGTCGAAGGGAACGCGCGGTCCGAAAGCGATCTGCGGCGGGCGCACGCGGCCGGACATTCGGGCTTGACCAACGTGTGAATGTACAATTCGGACGGTTTGAGCTTCAATAAAGTTGTAGGTAACAAGGTTCTCGGGACGGAGGCGTCCATGCGCTACCTTCAGTTCATAATTGCGATCGCAGTTTGCGCCCTGGCCGGCTTATCAACCGCCGATGCCCGACATCGTGCGGAATACGTGCTGCCTGCCATACAAGACATTTATTGTCTGAAAGGGCGTCCCTGGGGATATCCTGGCATTTGCCAGTTCTCCACCTATGGCCAGTGCATGGCCACTGCATCTGGTGCAGGCGGCTATTGTCATCTCAACCCATTTTACGCTTTCGCGCAACACCGATGGCAACAGCGCTAATGGGCCAAGGTCGCTGATCGTCGACAAATCGAAGATCAGGCTCAGCTCAGGCCATCCGCTCGGGTTCTCGCGCCAGCGGGCCCCCTGAACCGGACCGTTTCGTCTATTCTGGATGAGCACGGCACGGGCATTCGTTCGATCGGCAGTCATTCTACATCATCGCTTCTCCCCGCATCTGTTGAATCAGATCCGAGCCCTGCGCTTTGTGCCGCATTTCAGGTCGAGGCAGAACTTCCCTGCTCATCGTTTGCGAGAGCGACCTGGATGTGCCGATCTCCGCAACAGTCTTCGCTTTTCGGAAGGCTATATATTCTCGTGCACAAGAGGCCTGAGCGCTGTCAAGGCTTCTCCAAGGCTGGCACGAGTTTCCGGGCTACCTAGGACGATGCGAATGGCCTTAGGGGAAGTATCTTCATCGACCGCGAACATGCTTCCGGACTGAACCAAGACACCAGCCTCGGCTGCCGCCGCGACAAAGCTCCGCTGCGTCCATCTGCGCGGAAGCGCCAACCACAGGTGTAGTGATTCCGGCTTGCTCCGGTACGTTGCATGAATGAACGACCTTGCTGCCATTTCCTGTCGCGCGACCGCCTCACTGCGTACAGCGAGCAGCACTTTCTCAGCGGTGCCATCGGCAATCCAGCTTTGAGCGACCAAAGCGGACAGGGGCGTGACATGCCAAGTCGAGGTCGTGTGAAAGCGATCAAACGCGCTTGTGCCCGCCTGAGCGGAGGGCATCAACAGATAGGCAATCTTCAAACCAGGGCCAATACACTTGGCGAGGCCTGCGGCGTACCAGGTTACGTCAGGGGCCAACGCACTGATCGGGGGCGGAGCTTCCGGTGGAAGCAGCCCGTAAACATCGTCCTCAATAATCACGACGCCATGTCGCCTCGCGACATCGGCGAGCGCGAGCCGTCGTTCCTGCGACATCGTGATTGTGGTTGGGTTATGGAGTGTCGGCGTAAGGAATAGCGCTTTGGGACTGAGCTTTCTACACGCGTCCTCGAACGCCTCCGGCGCCGCTCCGTCGTCATCCATGGCGATGCCCTTGACGGAAATGTTCAAGAAGCTGGCAATCCGCCGCAACCCGTAATAGCTCAAGCTTTCTGTCAGCAGCACATTGCCGCTTCCAACCACGTTGACCAATGTGATTAGGAGGCCACTCTGAGTACCGTTCGTAACGATGATCCGGCCAATCGACGGCGCAGCCCCGAAGCGCTTCGCTAGCCACGCCGCTCCAGCTTGGCGATCAGAATCAGTTCCTTGAAAACGATGATATCTCAACAGTGTTGCGAGATCCCCTCGTTCAGATATCTCAAGCAGCGTTCTCGACAACTCCGCCCCCATCCATTCTGGGGTCGGCGGAGTGGTTCTTATAAGACTGATTGGCTTTCCATGTCGATGACCGCCAGGGATATTCATTTTGCTGGCTCCAGTTGAAGTAAGCAGTGCAATGAGACAACGCTATGCTTGCCAGTTCGGAGACATCCACGTTCGCGCCTGGTGGCCGAGGCTCGCTGAAGAGCGAGACCATACGATCTCTCGAAGGCGAGTATGGTCGAAGAGGCCTTCATGCCCACCGAAGCGCTCCGTGGCCTCCTCTCGCCCGCTCACGGTGCCCAGCAACGCTGCTCAGCAACACCAAGATCAATTCCTCCTCCTCTCCTCAAGAGCTCTGCGGCCGCCGCCCGCTCTCAGCGGGCGAGAACCACTGCAAGACAGAGTTGATCCACCAGGATGATTGGATCGATAGGGTTGCCGGCCGAATGTGAGCGAGACTTCGCTGGCGCGCTTGGTCGACACTCGCCATAAATGAAGCAACTGCCGTTCCAATCAACGACCAACGTGGGTAGTTTATAAAAATGAGAGTATGTGAACGATTGAGACGACGAAAGCTGTGGCTTGGCAAGGGACAAATTTGCCCTTCCGCATTCGACGCAACTCTGCTGTCGCGTGATGCGCTTTTAATAAAACCAGTACGTTCTTCATGTCTAGCTCCCGGCGAGAACAAACAACTTTCCTTAGAGCGCCGATTCTAGCGGCCGCCCTGCTTCTGCGAGCGATGACTTTGTTGCGGAAACGCCCCCGAGATCCAAGACAACCGGATCGGGCTCGTACATCCAAGTACCGTAGCCGTTCTAAACGGCGCCTAGGACATCCTCGCAGGATCTGCGGCGCGTCCATTCAAGCGGGCTTTTCTCGTTCCACAACAAGCGATCGGAGGTGAACGATGCGCCGTCAAACGGTCGATGCGCACTCTGCCTACACAGGGCTTGCTGATGCTTATGACAGCTATCGGCCGCGTTATCCGGATGAACTAGTAAGCTTCATTGCCGAGCGCGTGAAGCCTGCAGGACTTTGCGCTCTCTCTGTGCTTGATATCGGCAGTGGCACAGGACTTTTTACAAGGCAACTGGCGAGGCTGTTACCCCCTTCTGCTAGCATTACGGGCGTCGAGCCGAACGCCGATATGCGTCTGAAAGCCATCTGCGGATCTGCGGGCATCTTGAATATCAAGCATATCCCAGGCAGCGCTGAACGGCTTGCAGCTGAGAGCGGAACCATTTCTCTGGTGACAGCAGCGAGCGCAGCAACGTGGTTTGATCGACCCAAATTCTACACGGAGGCGAACCGGGTCCTGACCCCATCAGGTCTTATCGCGGTGCTCATGATTCGACGGGATCTGGATAGAAGCGCGATGCTTCGAGATTACGAGCGTTACCACGAGCAGCACATTCGTGGCTTTGTAATCGGCGGCTTTGAGGGCAGCGACGGACGCTACGCACCCGTCAATTTCGTGCATGAGCTCAAATCATCGCCTCTGTTTCGCAAGGTCCGCCATTTTGCGCTCTATTGGGACGACTTTTTAACATGGGAGCAGTTCGAGGGCCTGAGTTTATCCCGTAGCGACACCAAGAAGATCATTGAGATCAACGGCCTGGAAGATACGATGAGGTGGCACCGCCTGCTGTTTGAGCGATATGCTGCAATGGATGGAAGGATCGAATTTTCCTGGTCAGCCGAGGTGACAACCGCCCTACCCGTTGCTCAGTGACATCTTACGCGCATTGCGCATACAGCAGCCTCAGAAATCGGAACAATTTCAGCGGATCGCTTGAAGCCGCGCTTTGCCGACGCGGCCTGCTCCCGCTTTGTCGCTCAATCACCCCTGAGCGCTGCCATCATAGAAGCCACCGCCACCAAGCGAGGGGAGCCCTGCTTTCGATCTTCGTATGACGCGCTCAGCAATAGTCGTCATTCTGAATGCTAGCAAGCGCCTTAGCTCCATCATTGCCGCAAACGGATGTAGATTGACAAACACGGCTTATAGAGGACAGCGCTAACCCAAATGCGAGTACGCCGAAAGCAAAACCGCCGCTGGCTGCTCGATGGCTTGCATGGACAGCAGCGACTGCGAATCGAGATTGAGAGATTGCTCCCCCGCCGCTTCTGCTCGAACATTGTCGCGAAAGTCGACCGCGGGGGCTGTGGCTCAAACTGATCCTTACGAGCAGCTTTTCAGGTCCGCCTCGACAGCGAGCGTTTCGGCATGAAGTGCAAGAATTGCCTGCGCGGTGGCGCAGGCCCCCTTCGCGCCAACGAAGAAGAAATGTCCGCCAGTGGTCTCTCGCGACAAGCGCTTCGGCAGCGACTCGACGAGTGACCGGACCTTATTTAGAGCACTGGGAGCGAATGAGGCGGCGCGAGCCGCGATCACGTGGGCATTAAAGAATGACCAGTTGGCCCGATCCGTTAGCAGGTGGTGCCTATCACTCGAGGCAGTCGGAATGATGGCTGCGCACAGCGGAGCACCTTGAAATTCCATAGCCAGCACGTCCTTCGCCGCATCCCACAACGAATGTTGGATCCGCCCATTGCGCCAGCGAAGAGCTTCACCATGCAGATTCAACGGCGAGCCACCAACGAACTGTCTAAAGTATATTTCGGAAGGAATAATTGATCTCCCCTCCAGGTGATCCTGTTCTGATAGAGCAGCCAGCCAGCATCGGTTGAGCGGCTCGCCCCCCCCCTCGGATGGAGCAAGGAAGGATCGAAAGCCATGCGCCGACAGGGGTGTTTCCTCGAGATTCACCGGCGAGAGGCCTGGAAGCGGAGGCGTTGCCGCAAGGCTTACGAATGCCTCTATGGCAATGTCTCTGCGGGAAGCCGTCGCGGCCAGACGTGAAATAAATCTACCGGCCATACTCCAGCCAACGACCAGGACACGCGGCTTTAGCTTCCATGCATGCAGCTTTGCCGCCACCAGATCGATCAAGACTTCTGACCAGGTTGTGACATCCAGTCCACAAACAGCAGAGTTGAACACCGGGTGTTCGATCGGAGGTGATGGTACAACCAAATTGTACCCCATCGAAGTTAGCCAATAGGCGAGAAAATCCCTGGGATCGCCGTCAGGATAGCCATAAGAAATCCGCCCCAGATGACCACCGCCGGTCAAGAAGAGCACCAAGGCGCACTCTTTTCTCCCGGGACGGCTCCATTCGATATACGGGATGGCGCAAGCCATCCCATATCTTTCGTCCGGATAAAGGCCTGCATTGACCATCGGTACTGTTCGCTTGCTAGCCTCAAACACTCATTTAACGCCGAGAAGCTTTCGCGCCTGCGACGCCATTGCTTGGAGCCCCGCTTCAGGCGCCTTCTGGAGTGTGATGACAGAGCGCATAGCGTCCACGATGACCTTGGTGACTTTTGCCGCGTTCTCTCCTGGAAAAGCGTACCACGCGCGAAGAATCGGTAGCTGTTCGAGGCTCGCCTTATAGTTGGCATTCTTTGCAAAGTGGCCGGAGAGCTCTATTGAATCGCGCGTAGCGAAGTCGTTCGCGGGCAGCCATCCGGATTTGAGTGCCACAATTTTCTGTCCGGCTGGACCGCTCGCAAACTTCATGAATTCCCAGGCGAGCTTCTGTTGCTCCGGTTTGGTCGCAAACATCATTGCGATCGATCCGGCGGCGGGAAGCGTGCCGTTCGCTGCCATCAGAGGAAACCTGCCGACCGCAAGCCTGAATTTATCCTTGCTATCCTCTTCGAAGCGCAGCTGATTTGAATTTGAGTCGAAGATTATGCCGACCTTCCCGGCGGCAAACAAAGACCGAGCCTGGTCTTTCGACATATCAACTGAAGCTTGTCCCGATTCTCCGATCCGTTTGATGATTTCCAACGCCTTCAGGCCTTCCGGTCCATCAAAAGCTATCTTGCTTTCATCAGAATTCATCATAGTCGCATCTTGACTAAAGAGCAGAGCGTCCCAGAAAAAATCCTCACTATTGTATTGAAAAATCAGTCCGACATTTCCTTCGCCCAGCTTGGTGATACTCGAACCAAGTCTTATGATCTCGTCCCATGTCGTCGGGAGGTGAGAAGGATCGCCGCCAACTCTGGCGAGGAGGTCTAGATTGTAGAAGACGACAGGCTCGGCGACGCCGAAGCCTAGCGCATAGCTATCACCCTTGGATGCTCCAATTTTTTCAACCGCTGGAGAAAGCGCTTTTCGGCTGTCACTCGTGTCCGTATTCAGAAATTGGCCGAGCGGAACGGCAAGGTTTCGATCGGTGTAGATTCGCAGACGATTGGCGCCCTGGAATGACACGTCCGGCAACGAACCTGTGAGCGACGCGCGCAGAGTTGCCTGGACGAGATCGTCGTAACCTCTGGTCGAATTATCCAGCTCAACTTTGACGCCGGGATGTTCGTTCTCGAAAGTCCTCGCGAGTTCGACCCACATCGCGTTAAGGTCAGAGGATGCTGCGGTTACCCTTAACGTCCTGCCGTCCTCTGCCTTCGCCGGACTCATGATGCCTCCAACAAGGGCATTAGCGAGGGAGATGACGACAATGATTTTCAAATAGCGCCACATCTGGCTTTCTCCATTTTTGGAAATATTTCGTATTTCTCGCGAGCGGATCCTATGGTCGCTCGCTATGGTTTGAGGCGGCGTTCGGCGACTTCAGCCAGGTTTTTACTGCTACTTGATCGCCCCTTCCGCCAAGCCTTCGATGAACCAACGTTGTGCGGCCAGGAAGGCGACGATAAGAGGCAGAACGACAAGCGTTGCTGCGGCCATGAGCGGGCCGAAGTCGGTGCCCGCCTCCTCGCTCTTGAAGACCATGATTCCGAGCGGCGGCGGCATCAGCGATTGATCGTGCACCGCGATCAGCGGCCAGAACAGATCGTTCCAATGCGAGACGATCGAGAAAATTGCGAAGGCGATCACGGCGGGCAACGCCATTGGCACCATGATTTTCCACACGATTGCAATTTCGGAGAGACCATCGAGTCGCGCGGCGTGAACGACGTCGTCTGGGATGGTCTTAAAGAACTGCCGGAATAGGAATATGCCGAAGGGCGAGACCACATAGGGAAAAACAAGTGCCACATAGGTGTTGAGGATGCCGATCTGATAACCGAGAATGAAGAGCGGCAGCGAAAGTACCTGATGCGGCAGCAGGAGCCCGATCAGCACCAAGCCGAAGAGAGTATCACGGCCGGCAAAGCGGAGTTTGGCGAGTGCGTAGGCGCACGGGGCACAGACGAGGATTTGCAGCGCCAAGATCAATGTGCAGATCATGACGCCGTTGCCGAGATAGCGTGGCAACGGCGCCTGGGTCACTGCCTTTGTATAGTTCTCGACGCCATAGAATTGGACGGGCCAGAACGAAAAGCTGGTCCGGAAGATTTCTCCCGGTGGCTTGATTGACAGCGACACCATCCAGACGAAAGGAAGGAGGATGAGCGCGCCGGTGGCGAGCAGAACGGTATGCCGGAAGACCGCAGCCGGAGACAACAACAGGCAAGCGCGAAGCGCTCTGGTGCTCATTGGTAGTGCACTTTCCGGTCCATGAGGTGGGCCTGAACGAGGGTGAGGGTCACGACGATGGCCAAAAAGACGACGGCGACCGCGGCGCCATATCCGGTGCGCAGATACTCGAAACTCTCTCGATAGAGAGTGTAGAGCAGCATTTCCGAGGCGTGGCCGGGGCCGCCTTGGGTAAGCACTTTTACGGTGTCGAACGAAGCGAACGCTCTCAGCGCGACAACGATGACAACGAACATCGAGACCGGGCCGAGCATCGGCAGCGTGACGGTACGCAGGCGGTCCAGCCACAGGTCAGCACCGTCGACATTGGCCGCATCGTAGATGTCCTTAGGGATGCTCTTGAGGCCCGCGAGGAACAGCACCATCGCGAAGCCTAGGTTCTGCCATATGCCTATTGCGGCGAGCGCCAGCAGAACGGTGTGCTCGTCGCGCAGCCAGTTGGCGGCCGGCATGCCGATCGCAGACAATGTCTGATTGACAAGGCCGATGGTCGGATGCAGCAGCGCCTCCCAGGCAATGGCCATGGCAGACATCGTCGCCATGAAGGGCAAAAAGTGAATCGCGCGGTAGAAGGAGCGGCAGGACTTGCCGCCTTCGATCAGGAGAGCGATCAAAAATCCGACGCTGACAGTGCCAGGGACGACGACCAGCAAGTAGATCGCTGTATTGCGAAGTGAGGACCTAAAGTCCTCGTCTGCAATGACCTCGCGGAAGTTGTCGAGGCCGACAAAGGAGAGCGTCGCCATGCCGAACTGCCAGTCGGTGAATGCGATGACGAAAACGCCGATCACGGGCAGGCAGTAGAGCATGAGCAGAAAGAAGACTGACGGCCCGGCCAAGATCCAAGCCGCCAGGGCTTCGCGAAGACCTCGTCCGGGCGGCTTGGACGCGGCGGGACATCGGAACGTCGACGCACCACCCCTCGGGGAGAGTTCGTGGCATGCACCAGTCATCGCACGAGGCCGCCTCATCGAGCGGCCTCGCGAAGCGGCATGACCGATGCCCGGCTAAGTTCGACTTGGCCACGCAAACGCCGTCCATCGGGGCTAAAGAGAAGGACTCGCTCCGGCCTGATACCGACATGCAAGGTCTGGCCGAGGGTGATACGAGGCCCGTATTCGGCCGGAAGTCTTGCGACCAGCGGCTGGTCGGGGCCCGCCAGATCGAGATGGACGAACAGATCGGAGCCCATATGCTCGATCATGCGAACCGAACCAGTCAGCGTGCTTTGCCCGCCCTGGTCGGCGAGATGAAGAGCCTCCGGGCGGATTCCGAGGCTCAGATGCATACCGGGAAGTGCAGCGGCATCGATCTTGATTGTCGATCCGGCCACGTCGATGAACCCGCGTTCGCGCATCACGCCCTCGAGTATGTTGATCTTGGGCGAGCCGATGAATTCTGCGACGCGCCGATCGCTAGGATCGCCATAAATGTCCTGCGGCGGAGCGACCTGCAGCAACTCGCCATCGAGCATCACCGCGACGCGGTCCGACAGGGTCATGGCCTCGGCCTGATCATGGGTGACGTAGACGAAGGTTCCCCCAAGACGCTGGTGCAGTTCCTTGATCTCCGCGCGCATCTGCACGCGCAGCTTGCTGTCCAGGTTGGACAGCGGCTCGTCCATCAGAAAGACAGCCGGATGGCGTACCATTGCCCGGCCGACTGCCACGCGCTGGCGTTGGCCGCCGGAGAGCTGTCCCGGTTTGCGGGTCAATAGATGGCCGATATCTAAGGACTTGGCGGTGCGGGTGACTTCCATATCGATTTCGGCAGCAATCCGCGCCCTTCCTGGAAGCAGACGGCCGACAAGGGGAAGCCTCTGGATCGCCGTGAGCCGCCGCATCCGGAGCGGCAGCGCAATATTGGCGGCGACCGTCATATGCGGATAGAGGGCGTAAGACTGGAACACCATTGCCACGTCCCGCCGCTTCGGCCTGAGGCCATCGACCACCCGTCCGCCAATTGAAATCGAGCCGGCATCCTGCATCTCGAGCCCTGCCAGCACACGTAAGAGCGTTGACTTGCCACACCCGGAGGGGCCGAGCAGCGTCAGGAACTCACCATCCGCTATCGAGAGCGAGACATCACGCAAGACAGGCGTCGGGCCGTAGTTCTTCACGATCCCGTCAATCGATACCGATGCCATCGCCGTTACTCCCACATCGTGAACGCGTTGCTGAGCACGGCACTGAGATCGCTTAATCCCGTTTGGGCGTGTCCGCTGTTGTGCGCGACGTTAAAAGATCGGACTGCTACAGCCGGATGACGACTATCGAATAATTCGATGTGAGCTTGTCCGAATACGATGACGTCCGATGCTCGGTAAGAGAATGTGTCGAAGCAGCAACGCGTGAAGCGCTGCAGACCTTGCTGCGACCGGAATTGAGCAAGGCGTGACATGCTCGTCAGGCCATAGCTCGCGGTCCTAGAAATTTATCTCGGCCAAATGCGATCCGAGACCCGGCAACAACAAAGAACTGACTGCATATTGCGCGCGTCCGCGCGACCAAACGCAAGCAGCGCGCTGCTCCTGCGGAGCTCTCAAGGCCCACGTCTAAGCGCACTTCGGACCTTCAGGTATTATGCGACATGGGCAGAATCCATTGATGTCCATACCCTCGATGCCGGCTCAGCGTCGGCATACCCCACCGATCGCCAACTTATATTTTGGCATGCGCTTTTGGTCCTTCGACCATTGATTGTGATCAACCGGTCTGCGTCGGCGCCACAACACTGCTGGCCTGGACTGACGGACGGCCGATCCGGCTGTCGACGGCGCATTGCAAACCAGACGTGCTCCCACCGGCCACACAGCACGAAGCTGACGAGACCCGCGACATCCAAGACGTCGCGCGTTGCGACAATGAGGCAGATACGCTGTACTCGATTAAGGTCCCGAGGATCGCGCCTTGGCACCTCAAAGGCCGCCACCATCGCGGTCCCGTTCCTGCTGATAGCCTCGATCTTTTCTTACCGAATGAGCGGCATCTGACAGATGCATATGATCCGCGATGGACGCTTGGCGTGAAACCTTTGCGGCCTCTCACTTCAATAGGAATTCCAACCGCCGGCAATGTAACAGGCGTGGCCGACATGCTCGCGCCGGAGCAACTGCCTGTAGCCTCCGAGGCGCGTCTCGAAGCTCTCCTCGCGTACAGGACTGTCGAAGGCTTCGGACGGCCGAAGCAATTCATGGAGCACCCGCCCGCTCATCGTCGGGGGTGCTTCAATGCCAAGCAGATTCAGAATTGTCGGTGCGATGTCGCAAATACCTGACGCAACGAAAGATGCGCATCCGGCATTCGGAAACACTGATCCTGCGACGAGGCCGACTGCCGCGAGCTCCTTCGGATGGAGGCCGCCGTGAAGACCGAGACCCGCTCGGCGGTCATTGTCATAGAAGGTGCCGCCTAAGAGGCCGAACGGGTCGACGGTATCGTCGGCGCGGAAGGAAAACGCGACGTCCGGGGCGCGGGGATGATCCGCAAAAATCAGGCGATTTGACAGGCTCCCGGCGGCAATGCCGTTGACCTCATCCTTTGCACGCGTGAACAGCGGACCGCACCATGGCTCGGATGTCATAGCCGCAACCAGCCGCGCGACGTTTGCCTCCTCTGGATTGGCAAGATAGAGAGCACCAACCTGGCCTGGCACCACCACCACGTCAACGTCGGCAGACGGTGCCGTACCGGGGTTGAACCCTGCCGCGCGCAGACTATTGGCGACTGAGACTCGTGTATGGCCGGTGATATGGCCGTGGTCCGAGATCGCGAAAATCTGAACCCCAGCCTGCTTTTCCTCGGCCTGCCACCAGTCGAGCACGCGACCGAACTGGCGGTCGCAATGAGCGATGATGGAGCGTGTCGCCTCGGCAGCCGTGCCGTGGAAATGCGAGGTGACGTCCGGCTCACCGTAGGAGAGAATCGTCACGTCGGGTCGATATTTCGGCCAAACGACGTCGAGAAAGGCGGATGTGATCCAGTCCTGTCCGCTGCGATCGGGCTCGGTTTTGGGTGGAGCTGGAGGCAATGGCCCGACACGCCTTTCGATCTCGGTGAGCACATCATCTGGCGCACAGGCCTCACGAAAATGACCGGACAGACGGATATGGCCGAAATCCTCGGCCTTGTGGTGGAATAGCCTGGTGGTACCCGCTGTGTTGGTGGCGAGGACAGCAAGGCTCCGCCCCTTCGCCGCCAAGATCTCGCCGAGCGATGGCGCCGAATAAAGCCGGCTATTGCTCTCGACATCGAGCCGGCGCAGCAGAACCGCGTCGGACGTGTCGATATAGCGCGGCGGGGTCACGGCTCGATCGAGGTACTTGTTGCCGACCATGCCATGCCGGTCGGTGGTGGCGCCGGTGACAAGGCTCGGGAAAGCGGATCGGGTTTCGCTCGGATAGATGGTGCGATGCTTAGCAAGCGTCACTCCAGCCGCCTTCATGCGCCAAAGATGAGGAGTCAATTGCGGGCTAATGAGGTCGGGGCGCAAACCATCAAAGCTCGCGATAATAAAACGGGGATCGCGAGACATCAGCGAACGCCCGCCATAGCCCCCTTACGGGCCGCTTGGAGAACACCTCCAACCACAGCCATAGCCGCCTCCAACTCATCGCGGCTCTCGGGGCTGCCGATGACAAGACGGACATGGTTTACAGGCAACTTCGGATCAGTTGCAAAAATCCGCCCTGGCCGGATGGTGATATATCTTGAAGCGCATTGCGCAACCAGTTCGTCCTGATCGATAATCCCCTCAAGATCGAGCCAGAGGAAAAGCGCATCCGGCCGGGTCCGAAATGAGATGCCAGTGAGCCATTGCGTGGCAATCCTCTGTCTGGCGACCGCCTCTTCTCTGACGCCGGCTACGATCTTTTGCATCGAACCGCTGGCGAGCCAGAGGTTCACCAGTTCGACAGAGAAAGGGGCCGCAAACCAAGTCGACATGCCATAGAAGCGGTCAAGCGTTGTTTGCGCCGCCTTGCCATGAGGCGCAACGAGGTAGCCAACCCGAACACCAGGGCCGACGCATTTTGCAAAACTTGTGATATGCCATGTTATCTCAGGTGCCAACGCGCCAAAGGGAGCTGGAACGCTGTCTGCGAGCACTCCATACACATCATCTTCGATGATGCTCACTCCATATTGCCTTGCGATTTGAACGATTCGTTGTCGTCGCTCGAGCGACATGACGATCGTGGTCGGGTTGTGGATAGTCGGCATCAGAAAGAGCGCCTTCGGCGCGAATTTGCGGCACGCCGTCTCGAACGCCTGAGGTTCCGCGCCGTCGTCATCCATCGCTATTGTTTCTGTCCGGATGCCCTGAAGATGCGCATGCTTGCGAAAACCGTAATAGGTGAGCTCCTCCGTTAAGATGGTATCGCCCGGCGCAGCGACTGATGCGAGGGCAAGAACCATCGCGCTCTGGGCCCCATTGGTGAGGATGATGCGTTGCGGATCGACAGCCCGCAGGAAGCGCAAGGCCAGCCAGTTCGCGGCATGAGCTTTGTCCGCTTCTGTTCCGGAAAACCGATGTTGTCTTACGCCGTTTTGGATCGCCGTTGAAGCACTGAGTGCACGCAGGCCCTCTCTGACTGTCTCTTTCAGGTTCGGACAAGCCGGTGGAGTTGACCGTTCAAGGCTGATAGGCGCCGTTCGGGCCTGATGATCTTTAGACATGTGCTTGTTCCGCCGTTTGTGATTGTATCTGTAGTGACGTGAGGCTCGAGAAGATCGCGCGGTGCAGTGCATCAGAGATCGTGCTGGAAACGATTGCCGGTGAACGGCAACGCCCGTCGCTCTCTTCCTGCGCCACGATGGACGATTTGCAGATGCGTTCGCCCGCGGACTCATGGCCCCGCGTGGTTTTAATGAGAGCCTCGAAGATCGCGATCCGGCGCGACACCCTCAATGGAGCGCTCGCATTTGCGGCCCACCGTTTCGCTAGCAGGTGTTGGCGTAAACGGGGCCGCGCTGGGCTCCCACTTGCACGGCGCCCAAAGATATGAATGCCTGGCCCGCAACGTGCGGCAACAAAAACGGATGCCGGCCCGGGTCGGGGCAGGATGAGCATCGCGGTCCATGGCCTGAGGGCCTCTGAGATCAACATCACGATCCGAGCTTGCCAACTGAAGAGACGTACGAGCCGCGTAATCGAACAGATGCTGCCGACGAATTCAGGTTCCAATCGAGCGCTTCCATATCGTCCCGAAAACTCGCAGCGAACGAGAACCATTCCACTTCTCTCGTCGCATCGGCCGCCGTTAGGAGCTTCAAAACCCGGCCTGCTACAGTTGGATGACAGTCAGCGAATAATTCGATCTAAACCAACCAAATACGCGATGCCCAAGACGAGATGTCGAAGGGCGCTGCGGCTCGAAGCAACGTGTTCCTTTCTGACAGATTGGCCGCGAAGAAAGTACGCGCTTGCTGCGATGGCCGGAGCACGCTTATGCTCGTTAAGATCCAGCGCAGCGCCCTATCTCGTTCGAAGCCGATCACCCGCGCCAGTCGCAATAATGGACTGCCTACGTCCGTCAGCCTCTCTCCGGGTTGCCGTTGAGGCCCTGCAGACGCTCGTCAACTGCTGAGCGCTGGCTGCTTCGACAAGATGGATGCGAACTGCTCGCCCGTCGCGCCCCATTTACGATTGTTACCAATCCGAGGCTCGTGAAGATCTTCAACCGTTCCCGTCGAAGTTGGATAGGACTGCAAACCAACTCATCAGCTCACCATGCATGTACACGATCACTCATCATTTCAAGCACAGGTCAATGCGCGCCTTTGCTGATGTCCTTCAGACCATTGGGACATCTACGACTTAGCGGAATCTGATCTGTCTGGACGCAGCGCAATCGCCACCAGCCACTTTGCGTGCTGCTAGTGCGCTCTATCCGTCGGTACCCATTGCTCTAGCCGGGAACGCCTCCCCACAGATCCGTCGTGAACGTACAGAGCGGAAACCGAGCTGGCGTGCGCCGGCGCAACAAGATCGATCCTGTCGACTGATGACATTCAAGCCTCAACCGTCGCCTCGCACACTGTTCACTCCGACGCGCGTCCGCGACGGTTCCTCGCCGTACGAAGACACCTGGGGCTGCCAGGCGGTATCGAGTGCCGAACCGAGGCGGCTGGCCGTGCAGTCTCAACGTCCGCGAGTCTTCCATCGCCGCCTGGACGGTCCGCAGATGCGGCAGGTCCGGCGGAGACGGCAACTAAGCATCGCCACTTTCGATTATTTCATGCAAAAACATGATTGTGCGATTGGTTAGACTGTTTGGAAGCGGGTAGGAACTGTAAAGAATTTGTCCTTCCAAGTCCGCAGGTCCTCTATCGTGTCTCTCATTGCAGAGCGCCTCCGCGCCGTCCGCCCCTCTGAAACCAAAGCCATGACAGCGCGTGCCGCCGAGCTGCGCGAGCAAGGCATCGATGTGATTACGCTCAGTCAGGGCGAACCGGATTTCGACACGCCAGCCGCTGTTTGCGAAGCCGGCATCCGGGCAATCCGCGGCGGCCGGACGAAGTACACTGCGGTCGCCGGGATCAAGCCGTTGCGTCAAGCGATCCGCGAGAGCTTCAGCCGTGACCACGAGCTCGATTACGCTCTCGACCAGATCACGGTCGGCTGCGGTGCCAAGCAGGTTGTGTTCAACGCGCTCTTTGCCAGCCTCGATCCGGGCGACGAGGTTGTGATCCCGACACCGTGCTGGGTCTCCTATCCCGATATGGTGGCGCTCGCCGGTGGCAAGCCAGTTCTTGTCGCCTGCGATGAGCTCGATGGTTTCAAGCTCCGTCCCGAGGCGCTGGAGGCTGCGATCACGCCGCAAACTAAGTGGTTGATGCTGAATTCGCCGTGCAACCCAACCGGTGCAGTCTACAGCCGAAGCGAGTTGCTTGCGCTCGCCGCGGTGCTGCGGCGGCATGCGCAAATTTATGTGCTGTCGGACGACATTTATGAAAAGCTCACCTATGACGCCGACTTTGCGACCATGGCCGCCGTCGCGCCCGACCTCTATGAGCGCACTTTGACCGTCAACGGCGTGTCTAAGGCCGATGCAATGACTGGATGGCGTGTCGGTTACGGTGCGGGGCCCCTCCCGTTGATCAAGGCCATGAACCTCATCCAAGGCCAGACGTCGTCGCACACCAGCTCGATTTCGCAATACGCCGCCATTGAGGCATTGTCTGGCGGACGAGACCATATCGATGAATTCGTGCGCGCCTTTCTGGAGCGCCGCGACCTCGTGATCAGCAAGCTGAACCAGGCCGAGGGCTTATCGTGCCGGGTGCCTGACGGAGCCTTTTACGTTTTTCCCTCCTGCGCTGGAGTCATTGGCAAGCGCACGCCCGGCGGCAAGGTGATCGAAACCGACACCGATTTTGCCATGTATTTGCTCGACGCAATCGCCGTGGCCGTCGTGCCCGGCAGCGGCTTTATGGCCTCGCCCTATATCCGCATTTCATATGCCTCCTCACTCGAGGACCTCACCCGCGCCTGTGACCGCATCATCGCCGCCTGCGCGGCCCTGTCCTGAAAGATCTGCCGATGCCCCCGGCCAAATGCCTCCGTATGCGCCTCTCCGAAACCAACCTCCTCCACATCATGGCTGCCCATAGTCCTCTTTCAGCGATTCTCGCCGAAGAGGCGGGATTTGAGGGCCTGTGGGCCTCGGGCTTCGAGCTGTCAGCGCTTTACGGCCTGGCGGATATGAGCCTGATCTCGATGACGCAGCATCTGGATACGCTGCGGGCGATCGCCGGCCGCACGACGCTGCCAATCATCGCGGACATCGACACGGGCTACGGCAACGCCATCAATGTCATCCATGCTATCGGCGAATATGAGCGCGCCGGCGCCAGCGCCGTCGTCATCGAGGACAAGACCTTTCCAAAGGTCACGAGCCTTGCAGCCGATGGGCGCCAGGAGCTGCTGCGCATTGCGGAGTTCCAGGGCAAGATCGAGGCTGCCGTCGCGGCGAGACAGGAGCCGGATTTCCTCGTGATCGCCCGCACCGAGGCCTTGATCGCAGGCCTCGGCGAAGCGGAAGCTCTGCAGCGCGCCCACGCCTATGTGGACGCCGGCGCTGACATGATCCTGATCCACTCGAAAAAGCGGGATCCCTCCGAGATCGAAAGCTTTTCGCGCGCCTGGACCGATCCGGTGCCGCTCGTGATCGTGCCGAACGCCTATCCGGATCTCGACGCCGAACGGGTCAAGGCGCTGGGCAATGTCCGTATGATGATCTATGGCAATTACGGCATCCGCGCTGCTGCAACTGCCATGCAGGAGACTTTCCGCCGGATCATTGCTGACGGTGGCGTTCAGAACGTCCACAAGGATATTCTGCCGGTGGAGGAGATTTTTAGGCTCCAGAAGATGCGCGAGGTCAAGGCCGCTGAAGCTCGCTTCCTTCGCTGAACGCTGCGCTTTGATCCCTCCGCAACTCACGCATGCTTGCCCCGCCATCGCCTGCTTGAACATCTCGGCCGCCTTTTCAATTCGTGGTCGAACGGGACGCGAGACTTCTCCGTCTCGCCGCGCAAGCGAAGGTCCTTGAGTCGGAATACCTGTAGCCGCGTCGGATGCGCCAGATTTTTCAGCATGCAGCGGCTTTGCTGGCCGATATCCCGGTCGGCAGTTTTGGAGTTTATCTCGCCGGAAATGACGCGTCGTGCCACCAGTCGACATAGCTTAGACCGTCATTCTCCGTCACTTCGATCAACGACTTATCGCCAACGAGTTTAATAAACTGCTGCGGGGATTGAATCCGGCCTGGTCCGCCCAATCCGCAACTGTTCGGGTGAAATCCCTTTAGCGCATCGCCCGGCTACGGCTTCATGCTCCTGTTGGAGCCGGGAGAGAGGCGGCACAGACGGGTTCAACCTGCCCAACGATGGCGGCACACGCCTCAGGGTCTCTCGTGAAGTCCCTCTGCGGCAGGCGGCAGCCCCGAGAATCCGTAGCCGCCAATCCAGCACCTGTCGCTCGAGTACGAGCTGTAAGCGGAGTTTTCGTCGCGGTTTAGGTGATCTGCACGATAACTGATCGAGCTCAGCGCATGAACTCCGACCATCTCTAGATTTTCAAGGCTGGTCTGTTCGCTCGGCGTTCGATGTCCGCACACCGTTGCATTAGCGTCTCAAAGGTCTCCGGCTCATCCAGCAAGAGGCCGTCGTCGACCATGTGTTGATAGTCCTGTTCCAAAACGGCTCGCGCTTCGCCTTCAGGGACGAGCTTCAATGCACCATTGACTACCTTGTGATAGTCAATCGTCGTACCGGCACGGTCCTTTTCAGAGAAGAACCATGTTTTATGCCCGGCCACCGTGTTGGCCAGTTCTCGGTCTTTTAATGCGGCGTCCGCGATCCCCGCGTCATCCAGCCTCACGAGATCGTACCAGTGGCGAGCAAAACGCTCGCCTCGCAGTTTGCCCTGGACACAAAAAACATGGATGGCGGTCGCCTTCTCCCAGAAGGTGCGCTCCGCTTTCATGGTTTTCGGCCGTGCAATGGGAAACTCGAGAGTTTCAAGATACTGGGCGGCGTCGCAAACCACGTCGTGAAGCTCGCTCGGCTCGCCGGTGGATCTTGCGCCGAATTCAAGCATGACGGCGGGGCTTACATAGCCATTGCCTGTCTCCAAGGGAGCGTATCGGACGAAGATTTTGTCATCATCGGCTTCCGCCTTTGCACTCAGCTTGTCGTTTTCCAGACACTGATTGACAACGGGAAGCGCCTTTTCTTTCACCCAAACTGGAAGTCGCTCTCGGACCTGGTCGCTCCATTTTTTGCCCTGGCTTCGGGTCTGAGGGACGGGATTGCTCTCGCTTGTTTTCACGAGATCAGGGGCTATTGCCCGAATATCGTAGGTAAGGTCGACGTCCTCTGAGAAGCGGCGGATTGCGCCGTACGCCTTGGAAAGGGAGGTTCCGCCCTTGAAAACGAGGTGCTCTCCCAGTGGAGAGGAAAAGAGTGCGTTCAAGCACCAAACAACCCAGACATCTTTCTCAAGGAGATGTGCCGGACGTCCTGAATTGGAAGCAGCAACGCCGAGCGCCTCTCGGCGCTCGGCGTCAGACAGATTTAGGAACCTGTCAGACATGTAGTTCGCTTACCGGCCTGGCAAGCCAAGTCGGCAATGAAGACGCCGCGGACTTGAGTTCCCTCACTTCGGTTGGTGTCAGTTTCTGACTGACCGACCGCAATGCTCGTTCTGCCGTCTTGGGACCCACCCAGGCAAGCGCACGCACCACCTCACCAGCACGACGGTTCGCCAGCGTAAGCTGCCAAAGCGGCGCATGCTTGAGCTGGACAACTTGCTTGCCAAGGTGGAGCTCGCGAGAAGGACCAGAGGTCAGGTAAACCTGACGGACAGGTACCTGCGTTGTCAAACCAAGATGGTTGGCCGCCGCCGCGCCGCTGGAAACAATGGTCTCACCGCTGCGAGCCTTGGTTTCTTCGACGACTTTTTCGACCGACGGAGCTCTAACCCCGAAACGGCTTTCGACCGGACGCAGATACACCCCTCGCCTCGCGCGCAGGAGCTTTCCTCGCTCGGCAAGACGCGAAAGGGCCTGATCGACAGCAGCACGCTTTCCAAGGTGCAAAAGCGCCTTGGCAGCAATCGGCGCGCCTTCGGGCAGTTCTTTGGTGACTTCCAAAATCCGGGTGCTAAGGGCGGTCATGGCTCTCACTCCAGTTGTCAGAAACATAGGAGAACTTCTGACACCCTACAAGAGCTAGATTTCAAAAAGGTTTTCGTTGCCAAATCAATGATTTACGCGATTACGGCCGATTCGGACCTTTTTTTGGAGACAAAAAGGTGGTTCCTGCCCTCCCCGTCCAGCGTGCTGGGCTGGATCGGTATTCAGACGGCCTGGTTATCGGCGGAGCAACCGCAATCGCTTCCCATATGATATGAACTAGCGACCTTCAACGAGGGTTGCCCGCCTCCCACCCACGAAGATCTCCAGATCCAGGGAAAACAGGCAGACGAGATCGACACCGCGGCTCAGCGACAATGAAATTGCGCTGTTGTAAGCCGCACCCCTGTTTGCCTCTGCCGCACCAGATGCTGTTGTCGCGACAATGCGGTAAGACCAGCCCGCACACTTATAGGAGCTGGACTTCCTCGATCGGCCGAACGCAACCGCTCCATCGTGGGCGCTCTCGTTATCCGCCATTGCTTGCCGAACCCGGCTGCCAAAGTCCTCGCCAAAGACAAAGCCTCCACTCAGCATCGGAACGCGAAGCATCGAAACACAATCCGGCGGCTCTTCGCTTCCGGTGAAGAACACGACCAGCAAAGGGTAGCGAGGAAGGCCTTCAGAATGTACTTTCCGAAGCAGCGCTTCGATATCCATTTCCTCAGACATTTGCTTCGGACATGCCTTCAGGCTTTTCGATCTCAGTTATCATCATCGTTGCGGCCGCGGTCTGGGCAATTTCACTCCTGTACTTCGGAGTAGACCTATCCTGGGATTACGCCAAGCCATTTTCGGTCACGGTCGCGGTCGTCACCGGCCTCTTGACGGCCTTCGACCGGGTATTATGGCGGCACTGGCCGTTCCGGCTTTTTCACAAGACACCCGACCTCTCCGGCGAGTGGGGCGCTGAATTATTGTCCTCCTACGCCGAACAGGGTGGCCGAGAGAACAAGACGATAACCGGCGCCGCCACGATTACGCAAACCTACACATCGTTATCGGTTCGATTGGTGACAGGCGAAGAGCCCAACACAAATAGATCCTTTCAGCTAGCTGGACGGCTGATCCGTCACAATGACGGTGTCTATGAAGTGATTGGCGTTTACCAGAGCGACCCCGACATTCTCGCCCGCGGCACGCAGACCGAAATCCACTATGGCGCATTCCGCTACCGCGTCATCGGTACGCCGCCGAAGAAGATGAGCGGTCATTACTGGACCGATCGCAATACCAAGGGATCGATCCAACTCAAGAAACGCCTATGAGAACTTGGTCTTCCAGGTACCGACTTTAGAGCGTTCGCCGTCTAAGCCGAGGTCACGCCGGGAAAGTCGGGCGGATCGGGCTTGTGAGTCAGAAATTTTTGAAGTGCAGGATCAGCAGAAACCTTCTGGAAGCTACCTTCCGCCAAGCCAAGCAACGTGCCTTGAGCGTTCGCGTCAGCAACATCCAGGGCCAAATCTGCCTGCTGCTCTTCCGATTGGGTGGCATCGATTCGCAGATAGCGTTCGCCCAGTTGGTGGCGCAGCATGTAATCGACGAGCTGCTGCTGTGAGGAAACGATCGTTCTCAATAGCCGGCCTCGCATCATCCATTTCGCGCTGCCGAGATCGCGACCGAGGGATCGCTTGAGGGAAAATCCGGTCGAAGTGGTGCCGATGCTGAGGATCGAGATCTGACACACATCTTGCTTCAGAAAGTGCGTTGCCTCGTGCAGGGCACATTGGTCAGGGGCATTGGCGACGAGACCGCCGTCGGCATAGTGCGCAGCGCCAACCTCCGCCAGTGGGAAGTAGGTCGGCGCGGCGCTGGTCGCCATGACCACGTCGACCAATCGCCGCTTGGGATCCAGCGTGAAATCCGGGTGATGGCCCGTCTTGAACATCTGGACACTCCCCTTCGTCATGTTGACCGCGGGGATGATCAAGCGGTGCTTGCAGGCAGCCAGCATCGTTTGGTCGCCAATAATTTCGGAAACAAGGCTCCGCAAGGCTTCGCCATCGTATTTCGGACCAAGCACTGACCGCCCCGCGTCGATCCAGCCGAACTTCGGCCGCGGCCGGCCCGAAAAGATGTCTCGACCCCGCTCGATGAAGAGGTCTCGCATCCGGGCAGCCGGCACATCCAGCGAAACGCCCGCTGCAAGGATCCCACCGACGGAAGTGCCAGCGATCAAATCAAAACAGCTTCCAATGGGTCTGCCAGCCCTTTCCTCCAGGCGGGCAAGGATCTCGGCCGCGTACAGCCCGAGGTACCCGCCCCCGCTGAGCGCAAGTATCTGAAACGGCTTCTTTTTGGTGGATTCTGTTGTCAATTCGTTCTCCAAAGCCCCCCAAAAGCGCTATTCTATAGCGTAGCCATCGATTCGTGCCGCTGGATGCAAGCCGTCCCCGACGCCCGGATCGCCGAACCGTCGGTGGCGAGCGAGCTGTAACCAGAAAAGGTACCACTGTGGCAAACGTCGATAAGCTGCTTCACGGCGCCCAAGGGGCCGTCGATCTTCTTGCCAAGCTCGAGCTGCTAGCTGACGAACAGGAAAAGCTACAAAACGCCAAGCGAAAGATCCGCGACCATCTCAGGACGGTGATCGCGAGCGAGACGAAACGGCAGTTCGGAAGACAGATCACGCCGCGCTTCTTCACGCAGGGCAGCGAGGCGTACAAACTGCTCAATCGGCGCGCATGGATGCCGCCGCAGCAGATTGACGTTGACGACGGCCTCTATCTGCCGATGACATTCGTCAAGGGCAACGGTCCCGCCGAAGCGGCGAAACTCTACTTCGACATTATCGACGCCGCCCTGAAGGTACTGATCAAGCGCGAGAAGTGGAAGGGCTTCGAGGAGAAAGACACCTGCGCGCGGGTCATCATCGACGATTGCCTCCACGTTGACGTCCCCTTGTATGCCATTCCCGACGATCAGTTTGGCAGGCTGACTAAGGCTGCGATGGACCGGGCTATTGCCGACTCCGAAGACAACATCGACTTTATGGGTTCGCGAAAGATGCGGATCGACCGCTGGGATCAGGTCGATTCCGACAAGGTTCTGCTCGCGCACCGCAAGGACAACTGGAAGCAGTCCGACCCGCGAAAGATTCATGACTGGTTTCTCAATGCCGTCGATTTCTATGGCGAACTCTTGCGGCGCGAATGCCGCTACCTGAAGGCCTGGCGGGATTATCACAAACTTGAACATATCTCGTCGATCATACTGATGGCCTGCGCCTTCTACGCATTCGAGGACGTTGGCCATCTGAGTGTCCCGCGCCGCGATGATCTCGCGCTCCTCGAGGTGACTTCGCGCCTGGCCGATATGTTCGCCGGTGAGATTCTCAATCCGGCCGACACCGCTGAAGTTCTCGGGTCATCCTGGACCGGCGAGCAACGTCAGCAGGCCATCAAGGCTGCCAACGCGATGCACGAGCAGCTGGATGACGCGATCAACCATTGCTACCTGCCAGAGGTCGCCGTGGACCATCTGAAAGCCATCTTTGGCGAGCGAATTCCCAATCGTCCCGATCTTGTCAAGGCTCACGCTGCTGCGGCTGCGGCTGTTGTAGCTGCACCGGCCATCATCTCGCCGGCGCCGTCTGTGGGACGGTCGACCAGTGGATGAGCAGGAGGTCCTCCGAACCATCGATGCGGCACTAAGACAGGAGGGCTTCAAGAAGGATTGGAGCCAGAGCGCGCATCCATACTACGTCGGACGGATCGAACGGCATGGTCTGGAGGCCGAGGTGTCGATCGAGGTGCCTGACCTTGATTTCGTCGATCCGCCGGTCATCAAACTGCTCTCGCGCGGCAAAGCGGAAGGTAAGCGAACGCCACATTTGCTCGGGCCGGACGACCTGGTCTGCTATGTCGCAAAAAGCGCCATGGTGTTGGATCGGTACGATCCCGGCGGGACCGTTCTGCAATGTCTAAAGCTGGCGGAGAAGGTTCTGGGCGACGGGCTTCGTGGCCGCTCCGATCTCGACTACGTCGACGAATTCAGCCAGTACTGGACCGCCGGGCCTTCAATCCTGGTGGATCTGCCACAGGGTTTTCGAGGCGAAGGTGAGATATTCTATGTCGGGCTGTCGCGGACGGCTAAAGACAAGCTGGTGCTGGCACCGAAGGACGGCCTCGCCCCTTCCCTCAAGGCACTACATGCGGCTAACCGCGGCATTAAGGCCACTCCGGAAACAGCCCCCTGCCGGATCGTGCGCGTGGACCGCGATCTTGGCGCAGATCGAGGCGGAGCCCTGCCCCGCAATCTTCGAGGCCTTGCCGCATTCCTCGACAGGATTGGCGTAGCACACGAATTGAAGCTCGCGCTGGAGCTGGGCACCGGTCTGACGCGTTGGATCGCGATCTGCGCACCAAATGCCATCTGTCTCGCCGAGATCCAGATTCCCAAACGATTTGATCGCCCCGAATTCATGAAATCCCGGAAGTCGGCCCTGCCCAAGCTCCTGCTCGACCGCACCGAGGATGTGGCGGTCGAACGCCATCTGGGTTCTCCAATCGATGAGCGCTTCCTCTACCAGCGCAATCTTGGGACTGTGCCGAGCCTCGCCGGAAAGAACATTGTTCTGATCGGTTGCGGGACCATCGGCGGCTTTCTCGCCTACAATCTCGCGCAAAGCGGCGCCGGGTCGCTAGGAGGATGCCTCACGCTGATTGACTCCGACAGATTATCGCCGGCCAATCTAGGGCGGCATATTCTCGGAATCTCATTTCTCGGCCAGAACAAAGCGGGCGGTTGTGCCGAGTACATTCGCGAACAGCTTCCGCACCTTGCCGTCGACAGCCGTCCTGTGGACGCGACAGCGACCCTGAAGCGATTGTCGGGCGACCTGGTCATCGACGCAACGGGTGAGGAACCGTTCTCCATCGCCTTGAACCATCATGCCGTGTCGCAGCGACCGAACTATCCGCCAGTTCTTCACGCCTGGATTGTCGGCAACGGCGGTGCGGCTCAAGTTTTGCTCTGCGACGGACCGGAGCACGGGTGCTTCAAATGCCGAAAGCCCAAGCTTGCTGGCGAGCCGCGCTACCGGGTCATGCGTCCAGACTCCGACAACGAGCTGCTACGCAATCCGGCCTGCGGAGACGGGCTCTATGCACCGTTCCCGGTCTCGGCATCGATGTCAGCGGCGGCCTTGGCGCTCGACCTCGTTCTCGCATGGAATAGCGGCGAGCCAAGGCATCGCTACCGAACACGTGTGCTCGATCCCGACCGCAGCTTCCAGATCAAAGATATGAACCTCACACCCGCTCCAGAGTGCCCAGCTTGCCAAACACGGGCTCAATGATCTTCCGCGCTGGCATGCGGCTCGTCGTCGTCCACAACCAAGTGATGATGAGGATAGAACGCTACTTGCGCATTCCCGAGAATGCGACAGAGGCTGGAGGGATCCTGATCGGCTGCTACAGAGGTCCCCACATCGAAATCACCGAATGTTCGGAGCCTCTGCGGCGCGACCGCCGTGCACAACTTCGGTTTGATCGAGACGATCCCGGGCATCAGGGTCTCGCCAAGAGGCGATGGACCGAGAGCGGGCGCACTCATACGTTCGTTGGTGAGTGGCATACGCATCCCGGATTTTCGTCGACGCCATCCGGGACCGATCTCAAGACGTGGCGAGAGGTCACGCGGAACAACCTCGCCGGGAGCTCGGTCTTCCTCATCAAAGGCGGCGATGGCTGGTGGGCGGGCCTTGGCGTCGGAAGAATATTGACAAGGATGTCGATCGTTCCGTCCGACGACGAATGACCGCCACTGCAGTCTTGATTGTTGATCGGCTCAAGGGGCCAACTCGACCATAAGGTCGTCCAGCACAGTCGCGAGGCCGGCCACGCCGCTCAGAGGCTGCACTCCGATAGCTTTCAATTTTGGCACCGCGCGGTCAAAGATTGCGAGGTTCGTTTGGCCGTTTAACCGTGACGGATAGACGATGCCGTCTGGCCCGGGCGGATGTTCGTGCCAAGCGAGCGACCGATGTCGCGCCAGCGTTTGCCTTGAGGCCCGCGCAACATCGGTCGGAACTCCCATACGGACAGCACCGTCGCCACGCAAGTCAACCATATTCAAGTGAGAAGCAATCTCGATCGTGACGTAGTGTCTGTCTTGAAACTCGTTGGCGACGCGACTGCTTGAGGGCCAGGCCACGCGAGGGCCTGACGCCATCTGCGGGACGCCTAGGCCAGAATGCGCAGCGCTGGTCGGTTTCGTCAAAAACGCCGTACTGCCGGTAGTTCTCTATCAAGGTGAGATCAATCTCGTGACTTGATGAGCCGAGCAACGAGTGGGAGGACCGCACCGAGGGCGATCAAGCTGAAGATCGGCTGCAACGTTATCGCATTCGCGCATTGCAACGCGGCGATGCCGGTGAGGATGAGTACTGCAAGAAGCGCCTCATAGGCCCCGAGCGCGCTCGCCATCTCACTGATGCGCTCCAAGATACCCTTGACCAGCTGAGCCAATGGTCCGGTTGGGATGTTGCGCGGGGCCAGCGTGGCGATGGAGGGCTCGATGGGGGCAAGCCCGGGCAACTGTCGGCGCCGTTTTGCACAAGGGCGCGAAGAACCTTTATCCACCTTCTTAGATCTCGTTTTTGCAGACATGTCTTCAGCTATGGCGAGTGACCAGAGCTGAGAGGAGTGCGCAGCGTCAACGGCGAAATCGGCGACTAACCGCGAGGGTTAATCTTGCTTTAGTGGTCCACGCCGGCGTTGAACTGCCGGGTAGAGACCAAAAAAGCCCGATCCGCCCAGCCAGATTGGCGCGCGGAGCGCCGCGTCAGGCCGCCTTTGGGCTCGGTACGGTGGTTATATGAAAATCGAGAGCGAGCAACAAAATCTGGCCCAAAAAGCGGATGCAATATCCTGCTTTCATTGAGGGAAATGAGCGACCCGAGAGATAGGTAACGGTCCGTACCGGACACATGGGTTACACTTTCCGCTTTTGTTCTGCGGGAGGTGTGGATGCCGTGGAAAGCGAGTTCGGTGATGGAAGAGCGCCTTCGCTTTGTCGCCCGTCTGCTGGACGGGGAGGCCATGACGGACGTCTGCCGGGAGTTCGGCATATCGCGCAAGACCGGCTACAAGATTTTCGATCGCTACAAGGAACAGGGGGTGGCGGCCCTCAGCGATCGCTCGCGGCGGCCGGTACGCTATGCCAATCAGCTCCCGGAGCAGGTCGAGGGCCTGATCGTGCGCCTCAAAGCCGAGAAGCCGCACTGGGGCGCGCGCAAGATCCGTGAACTGCTGATCCGGCGGCTCGACGGCGATGTCAGGCTTCCCGCCAAAAGCACCATCCATGCGGTGCTCGATCGCCATGGCTTGGTCAAACGCGGCGGTGTGCCGCGCCACCGCGCGCGCGGCACGCCGCTGTCCGCGGGCGCTGGACCCAATGATCTGTGGTGCACCGACTTCAAAGGCGAGTTCAAGCTCGGCAATGGCCGCTACTGCTATCCACTGACCGTCACCGACCATGCCTCGCGCTTCCTGCTGCTGTGCGACGCGCTCGATTCCACCCGCGAGGAGCCGGCCATTGCCGCCTTCGAGCGGCTGTTTCGCGAGCGCGGGCTGCCGCTGGCCATCCGCTCCGACAATGGCGTGCCCTTCGCCAGTCCCAACGCCTTGTTCAATCTCTCAAAGCTCTCGGTGTGGTGGCTGCGGCTCGGGATTGCGATCGAGCGCATCAAGCCGGGCCATCCGCAGCAGAACGGACGTCACGAGCGCATGCATCTCACCCTCAAGAAGGAAACCACTCGGCCGCCGGGCGCCAATAGCTTGCAGCAGCAGGAGCGCTTCGACGCGTTCCTCCGCGAGTTCAACGCCGAGCTTCCCCACGAGGCCCTCGACATGAACTGCCCTGCCGAGCGCTACCTGGCCTCAACGCGCTGCTATGCCGGCCTGCCGGAACTGACCTATCCGTTCCACGATCACGAGCTGCTCGTCACCGCCTGCGGACGGCTTTGCCTGCATCGCAAGCGGATCAATCTCTCCACCGTGCTGGCCGGACAAAAGCTCGGCATCAAGGAGGTCGACGACGGCATTTGGCTCGTCAGCTTCATGCACTATGATTTGGGATATTTCGACCTGGAGCAGAAAACCCTGCAACCCCTCGACAACCCGTTCGGCACGAGGTTGTCACCCATCTCTTAGGTACGATCCGTGACCTATGTCTCCGGGCCGGACAAAATTCCTTTGGAGCCGGTGAAAGGAATCGAACCCTCGTATTCAGCTTGGAAGGCGGCCGACGCGCGTCGGCCGCCTTACAATGATGTTAGCACCGAGCTAGCCACCCGATCGAGGACGGCCGCCTCGACCCTCGCGAACTCTTCTGGAGCATATTTCCGCCCGTCGAAGCGACGACCTACCAATTGCGCTGGATGCGCAGCAGCATACTGAACGCGCTCTGGTTCTTGAGTTCATATACTGCAGCAGGTTTGGCAACTGCCGGGACCGCCGGCGCCGCAATAGTGCCAGAATATTTCTGATCGAGGAATGTGGCGAACAGATCCGCGGAGAACGTCAGGTTTCTGACCGGCGTCCAGCGCGTAACCGTGCCGACCGCAGCAATATTGAAGTCGGGGTTGCAAACACCTGTCAACCCGAGTGCGGCCATGCCAGCGCTGCCGCAAATCTGAGCCTTGGCCGCATCGGTGTAGCGAATAGCGGCCCACCCGCCGTAAACCGCAGTATTCCAATACGGATCCCAGTTATGAATGTAACCACCGTTGAAGCCGTACGTCGTGGTCAGCTGAAAAGCCGTGCTAGTTGCCGACGTCGAGCCGGAATAGATGGCATCAGCAACGCCGGCGAAACCGAGGCTCTGATACGCCCCCGGTCGGCCAGTGCCCCCGTACATCGCCCACGCGGTCGGGATGTTTTCCTGGATGCTAAAGCTGCTGGCACCCTTGGTGTAAGCCGCCTGCAAATTGATCGTGTCCCCCGGGCCGGTCGGAATATTCTTGATCGATAGCGCCAGCTGACCGGCCCAGCCCCACTTATCGTCGGCGTGTCCTGTGACTTCGCTCCCACCATAGTACGCCGCATGGTTGTTGTGCGCCGCGGCCGACGCCTGGAAGAGACCCCAAGCCTGGTCGATCCGCATCATGCCGACAATATCGGGAGCCACGGTGCCGCCATAACTCTGCGAGCCGTAAGTACCCGTCACGATGCCGGCGGCCGTGGCATTCGTCGTATTCCAGATATTGGTCTGGTAATAGGCCGTTGGATCCTGCGCAGAAAGCGTCGCCGTAATCCCCTGGCCGAAGTCAGCAGTATAGCTGAACTGGTTGACACCCGAGGCATCGCCACCGCCGCCCGGCAGACCATCGAAGAAGTTGTTCGCCGGATAGTTTGTCCAAGGAGCGCTGAACTGGGAGACCGCCTTTCCCATCGTAAAGCCCGCGAATTGGATGAAGGCATACCAGATGCTAAGCGTCCCGAGCCCGATCCCATCGCCGGAATACGCTGTTGCGCCCGATCCGGCCGCACTCGTCGAACCCGTCTTCCAGGTAAAGTTCCCCTCGAAGAAGGTGCGGACCACGCCGTATTCGCTTGCTGTACGCGTGTCGATGCTGAGGTCTGCGCGAGACCGAGCGGTGTAGGCATTGCTCAGGCGGTTGTGCGCAGCACCGACACCGGAAACCGGGTTCAGAACAAAACTATTGCTGCCCAGCATCACGTCGGCGCGAACGAAACCACCCAGCTTGATGCAGGTGTCCGTGCCCGGGATGTAATAGAATCCGGCACCATAGGTGGAGCACACCTTCACGTACTCGATCGCTTTGGCTTTGACGGGAAAATCGGCCGCCTGCGCCCCGCCAGAGGCGATCACGCCTGCCGCTGAAGCCAGCACGACCTTCTTAACAATCGTGTTCGAATAGAGCGGGGGCTCTTCAGCGCTCGCGTCAATCACGACAGAGCGTGACTTGGTCTCGGCCACTCTGGTCAACAAGCCCCGACGCCCCTCGCGGCGGCGATGCAACGACCGGAAAGATATTATTGAATAGAGGGTTGGCCCATCCGCTCTTAGTCCGAAGATGTCTTTCAGCACCGAAGTTCTCCGCTCAAAAGTACGCAAACATAGACCCCTATGTTTCTCACGTAGGAAAATACAAACCCGTCGATGTCGGTGTTCGCCCCTGTCGCGCGCGGCACCAAACTAACGAGAAGCGAACGCGCTACACATCAGGCCGCTCGTGCTCGGCGTGACCGGGCACCGTCGGCAACTCGCTGCGCGCAGAACATCCCCTGCAGGCTACGGAATGCTCGCGTTGCCTCAGCTCAGTACGCCGCACATACACGGCTAAGAAAAGAGGTGCGCGCGCACATGAACTGACCGTGCGGCGTGTACGAGGTACGCTCACACGACGCTCTATCGGCGCGCTCGCAATTCGATGAGGACTAACAATGTCGGCCGTCGACTTACCTTGCGCAAAGTCGCAACGATGTAAGCCAATGCACTGAGTTGAAAATGCCATGTCTTTGTCCCCACGACCGCGCTCGCTTCGCCGACGCACTAACGTGGGGACGCAATGGTTAGGTGACAGGCATCAACTAATGCGATGGACGCCCCTGAATTAGAGATGAATTTGTTCGGAGGATCTGGGGCTTCTCAAGCCAGGCGGCGTCGCCATTTGCACAATCAAGATGCGGGACAATCCAGCCGCCAAGCGCAGGCTCCGCTTACCTGTATCAGGAACAAACTTACTGTAATAGTTTGGTTTTATACCGTGTTTTGATGGCCTAACAAATGGCTGTTTTAGCGCATGAGAGCTCGTGCGCTGGTAGGCTGGAATGTGCGCCGGATCCGCGTGGATCGCGGCATTCCGCAAGAGCAACTCGCTTACGATGCGGGCATCGACAACTCCTATATGAGCGGTCTGGAGCTCGGAAAAGCGAACCCGACGATTGATCTTATCGAGCGTATCGCCGATACGTTAGGTGTTCCCCTGACTGACTTGGTTGTTCAGCCAGACCAGGGGGCGACAGTTCCGAAAACCCTGCCCAAAGGCCGCAAGCCGAAGCGCCCACGCGATACCAAATAGAACTCCTCACGTAGAATCACTTTGTGGCACAGGAGCCCGCAACGGAACGCTATGCCTGGTTGAGCGTCGTGCAAGTTGCCGAGCCATAAGCTAACCAAGCAACCAAATAGAACGTTCACGCGAAACAAACGCTCCGAGGCCTCCGGCGCTTTCAAGAATCCCCGTCAGCAATTTGGAGCTTAGGCGGTGCAATCCCACGGTGTGAGGCCGCTCGACGGAGCAAGATGGTCCGAGGCCAACATCATGAGGCCAGCTGAGGCGAGGATTCACTAGCAGCTGGGGCAAGCCGCGCGCACGAAGACGAGCTGCCCGATCCCTTCGGGTGGGCTTTGGGAGCTAGGTTATATTTGCCGTTCTCCCGCAGCAGCAACCAGAGGGCTGCGTGGTTTCATCAACCTCGCAGGCGAACACGTTCGCGTCATTCGGTACTTGAAGGGCGGGCCGTCCGGCTCGAGCAAGAGGCCATCGCGGCTCTCCTTGTGGCTTCGACCAGGCGGCCACGACCTCCGTCTTAGCTAATGGATTCGATGACGGGTTAGGATGCTAGCCTGCGCGGCCGGATTCTGCGACGATATCGTCTCTGCCGATATGTTCGTGGCGGGTTGGTCCCGGTCCCATACTTTACGTGGTCGCACGTTTCTAACAGACCAGATTCTCCGGAATGGCGACTATCGACTTGAGCCACGACTGCTACAAATTCTTCTGTAACGCCGCATGGGAGCTCGCGCGGATCAGCGTGCTGCGCCCCGGCCGCGCCGCTCGGCGAAACATCGAGACGGCGAACGACTTTGGCACCACTGGTCGATCACGAAGTTTGGCTCCGCATGGCTCGCGAGGGCGTCGTCCTGTCCATTTCTGGAAACGAGCCGCATGTCCCAAGTTTCTCGTGGGCTTTGTGCCAAACTTCGGCCCTGGGTTCGGGCAACGCGCGGTGGAGGCGGTTCGTACCTAGTCGCCCGTGAAGAATTCGGAAGCGATTGATCTGTCGCAGTGATTTGACGCGGGCAAGTATTCGATTTTGCAAGAATGCCGTGGGTAGGTCCTGGTTTTCTTGCGTTTTTGGATTCCGGATTGGGCGGCTTCGTGATTCCTTTGACGGCGAGATTCGCTATTGGGGAGAACCCATGAGCCATCCGCGCGACGATCGTCAGGACGATCTGTTTCGTCCATCTCTGGAGAAGATCATCAACCTTCGCCATCCGTTGGTGCGTCTGGCGGCGGAGATCGATTGGGACTTCCTGGCGGGACGCTTCAGTTCGGTCTGTCGCCTCGGGCCGGGGCAGCCACCGTTGCCGACACGATTGGTAGCCGGACTATTCATCCTCAAGCACATGCACAATCTCTCTGACGAGGCGCTGTGCGACAGGTGGGTCGAGAACCCGTATTTTCAGCATTTCTGCGGCGAGGTGGTGTTCCGGCACGACTTGCCATTCGATCGCTCGTCGCTGACCCGCTGGCGCCAGCGGCTGGGTGAGGAGCAGATCGCCGCGCTGTTGCAAGAAAGCCTCTCGGTGGCGCATCGAACTGGGGCAATCGAGACCAAAGATCTCGAGCGGCTCGTTGTGGATACCACCGTACAGGAGAAGGCGATCGCGCATCCGAGCGATGCACGGCTCATGCACCGGGCGATCGAGAAGCTGGTCGGTTTGGCCAAACGCGAGAGCGTCGAACTGCGCCAAAGCTATCTGCGCGTGGCCAGGCGCGCCGCCATCATGGTGGGACGCTACACGCATGCCCACCAGTTCAAGCGTGCCCGGCGAGAGCTCAAATTCCTGCGCACCCGGCTTGGCCGCATCATCCGTGACATCAGACGCAAGATCGAGGGCGACCCTGCGCTTGAGGATCGCTTTGGTCCGCTGCTCGATCTCGCCCACCGGGTTCGCCATCAAGAGCAGCGTCAGCGCGGTCCCAAGGTCTACTCGTTGCACGCCCCCGAGGTGGAGTGCATCGGCAAAGGCAAGGCCCGGGCACCTTACGAATTTGGCTGCAAAGTCTCGATTGCCACGCCTGCCACCGCGCCCAAAGGCGGGCAGTTCGTATTGCATGCCAAGGCCCTGCACGGCAATCCCTATGACGGCCACACGCTCGGTCCCGTCATCGCCGACCTCGAAAAGCTCACTGGTGTTGCAGCGCGCCGCATCCACGGCGACAAGGGCTACCGCGGCCACAACTATCCTGACCGGTTCAAGGTCTGGATCAGTGGCCAGGTTCGCCGTGTCACCAAAGCCATCCGCCGCGAGATGCGGCGTCGCGCCGCCGTCGAGCCTGTGATCGGCCATCTCAAGGACGACCACCGAATGCGCCGTAACCATCTCAAGGGTCGCGACGGCGACCGCACCAACGCCGTGCTCGCCGCCGCCGGCTACAACTTCAGCCTGCTCCGCCGCTGGCTCACCGAACTTTTATGCGGCCTGTTATGGATGCTCTGTCGCCACCTATCGCAATCACACCTTGCGTAAAACGGTGCTCAGGGACGTTCTTCACGAACGACTACCTACAGGCCGCAAATTGTTGCAGGCTGTTCGGTGGCTGGCGCCGCAGGCGGAATCTATCCTGCTTGCGACGGCGATCGCCCAAAGCGGCGACGAAGCAAAGATGCTGAAGAAGTACCAATCCGTCGGCGGCCGCTCGCGTTTTAGATGTCCGATAACTTCGAGCTTCTTAGTGTTTCGGTCAAGGATTCCTCGAATATCTCAAGACCTTGACTTAGCGTATCAGAGTCAATCGTGAGCGCAGGAAATACTTTTAAAACCTGATCATCAGGTCCGCATCGTTCGACAATCAATCCCTTGTCAAACGCCTTACGCGAGGTCACTTCTGCGATTTCGGCCATCTGGCAATCAAAGCCTACGGCCAGACCTCGCCCTCGAACGGCAAACCTGTTTCCGTGCTTGAATGAGATGGCCTCAAGTCGGCGCCGAACAAGGTCTGACAGACGTTGAACACCCTCCGAGAACGTCTGACTGCGCCAATAGATATTAATAGCGGCGGTTGCAGATACAAGCGCAAGGTTATTACCTCGGAAGGTACTCGTGTGCTCTCCGGGCTCCCATGCATCGATCTCCTCTTTGATCAGCAACATTGACAATGGCAGACCGTACCCACTGAGCGATTTCGACATTACGACGATATCTGGCGACAACCCCGCGAACTCGAAGCTAAAGAATTCGCCCGTGCGGCCACAGCCCATCTGGATATCGTCGACTATGAAAAGAGCACCAGCTTCTTTTGCTATGGCTTGAACTGATTGCAGCCATTCCTTGCTTGCTGCGTTTATACCCCCTTCTCCCTGTATAGATTCGACGAGAACGGCTGCTGGAGCATCAATGCCGCTGTTACTGTCCAGCAGTACTTTCCGCATGTACTCAGCCGTATCAATAGCCTGTCCAAAATAGCCGTCATAAGGCATGAAAGTTATGCCCGATAACGAGACTCCGCTGGCCGTGCGATGAAAACGACTACCGGTCGCAGCAACCGCCCCTAAGCTCAGACCGTGATATGCATGCGTGAATGAAACGATATTTTGCCGCCCCGTGACTTTGCGAGACAGTTTTAAAGCTGCCTCAATTGCATTAGCACCTGTTGGTCCTGTGAATTGAAATCGGTATTTCAGCCCCCGCTCCTGAAGAATGACAGAGCTGAAAGTCTCCATAAATTCGAGCTTTGCAGGAGTGGCCATATCAAGTCCATGCACCACAGCATCCGATGCCAGGTACTCTGTAATGGCGGCTCTGATTTGGTGATTGTTGTGCCCGTAGTTCAGGGCTCCAGCACCAGACAGGAAATCAATGACCTTATGCCCCCCCTCCGATAGCATAATGGAGCCGCGCGCGCGACTGAACAAGGCTGGGAACGAACGCGAGTATAGCCGGACGTTTGATTCTAATGCTTCGAAAGTCTGCAAACGACGTGAATCGCCAGTCGCTCCAGCCATAGTTGTCTCCTTCGTAAATAAGCGGTTCAGGAAGTAGCGACAGCCTTCTTCCGAGAATGACTTGTTTACTTACCTGCGGATCGACAGCAATGAACCTACTCTTGCTGGTAGTCCTCCATGCATCAGAGTTAGGCGCTTGAGACTCGGCCTGCCGTGAAGTGGTGCTGCGTCGCGCACTCGGGCGGAGACTGGGTCGGGTCTTGCGCGACGACAAATCCCTAGTCAGTAAGCGGCCCATCTGCCAAGGCCGAAATGTCGCTAATCTAGAGGGTAGGCCGATATTTCAGTCCGACAACACGTTGTTTGATTTCGCGAGTTCTCGTTCGGAGAGCATCTTCGTGCCGATGATGCCTTCCCTCGCCAGCTCTGCTATTTCGCTCTCGGAGAGGCCAATAAGCTCTGATAGGATCTCTTTATTATGCTGCCCGAGCGTCGGCGCCGCTGTGCGGATGGATTGGGGTCTTCCTCCTTCGCGAATTGGCATCGAGGGCTGCGGATGCAAACCTATGAAAGCTCGTTCGACCTCCTGGAGGTATGCACGCGACCGAAGATGCGGATCTTTGAGCAGGTCAATTGGAAGCCGGGCAACGCCCGCGGCAACCTTTGAGCTCTGCAACTCCGACATGGCGGTATCCGCATCGCGGCTAAGCGTCCAACCTGCGATCTCCATCTCGATGGCGCTCTCAATCGCCCGGCGAGCTTCATTAGATTTGAGCGAATCATCCTTCGCCCAGTCGGGCCGGCCAATGAGCAGCGCAAGCCTATGCCACATCTCCGAGTCGGTCGCCGCCACCACGATCCAGCTGTCCTCACCCGCACATCGGAAGCAGCCGTGCGGCACAAACTGCGGATGTCGATTACCGTATCTTATCGGCGGCGTGCCGCCGATCGATTGGACGGTCATCCATGGGGCCACGAACGGCATCATGCATTCGATCTGCGCGAGATCGATAAACTGCCCCTGTCCCGTGCTGTGCACGTGAAGCAGAGCCACCAGAACGGCAGCGCAGCCGTTTAACCCGCCGATGGGGTCGCCAAAGGCGGTGTGGCTCATCAGCGGTGGCCCATCGGGATTCCCGATCACGCCCGGCAACCCCGATGCCTGTTCGAGAGTCGAACCGTAGGCCCGGCAATCGCGATGAACGCTGTTCGCACCAAAGGCTGACATCGACATCATAACGAGCCGCGGGTTGAGTGTTCTCAGCTCGTCATATCCAAGACCGAGCTTCGACAGCACATCAACTGAATAATTGTCAACAACCACATCAGCTCCGGCGATAAGCCGCTTTGCAAGGGCGAGGCCTTTCGGTCTTTTCAGGTCGAGTGTGATACCGCGTTTGTTGCGGTTCAGGATGCTAAAACGTACTCTTTTTTCGTACATCTCAGCGTCGACGTAATCAGGTCGACGGTCAACGCCGCGGAACCAGTCCGGATACTGGATGGCCTCGATCTTGATGACGTCCGCGCCCAGATCAGCCAATGTGCGCGTACACAATGGCCCAGCCCAGCCCATAGAGAAGTCAATCACGCGCATCCCATGCAATGGCTGCCGATCGGCATCGATGGAGCCAGACGACTGTGCCCCAGAGTTGGATAGGTGCCTTCGCGTGTTCGAGCGAACCTGCTGCTCGCCAGGAGCGGGAACTCTTCCGCCCCGGCGGGGCGGTGTTAGTGTCAGCCGCTGCATCGAACCGGCGGTCAAGCCCTGTTCATTGCTCATAAAGATAGGTACGATCGCGCCGCGCGCCTTCTTCTCAGAGTCCTCGAGCAGATCAGCTATCTCAGGCAGCGGCACGATGGGGATTTTTCGTTTCAGCCCCTCCGCAAACCATTCTTGCGCTGTCCGCGTTTTCAGCGGCGGCGCAAAGTGCAGGTCGATCTGGTCCATGTGTTGCAGACGATCTTCGCCGGAGAGGAGCGCCGGGTCATTCGACAACTCGGACAAACCAAGCATATCGCAAAACGCGAGCCACTGAGCTGGCGTTTGCAGTGTGACGCCGAGCCACCCTTGTTTGGTGTCATAAATGCCGACCGGAAAGCTAGGCCAGAACCGATTGATGCCGAGCCGCTGCATAACGTCGCCTCGCACGAACGCCTCACACATGAGATATTCGGACAGCACAAGACTCGATTCGAAGGTATTGAGCGTCCATGAGCGCCCTGCTCTACCGCGCTGTTTGGCAAGCGTCGACGACGCGGCAGCGATGAACCCCCAAAGGCCCGCTACGATACCCGTCTGAAAATCCGGTGCCTGCAATGGCGGGCCCTCGAGAGGTCCAACTAGCTTGATAAGACCAGCGAGCGCGCGGACCGCCGAATCCGTTGCCGCGAAGCCGGCGTAGGGGCCTTCTTGACCGAACCAGCTTACGCCGAGGTGGATCAACTCGGGGCGCCTCTTGCGGATCGCTGCGACATCAATCGATGGGCACTCCGCAGAATCAACATCACGGCCGTCGACGAGGACATCGCAATCCTCGATCAGCTTCGTCAGCCGAGTGATCGCATCTGGGTCCTTAGCATCGATGATGATGCTCGACTTATTGAAATTCAGAAATGCGAACCACGCGCTCTGCCCACCAGGTGTAAGTGGTGCGCTTCGTCGGAGACTATCGCCCACTGGCGGTTCGACTTTCTGAACATCGGCTCCGAAATCGGCAAATAGCCGGGCGCAATAGCTGGCTGCAGCGGAGCTACCGATCTCGATGACCCGCATATGCGATAACACTTCCATCGATGTCTCCATAGTTCCGTCAATTCATATGCGCGGTGGAAAGTCACCTTCTGACCAATGCGAGCCTGAGGCCTCCCAGGTGAGGCAACTGGGGGACTCGCGTCAAAAGACCGCCCTCTACGGCGCAGATTCGACGGCATCGACGGCGTTGCTATTTCCTGAACGTCGAGTCCGGCGACAGTGCTTCGGTGTTGGCGTAAAGCTCCGCCAACCTCTCTATCACCGTTACCCTTGGGAACGGTTCGGAAAGAGCTGCGAGAACTTTCGAGAGGCACGCCTACGCGACTATTTCGACCAGACGCGGTAACCAAGGCTAGCGATGCTCCGAAGGGGCCTGCCTGGAGGAAGTATAAAGACTCTCGGTCAGCTGGAGCATTTCAGTTTTCCATTCTCGTGAAGAAATAACTCTCACCAAGTTACCTATACTCGGCATCTGGAGCGACTCGTGCAGATCCTGGAACTCCTACGAACAAGTCGGCCTTGCCTTTCTTCAACGAACTAGACCATTCGGTGGCTCGCGCGTAGCTACCAAAGGAAGTGGGTCAGATGATCTAACGGGTGCCGTCGCGGCAGTGTCCGAACAGCAGGAAAGTCCAGATAATTCAGGCGCGTTTCGCACACTTTTAGAGATGATGGAGCGTCAACACGCAACTCGCGCCCAGATAGTCTCCATCACCGTGCCGCATCATAGAAAGAGCGGTCAATATGGCCGCGCGCCTCAAGACCGATATTAGCTCTGGTAAGGATCTCCCGGCTTGGCTCTCGTCTGCCTCAAGCAAGCGACATGGCACCGCGCCATCGACATCGCCGGTTCGAACGATATGGCAGAGATTTCTAGGCCAACTTCAAGAAATGGCCAGGCGATAACATGTAGAGGAGCAGGTCATCGCGATATTGAAGGAGCATGGCGCTGGGGCGAAGACGGCTCACCTGGCTCGCAAGCACAATGTTTCCGAAGCCGCGATCTACAGCTTGAAGGAACAATTCGGTGGCACGTTTCCGCAGCAAAGCGTCTGAGCGCCCTGGAGGAGGAGGACGGAAGTTAATTGTGGGCGAGCACATGCTCCATGCGGCGGCACTTCGTGAGCTCCTATCAAAAGAATGGTACGCCCGCCGCCAAGCGCGCTGCGTCACGCGCCTGTAGGCAATCATGAGCCTGTCGGAAATGCCGGGCTGCTCGGTCCTGGAGTGCGGACACGAGAATGATCCGCTATTGCTCCAGCTGTCCGCCGCCGGACTCATTTCTGCGTGACCGATCGCGCGATCTCGCCAGTGAGCGGCGGCGTTTCGACTACCACCGGTTGTTCGTCCTGCTGCGGCAGGAGGGAGAGCCATGGGGATCACCTGGATCTACCTGCTTTATCGCGCCGCAAGGCTATGGGAGCTCGAGCCCCGATCCTGGTCGAGGCAAGGCCCAACGCGCCTTGGTCGCTCGACTTGGCCACGATTGTTCGCCAACGGTGAGGCTTGCGCATCCTCAACATTGTCGTCGACGTGTGGCCCGCGAAAGTGACGGCAATCATCGCTCGGCGTGGCACACTGGGAATGATCGTGTCCGACCATGGCACCGAGCTCACCTGCAGCGCCATGCTCGTTTGGTGTAAGGATGCTGCCTCGACCGGAACTTCATGGCGCCCGGCGCGGATTGGCGACGAGACAGCCTTCGTATGCGAATGCGGCGGAGTTCTTCAACAGCCTGAAAGGTGAAGTCGGGAGGCGGGGCTCATGTGACACTACCGCTGAGTGTCTCATCCAGCAGCAGTTTAGAGTCTTCGGAGTTTTGTGCGCCAAGTGGCGCGCTTAAGCCGCGACAATTGCGTTTCGAAACACGTATTTCACGTCCATGCAGTTGATAGCAAAGGCCAAGTGAGCAATCTACGAAGCCTCCGGCGAGGCAAGATTATTCGTTCTTCTCCTCGCTCGAGCCGTGAATGATGGGCATCGAGGCTTGCGCCACTGCTCACCACTAGGCCCGCCAGATTCGGCGGTTTGGACACTAGGTATCTCGACAATGCGCCAGCGCCCAGCAAAGGCGTGGCGAAGCCGGTTCCGCGGTCGGCTTGAGCAACCGCACCAGATCGGAGGCGGCGGCAGCACGCGAAAGGGCCCATTAGATGCGATCACCGCCAGGGGCGGGTCTTCTCTTGCGCCGCGACCGTCTCGAGCAGTCGAATGCCTCCTCGATCCGCTTGCGGGTGAGCTGGCTGACAGCATAGTCGCCGCGACCGGTAGTTCGCCCGTCACTCGTAGAGCTGCGACCGCTGGTGTTCTATGCAACATGCTACGCCGCATTCAACGAGCGCACCTCGTCGATCAAGTCTTCCACATGTTGCCTTTTTCGCCACGCAGCGTGATCGCTATCGGCTGAAAGCACGATGCTCGATCATGTGCAACGCGCCCCGCTCGGCACGCCCGACCTGCGTCAGACAGGCGTTGACCAGCAGGTCGCTGCAGTCTTCTATCAGCGCCAGCCCATGAAGCACAGCTTCGTTTCCATGCTTTTGCCCGTGCGACAACACTATCGCTGCAATTACTGGGTCTTACCGTCCGTAAGATAGCAGCGGTACGATTGCTTGCGGCGGGGAGTTAACGTGCGGCCGTGGCAAGGGGGCCCCGCCGTCGGATCACATTTAGAGCATTTGCGCGGCTGCACGCCCGCTAAGCACCACCTGACCCTGCCGGCAGCAATGACGGACTTAGGCGCACGTCGATCCCACCTTCGTGATCAAGCCGGCTCCTCAACTCCACACCCGTTGTCCAGGAAAGCCAATTGTCTTCCACAATATCGTCTTCCACCAGCTTCAATTTCGCGCCACCGGCCTCATGATGCAGCATATCGTCGACTCCTTTATCCAAAGTCCAGCGCGCTACAAGCGCACATAAGAAGTCAGGCTCCCACATGGCAAAAGAAAAGCCGTGCGTGATTTGCGTTATGATCCTGCGTATCCCCTGTCCTCTAAGGTCTCCGCGGACCCAAAGGTCCCCGTGGTAGGCTACTTTCCCGGTGATCTTCTTCGCGCTTGGTGCTGTGCAAGTACAGCAGTCTTGAGGATGGGCTTGCCTCTTCGGGTCGGCGTAAAAGGCCTTCAAGGATTCAAGACATTCCGCAAAGTTGGTATGCGGAAGCCGGTATAGTCGAGCAGCTTCAAGCCCTGCGACATTGTTATTCCTGTCAAAACCCACGATCCAATACCCCTCGCCTGCATCAATTTGCGAGCGATCTGGACGAAAATTCGGATTTGTCGGCCCCTTAGTTGGAGTCGCCCGTGCGATTGATATATACTCATTGAAATCAAATCCTATCAAAAATCTAATGTCTTTGCGAGCGGCGTGGTCATCATGTACTTGAATGAGCCGTGAGGCGCCTAATGTAGCAGCTGCGCTTTGCATTCCTGCACCCCTTGTCATCGTGATAGTCCGCGTCGCCAACTGTAGAGCGGTCTGACTGAGACTACTGCATCAGCAACGGAACGAATCCCTACCTATTTTGGTAAAGAGCATCCTATTGAAATTTAAATCGGCATGAGCACAGATGTTCATTAATCTCAGTGCATTGACCGGCCGCTTCTGCCGGAATTAGGTCGCGGCCGAGCCCGACCTCGCAATCGTAATCGACTAGCATCCGCTCATCTGCGCTCAAATGCTGTCGTCGGCAGATGCGAGGAATGACACCTGCCGAGCATCTAATCAATCCTCAGTGGTCACATGCACAGACCATTGGAGTGTTTCGAGGAAGTTTGGTACCATGTCAAAGTTCTTACGAATCTCTGGTGCGTAACAGTCTCTGGCGCTCTCTCATTTGGTAGCCTCGAATGGTCATTTCCCGGGCAGCCGTCCTCCAAAATTGTGCGTTTCAGTCGCGAACCAAGCTTCGACTTCGGTCGCGAACTTACAGCGATAGCCGGGAATGGAGCCCTCCTGCCAGTTTTGAAGGGGTGACGTGGTTGGGCGGAGCCGATCGGCCCGACCGCTGGATCATCACAATTGCACAGAGCAAGCCTACTACACGGGATGGGGTTAGGTTGAATCGTAGCGCCCGCCTCCTCTCTGAGAGGATCGGGGCTTTTCAGAGCTTCAGACAGAAATTGTTTCGGTGGCGCAGGTGAGTCCCTCCGCCGACGCATGATCGAGGACGTGACATCCGTAATTGGGCTCCGGCGACGCAGCATCATGTTTCCGCGCGGCACCACAAACCCAAGCAAGAGGAAGTGCTCTCCTAGCCGCTCGGATCGAGCCAGGAGGGAGGATCTCTGGTAGCAGCCAGCCACTAAGCGCCGCGCTCGGGCAGGACACGCGGCGACTACTCCTTAGAACCTGTCTTTAGCCAAGCTCGAAAAGCTTTCGTGGCGCACTCGTCAATACCTCGGCGCCGGACTCGGTCACACGAAAAGTCTCGCTGATGACATACCCGAAGTCCTCATCAATCATCCAGTTCCCTAAATGCAGATGGAAGGTCATGTTCGCCGTCAACACTGTCGTGTCCTCTTCCGTAATGCTGGCAGTCCGCTCCATCCAATCGATACCAACAGGGTAGCCACAGCGCGATTCCTTCTTGAGGCCCAGCTTTTCAATCGTGCGATGGATTGCTTTGGCGATGTCGCTGCAGGTACATCCCGCGCGGACAGTAACCAGTGCGGCTTCCAAGCCAGCGACTCCAGCCTCATGCACGCGATGTAGACGGTCAGAGGGCCGGCCAATTGAGAAGGTGCGGCTGATCGGGGCAGTATAGCCGTGGCGCACACCGGAGATTTCAAGGTTTATCTGTGAACCTTGGCGGAAGACGTCCTCACTCCACGTGATGTGGCTTGTTCCCGTACGCGGGGAAGAGCATAAATACGGAATTTCAATCATCGTTCCTGGCTTGCCATTGGCGCCGCGCACCAGCGTCGCCAAGATCTCCGCCATCGCATCGGCTTCCCGCAGCCCGGGGCGCATCACATCCGCCGCACACGCAATTCCGGCATCAGTGATAGCGGCGGCCTCTTTCATGACCACTATCTCGATATCGGACTTAACCATTCGGATCTTAGTTACTGTGCCGGTGCAATCCACGATATTCGCATGCGGCAGTCGCGCCTTGAACTTCTCCGCCGAGTGTACCGACATGGCCCCAAGTTCGAGACCCACGCCCCCGTTTGCGTTGCCTATCTCGAAGAGGAAATCGATCAATGCGTCGTAGCCATCCATTTCTGCATTTCCGATGAGCGCTTCCGGATAGGCGACTACTTTGCCACGCTCGATAAATGTCTGATGCAATGCTGCCGGCATATCCATCTTACGCAAGATAAACGTCGGCTCCTCTTCATGAAGCGACACTACTAGTCCTTTTGGATCACTTGGTGACTTTGCCGTGTAGCCCGTAAGGTAAGTAAGGTTGGAGCTGTCCGTTACGACGAGCGCATCGAGATCCCGCTGTTCCATTTGCGATTTGACCGCGGCAAGCCTTCGCAGGTACTCTGTTCGTGGGAATGCCTGCGGCCCTTTGCTGATCGTCATTGTTTTGACTCCATCGAGTTTCAACTCGGTCTCTTATGTCGAGCCAAGCGAGTGAACGGGGAGACGAAAAGTTATCGCCGATCTGCTTCCCGAAAGCGAGACGCCTGACAACCCTGGCATACTACCAAATATAAGGGGGCGGCTCGGCAGACGGCGGCATCGGGTGTGTTTATGTGCGATGCTCATAAAATGTTTGCTGCCCAGATTGCTCATGATGGGGTATCGGCTTGCGGAGCTGATGTTCGGCATAAGCACTGAAGCATGCGCCGTTGATCAATCCATCGAACACACAACGGCTGGTGAGACCATCCCATCGCAGAGCGCGGAGAAACGTCAACGCTCGTCAGTGGCCATGCGGTGCAAAGCCTCTACTCGGTCGCCCTTCCATCTCCAGCCGCGCAGCGGAGTCATTTGGATCGAGATTTCGTCGATGAAGAGCAGGCGCCGGAATCAAGACTGGTCTGCCCATGCCCCGATCTGCGGCGATGTCCCGCGACACACTCGCGTGCAAATGACTTGCTCTCTGATCCTCATACGCGCTCTTAGATCGATCAAGCAACGAGCTTTGCACTTCAATCAATGAATTTGATGCTAGAAGGATAAGCCGATATGTTCATATAGCGATGTGTTATTTCCTCATCCACCCTTATGTCTTTTATTGCCACAATACTCGCCCAAGTGCCGGACTCTTCATCGTTCCACACTACCTGTGCATTCGGGTTGAACGAGTGGTTCACCATCGAGATCACACCGAAAACAACGTAGCCTGTCAGAGGGCCGCTCATGAGATGTTGATCGGGCCGCACGAAGTAGTACTCGAAGACGCCTGTACGATCCAGCAGCTTGGCTGCGGCATCATCAAATCCCCAGGTCGGAGCGCGCTCGATTAGATCTCCAACTTTGAACGGAATATTTGCAAATACGCCACGGCCTTTTCGTGGCACATTTTTGACATACAGGGCGTTGCTGCGATCAAAGACCTTGTCGATCATCGTGTGTGCCTTCTCGGCGCTGAGCATGGACTGTTTCCTCGTACGTTCTACCCGGTATTTCGGCCAGCGGCAGATCAACCGTAAGCGGGTCAAAGAACCATTGGGCTGCATCAAGACCACCAGCTTACGGCTAAGACACGCCGTTGCGGTGGGCCGTCGGTCGAGTGGCTTTAGACGTCCGGCTGTCGTTTACAATGTGCTCCGCTTCCAGGAATTGTAATGGCATCGCAAGAAAGGCTTCCAGCGAAGCGAAGAAAAAGCAACAGCGAACATTGCCCTTGCAACGTCGGTCACAGTACATCGATTCCTCTTGTCGCGCTTGCACCATCGCCAAATTCGCAGTCAATCGAACCTCTTCCAGCACCCACCAATGCTGATATTTATAGCTTGTCCCCACACTGCCGATAGCCGCAAGAGGACACAGCTACCAATACGGGTGGGTACCTATAGCTCGGGCTACGGATTTCGCAGTTTCGAGTTGATCAACCCGCAACTCGCGTAGGTGTGGACTGCCGATAGCGGCGCTACTGAAAGCTGCCGGCGCCTCAGAGAACGAGGCGCAAGCAGTCGCCACCGGCTGCGTTAATGCCAATCTGGTTGGTCGTGATTCCCATGGAGTCATCGCCCTTCCGAGCTACATCGACAGCATGAACGCGGGGGATATCGTGCCGGGCGCAGAGTAGACGATTGTGCGAGAATCTCCCACCACGGCTGTTATCGATGGCCATTGCGGCTTTGGCTTTCATGTCAACGCCAAGGCGATGGCGCTCGCGATCGAAAAAGCAAAGACCGCTAACGTCGTGGCCTGCACAGTCTTCAGGCAAAGCCATGTCGGACGGCTCGCCGCCTATCCCTTGATGGCGGCAAGCGCCGGCATGATCGGGCTTGCGGCCGCTTATTCCGGTCGCTTACGTAAATATGTCGCGCCGTTTGGCGGGCGCGAGGCGCGGCTTGGCACCAACCCGATCTCGATTGCGGTACCATCTGATCTCAAGGCGCCACAGTACGCTTCACACGAATATCGCGCGGCCCTTGCCGCCACTGGCATCACCGCAGCAATGAGCCGCAAGGCCGACTGCTATGACAATGCCCCAATGGAGAACTTCTTCCACACGCTCAAGACCGAGCTCGTCCATCATCGCCAGTATCAGACCCGCACTGAGGCCCAGCGCGATATCTTCGCCTTCATCGAGGGCTTCTACAATCGAACAAGGCTCCATTCCGCCATCGGATATATCGCCCCAATCTAGATGGAGCTAAAAGCTGCTAAAACCCGTCCATTTTTCGGGGGAAGATCAACCATGCCTCCTTGGCACTTCACACGCATTAAAGTGATCGTCGCAGTCGGCGTCAACAGCGATGGTCGGCGCGAAGTTCTCGGCATGGACATTGGTCCCTCGGAAGCCGAGACATTCTGCACGGCGTTCCTGCGCAAGTTCGCCCTCCGCGGCCTGCGCGCCGTCAAGCTGGTCCATGAGGGCATCAAGGCGACCGTCGCCAAAGTGCTCAACGCTAGTTGGCAGCGTTGCCGCGTGGGGTCGTTGAAGAAGTGGTTCACGGATCCGCTCGATGCAGCAACCGGTCCATTCATGCCTTCACATCAACCCGGCACTCCTCGCGAGGCCGACTGCGAAGCGTCGAAGGAGGTCAAGCACAAAAGAAGCGCAACAAGAGCGGCTGCCAGCCGCTTGAGGTTGATGGCGGCGGCCGTCAGATAGGCCTGGATCTTCATGTTCGGTAGACCACGCCGTATGGCGCGCGCCAGCCCATGCCAGGTCTTCTTCGCCATGGAAGCCCTCTGAACGCCAGCGATGGCGCTGATAGATCCGTCGATCCTGCCAGCTCCATCGTTCGCGACGGCGCCGGGCGCGGAGTAGTGCAGGATAGTCGTTCCCTACAACAACTGCCTTATTAACTCGCCCCTTCGATAGGCAGTCACCCTTGAGCGGACACCGGGCACAATCCTTTGCCTTCGAGTAAAAGAAACGGCCGTGCTTGATGGGTCGCGCGGGCCGCAAGATACGTCCTCGCGGGCACTTCAAGATGTCATTCTTGGCGTCGTACCGGAAGCGCCTGAGCGGTACGCGACTCTTGATCGGTTCAGCTTTAGCTGGGATCAGGGCATCGATGCCGCGCCGTTCGAGAGCACCGTATACTTTAGCGGAGGCATAGCCGGCATCGGCGGTGACCGTTTTAATGTCAATACCTGTAATCGCTTCAACCTCGTCGACTTGCGGTTCGATCATCTCGCCTTCGTTCGTTTGTCCGGTTTTGACCGCGACGTCCAAAATGACTCCTACTTTGTCATCGACGGCAGTGCGCTGCTTGTAAGAGGGCTCCAGCCGCCGGTTGCGGGCATTCGTGGCCATCGTTGCATCGGGGTCGGTCGTGCAGACCTTCTTGTATTTGCCGCTCTGCCGGCCCGTTCTCTCAGCCTCGCTTTCATCCTCGTTTTGATTTTCGCTCAGGACATCCACCACATGCTGCTCGGTGAGGCTGTCCCAACTCACATTGGCGCGGATCAGCGACGCATCGATGTGGACCACCTCCGCAGTGGCGATCTTGGCCTTCAGGCAGGCCTCGACCGTGCGCTTGAAGATCCTACGGAACCGCTCTTCGCCCCAGCGTTGGCGAATGCGCGTCAGGCTTGAATGGTGCGGTAGTTGCTCATGCAGGCCAAAACCGACAAACCAGCGGATCGCGGTGTTGACCTGAGCTTCACGCATTAGCTTGCGATCGTGCACGATGCCGGTGAGCAGACCGGCGAGCATCAGCCGTACCGCCGCTTCGGGATCGATGCCGGGCCGGCCATCATTCGCGCAGTAACAGTCGGTGACCTCTTCCCTTAGCCAGGATAGGTCGAGCACACGATCGACCCGCGCCAGCACGTGCTCGTCGGGGACGAGTTGTTTGAGCGAGCCGGTGATGAAGAGCTCAAGCTGATCCCGCTCCTTGCGCCCCAGCATCTCGTTTGCTCCGCCGATCGCGAATCGCCAACAAGAATGGAATCAGTCAATTCGGACTTTTTCAACGATCCCCGCGTGCACTTCATGCGCAACGCGCTGGCCCATGCCAGCAAAAGCGGCCGCCGCGTCGTCTCCGCTTTCATTGCCACAGCGTTTGCCCAGGACGATGCCGAGGCCGCACGCGCGCAATGGCGCAAGTCGCCGATCAGCTCCGCCCCAAGCTACCAAGCTCGCCGGCTTCCTCGACGAGGCCGGGACCAATGTGCTGGCCGACATGACGTTCCCGCCGCAGCACCGCACCAAGCTGCACTCCACCAACCCGATCGAGCGCCTTAACGGCGAGATCAAGCGGCGCACCGAGGTGGTCGGCATCCCCCAATGAGGACGCCATCGTCCGGCTCATCGGCGCGATCCTGCTCGAACAGAACGATGAATGGGCCGTCCAGCGTGCCCGCTACATGACGCTGGAAACCATCGCACCATTGAGCGATGATCCAACCGTTAGCCTTCCGGCTATTGCCAGCTGACCAGTCCGGCTCTTGCGGGCGAACGCGGTGACCCGCCGCCAGCTACACCAGGCTAGGGACAGGATCTTTCGCCCTGAGCGCGGCACCTGTCGACACTGAAAGTTGATGGTGATCCGGCCTTTTAGTGTATTAACTCGCTTTTAGGGCGGGAGTTTATGCCGGAACGGTCAAATCATAGTTCGGTGCAAGAGCTGCCGATGAAGCAAGCACGGTCGCTGCAATTTTGAATGAGGAAGCGCCTTGTTTTCTGCAGCGCCGAACGGGCCGAATCGGCGCGGTTGGCGCGACGACCGCCCTAGCCAGTCAAGAAAATTGCTCAAGGTAACAAGAAGACCAAACATGCGTGAACTGGGCTGGGCTTCCGCGCAAGGACCAGAGCCATATCACGCCAGGCCCGCTGTACAAATCGTTCTCGAGGCGGAACACATATGAAGGACGCTCGCGCAAAGCGCGGCTCTCCGATATAGTTCAAGAGACCGGAGTTATTTCTGTGTAGCAGCCGGTCACGTCGGCGAAACTCATGCGGCTGAAATCAGCTCGCTGTCGTCGCGGCGATCAACACGGCTCCTCAACTCCTCGCCAGTTAGCCAAACTAGCAGATACTCGTTCAAAGCGTTTTGCCCAATTTGCCGTAGCCCGCCGGCCTCATGGTGTGCATATCCGTATTGCGCAACAACGCCCTTATCGAGTTGCCAGGGCGTTACAAGAGCACATACGTAGTCAGGAGCCCACATCGCAAAAGATACCCCGAATGCGACCCCTCCCATGATCTTGGGCATACCGCGTCCTCTATAATCTCTGCGCACCCATACATCCCCGTGGTAGGCGACTTTCCCCGTGATCTTCTTCGCGCTTGGCGCTATACAGGTCCAACTGTCGTAAGGATGTGCATGGGCGGCTGGGCGGTCGCCAAACACTTTTTCAAGATGCTCTGCAAAATTGATGCACGAAAGCTCGTACAGTCGAACAGCCTGTAAAACAGCGACGTCATTATTATTGTCGACGCCTATCATCCAAAATCCATCGCCTGCTTTGATCCGGGGCTGGAAAGTTCGAGATGTAGGGTCCTTGGTTGGAGTGGCTCGTGTGATCGAAATGTATTTATGGAAATCGAGCCCTGTCGAAAGCTTAATGCCTTTTTGGCTGGCCGCGGCATCATACCTCTGAAGAAAGCGCGAAATCTGCAGGTGATTAAGCGAGTTAGTCATTGCTGGACCTTACTTCATCATAAGAAGCTTATTTCCTTATACTACATGATTAGAAATAAACCGAAACACTACCTACTCTGGTGTGGCAATCTCGTATTCGGCATCGGAAAAGCGGGGCGTTGACACGTGAGAGCGCATGACGGCGCCAGATCGTTATTGAGCGCTATCGTGGTGGGGTCAGGCCGGGGCTGTGGCGGATGATCTGTCGGATGTTTCGAGGAGGGGAAACCGGCCACCCGCGGTTGAGCAAGTCAGAAGATTCGACGTTGCCGTTCTGTATGGGTTTTGACCGCGCCCGCAAGTATTATCCGGTTCTGGGTTCGCCCGGTCGTTGGGCCTGCCCGGTTGGGCGGTCGCAGCGACGGAAGTTGGCGCGGAGCGTTCGGCATAGCGCAGCGCCGAATTTCACGCGGATGGCAGGTGAACGCGAACACCAGAGGTCTTCCATCCCCTAGCGTCGTTCGTCGTTGTACAACGTCGCCCGTGAAGAATTCGGAAGCGATTGATCTGTCGCAGTGATTTGACGCGGGCAAGTATTCGATTTTGCAAGAATGCCGTGGGTAGGTCCTGGTTTTCTTGCGTTTTTGGATTCCGGATTGGGCGGCTTCGTGATTCCTTTGACGGCGAGATTCGCTATTGGGGAGAACCCATGAGCCATCCGCGCGACGATCGTCAGGACGATCTGTTTCGTCCATCTCTGGAGAAGATCATCAACCTTCGCCATCCGTTGGTGCGTCTGGCGGCGGAGATCGATTGGGACTTCCTGGCGGGACGCTTCAGTTCGGTCTGTCGCCTCGGGCCGGGGCAGCCACCGTTGCCGACACGATTGGTAGCCGGACTATTCATCCTCAAGCACATGCACAATCTCTCTGACGAGGCGCTGTGCGACAGGTGGGTCGAGAACCCGTATTTTCAGCATTTCTGCGGCGAGGTGGTGTTCCGGCACGACTTGCCATTCGATCGCTCGTCGCTGACCCGCTGGCGCCAGCGGCTGGGTGAGGAGCAGATCGCCGCGCTGTTGCAAGAAAGCCTCTCGGTGGCGCATCGAACTGGGGCAATCGAGACCAAAGATCTCGAGCGGCTCGTTGTGGATACCACCGTACAGGAGAAGGCGATCGCGCATCCGAGCGATGCACGGCTCATGCACCGGGCGATCGAGAAGCTGGTCGGTTTGGCCAAACGCGAGAGCGTCGAACTGCGCCAAAGCTATCTGCGCGTGGCCAGGCGCGCCGCCATCATGGTGGGACGCTACACGCATGCCCACCAGTTCAAGCGTGCCCGGCGAGAGCTCAAATTCCTGCGCACCCGGCTTGGCCGCATCATCCGTGACATCAGACGCAAGATCGAGGGCGACCCTGCGCTTGAGGATCGCTTTGGTCCGCTGCTCGATCTCGCCCACCGGGTTCGCCATCAAGAGCAGCGTCAGCGCGGTCCCAAGGTCTACTCGTTGCACGCCCCCGAGGTGGAGTGCATCGGCAAAGGCAAGGCCCGGGCACCTTACGAATTTGGCTGCAAAGTCTCGATTGCCACGCCTGCCACCGCGCCCAAAGGCGGGCAGTTCGTATTGCATGCCAAGGCCCTGCACGGCAATCCCTATGACGGCCACACGCTCGGTCCCGTCATCGCCGACCTCGAAAAGCTCACTGGTGTTGCAGCGCGCCGCATCCACGGCGACAAGGGCTACCGCGGCCACAACTATCCTGACCGGTTCAAGGTCTGGATCAGTGGCCAGGTTCGCCGTGTCACCAAAGCCATCCGCCGCGAGATGCGGCGTCGCGCCGCCGTCGAGCCTGTGATCGGCCATCTCAAGGACGACCACCGAATGCGCCGTAACCATCTCAAGGGTCGCGACGGCGACCGCACCAACGCCGTGCTCGCCGCCGCCGGCTACAACTTCAGCCTGCTCCGCCGCTGGCTCACCGAACTTTTATGCGGCCTGTTATGGATGCTCTGTCGCCACCTATCGCAATCACACCTTGCGTAAAACGGTGCTCAGGGACGTTCTTCACGAACGACTACAACGACGTTTAAGAACGCCCACACGACCGTTCTTCGCAAGATCATCGGCATCACTCTTGGTGTGGCCGCCGAGCTTCCGTTCATGGGACTGTCGGCAAGATGTCGTTTTTCGCTGAACCCCGGACGGGTCGCAAGCAGGTCGTTGGCTGGAAGTTCAGCATGGACGTTCGACCCGACGGCTTACCCTGACGCCGAGCTCTACCGTTGCCAGCATCGAAGCACTTGCGGAACTTACTGCGCTTCTCGATCTTGCGTTGAACGATCGAAGGCCATCAACTGCCCTGCTTTCTGCCGCATTTCACAACCAGAATCGGGGAGAGGCTCATGTGCTCGAAGCGCGCAATGCCACGGAGCGGATACCCCTCAATCGACAATCGTGGCCGAAGCAGATGGATCTGTTCGGGCGACCGGCCGTTCGCACGGCGCCATCCGCGCGCCCGCGTGGCCGGAGCTTCTGGCGGAAGCGCGGGCGGCGCGCAAAGCCTGATGATGCAGTTGATCCTCGACCATGCTGCGACAGCAGCGATGCCGGCCGGTTAATGAGGCCGATCATGATCTCTGATAACCTCCGACCACATCATCTGGAGCGCAAGGCACTTCTTTACGTGCGTCACTCCTCAAGGACATCAGGTGCTGCACAACCGCGAGAGTGGCGCGTTGCGATACGCCATGCGAGACCGGCTGACAACGCTCAGATGGTCCGAGATCGAAATGATCGATGATGAATTCCGTCGTTCAGCCGCAGACGCGGTTCAACGCGGTGGTATGAAGAACAGTGGGATTGTAGTTGCCGCGGCCGAGAAATCGGTTCCCCAAACAGGACCTGTCAGCGGTTGAGAGGTCTTACTGTGGGACCGGGGGTCGGTGGGCGATCGTGGCAAAGGCCTGCGGAGTTTTCGTGTCAAAATTGCTAACGTATTCGGGGCGGACGTCGGCGTTCTTGATGGCGAGCGACAAGAGCTCGTTCGCGAAGCTGCCGCGGGTTTTGATGATTTTGCGTGGCCACCGGTCCAGTCCGTCGACCGGGATCGTAGCGGGTATGAGATCTCTCGGTGCCAAGGTTTCTAGCGGAAGACCTGGTCCGGCGCGGCCATCAAATCGCCGGGGTGGCCGTGGCTCGCTCACTGTGCTCGCTGGCATTTTTGTATGAAGGGCAAGGATTACCTGTGGCGTGGCCAGTGCTGGTCACCAACAAGACCCGCGATGCAAGTTCAAGCCAGGCATCTCGCGCATCGCGCCGACGCCGGGCTCGTCACTCCGGTCGGGCTACACCCTCCCTTCATCACGAGCTGCTGGTCGGAGCAACGCGGCAAAATTCAGTTCGACACTCGCCTTCGAGACGATTCATGATCAGCGTAACGCAGTTGTCAAATCGACCGCGTCTGGCGTCCCCGCCTCACCCTTCCACGACACGGACCTTAGGAGTGTCTCCGTTTTGAATTCCCGCATGAGAAGGCGGATATCCTCGCAAGCCCAACTAAGCGTGACGTCGTGATTCAGCGTCGCTCGCGCACCAAGCCCTCTTGGGCGACGGACGCCACCAGCGTGCCATCACGCGTGAAGATCATGCCGCGGGCAAGGCCGCGTCCGCCCTGCGCGCTCGGCGACTCTTGGGCGTACAGCAGCCAGTCGTCGACCCGGAATGGTCGGTGAAACCACATCGCGTGGTCGAGGCTTGCCGCCAGCATACGGCCATCGAGTAACGTGCGGCCATAGCGCGCCATTATCGCATCAAGTAGCGACCAATCCGAGGCATAGGCCAGCGCGCACATTTGCAGCGCCGGATCGTCGGGCAGATCCTCAGTAATTCTAATCCAGAGATGAACGCGGCCATCGCCGGTCTTCTGCCCCACATTCCGGCCTATCTCAGCCGCGCGCAATTCAATCTGAGGAGAGGGCATCTGAATCGGGCGATTGGGTCCGTACCGACGACGGGTTCGCTTTGACAGTCCGGCCAGCATCGATCGCTTGGATAGCGTCTTCTCGTCGGTGAGTTCTTCCGGCGGCGGCACGTTGGCCATTATGGCCTGGTGGTCAAAGGCGCTCTGCTCCTCGGCGTGAAACGAAAACATGACAGAGAAGATCGGCATGCCGTGCTGGATCGCCGTGACGCGACGAATCGAATAGCTCTTGCCGTCGCGCAGATCTTCGGTCTTATAAATGATCGGCACCTTGGGGTCGCCGGGCCGAATGAAATAGGCGTGTAGCGAATGCGCCATCCTGAGTCCCACCGTGCGGGATGCCGCCATCAGAGACTGTGCGATCAGCTGGCCGCCGAACACCCATTGTAAACTGGGATTCGGGTTCTTTCCGCGAAACAAATTCACCTCGATCTCCTCAAGCTCGAGGATCGCGCGCAGGGCTTTGGACATTTATGTGCTTTCGGTTTGTTCAACGTCATTCCGCGCCATGGCACTACCGTGGTCTCGCAACTCAGAAGTCGGTTTATAAATCATGGCCCGGCGCCCTTAAGACCTGTCTCTCGACCACCGATAATGTACCGCAGCGAAGCCTTGGACCGACTCTGTCTCAAACAGTCACGTGACGTGCTCCCATCAAGGACGGCCTTGCGACTGCATCATGCTTTTGGCAGGCAGAGCCGTGCTTGCCTATGTGCCGAGCAAGTTCCATGAGGTGTGTGCAGGATTTGGGCCAGGTCACTGGTGCGAATTGCTGTGAGCATTCTGCTCCGCAAAGTCGCGCTCGCGGCAATTTGACCGAGCTGAAGCAATCGCTTTCAGACAGACACCGCATGCTACCGCGCACTGCCTGATCTTCCCGACAAGATTAGTAAACTCTAGTTCGAGAGTGTCGCAAACGCCCCAGAGGGCGAGCACCGGGCCTCTTGCGGAAAGGCGGCCTACGACGCCCTCGGATAGGTCTCCTCGTCCGGCCGAGACCCTCCGAAGCTTCAGTTATACTCCGCTTGGCGGCAAACAGACGCGGCACCTGGCGTCCTTCGGCCCGCGTAGGCGTCGCTCCGCAATGCTGTGCACGGTTTGAGTGATAAAGAAGCTCGCGCCTACCAAAAACGAGCTTTTGCAGCGCTGCCTATCAGCGCGTCGCTCGCCGCCAAATCGGCCGAAAACAACTCGGCGATCTCACGAACTTCAGAACTGCGGCGATCACAATGACGAGAACGCATCGCGACTAGTCCTGAGCGGCTTGAGTGCGGATTCCGCTCGATGTCGCCCACCATTCCGAGATGATCTCGCCCACCATTCCGATTTGAAGTCGCCCGCCCGTTCCGAGATGATGTCGCCCACCATTCCGGGATGATGTCGCCCGGGTGACGAGACCTCTTCTGGCTCCCATAGGGTCAACCCTTTCGGCTTTGCGAAGGGGACCTGGATGCCGACGGAGAGGCTTGCGATGCGCCGTGTGCGCGATGTGATCAGAATGAAGGCGGCGGGGCTGCCGAGCCGCGAGATTGCGCGACGGGTGGGCGCGGCACCCTCGACGGTGCGGCTGGCGCTCCGGCGGTTCGAGGCCGCGGGCTTGAGCTGGCCGTTGCCAGACGACGTCACCGACACGGTTCTGGAACTTCGCCTGTTCGCTAAGACCGGCAATGGCAACCGTCAGGGTCACCGCCGCATCGCCGAGCCCGACTGGGCGACCGTGCACCGCGAGCTCAAACGCAAGCACGTGACGCTGTCGATCCTGTGGGAGGAATATATCGCCACCGAGCCCGGCGGATACCGGTACTCGCGCTTCTGTGAGCTCTACCGCGCCTGGGAGGGCCGTCTGTCGGTGACGATGCGCCAGGCCCATGTGGCTGGCGACAAGCTGTTCGTCGACTACGCCGGCGATGGCGTGCCGGTGGTGGTCGACCGCCTGACCGGTGAGCGCAGAACGGCGCAGATCTTCGTCGCCGAGCTCGGCGCATCGAGCTTCACCTACGCGCAGGCGACGTGGACGCAGGGGCTCGCCGACTGGATCAGCGCCCATGTTGGCGCCTTCGCGGCGATCGGCGGCATACCGGCGCTGCTGGTGCCCGACAACACCAAGGTCGCGGTCATCAAGGCGAGCCTGTACGACCCGCAGATCAATCGTACCTATGCGGAGATGGCGGCGCATTACGGCACCGCCATCTTGCCGGCGCGGCCGCGCAAGCCGCGCGACAAGGCCAAGGTCGAGCAGGCCGTCCTCATCGTCGAGCGCTGGCTGCTCGGTCGCCTGCGTCATCGCACCTTCTACAGCCTGGCCGAGGTCAATGCGGCGATCGGCGAACTGCTCACGAGGCTGAACGAGGAACGGCCGATCCGACGGCTCGGCGTGACACGCCGCCGGTTGCTCGAGGAGGTCGACCGGCCGGCGCTCAAGCCATTGCCGGTGTCCCCCTACGTCCTCGCCGAGTGGCGGATCCGCCGCGTCAGTCTCGATTACCACGTCGAGGTGGAGAAGCATTACTACAGCGTTCCGCATCGCTTCGCCCGCGCCGAGGTCGAGGTGCGGTTCACGGCCCGCACCGTCGAGATCTTCCACAAGGGCGAGCGGATCGCCGCGCATCAGCGCATGAGCGGCAATCACAAACACACCACCGTGCCGGAGCACATGGCCTCCAGCCATCGGCGCTACGCCGGCTGGACCATCGCGCGTATCCGCCAGGACGCCGCCGCGATCGGGCCGGCGACCAGCGCGTTGTGCGACCTCATTCTCGACGAGCGCTCGCACCCCGAGCAAGGCTTCCGCGCCTGCCTCGGCATCCTCAGGCTCGCCGCCTCCTATGGGCGCGAACGGCTGGACGCCGCGGCTGCGCGGGCGATCGACATCGGCGCGCGCACCTATGGCTCGGTCAAGTCGATCCTCGCCAATAATCTCGATCGGCGTCCTGCTCACCAGCGCTCCGCGGACGATGCGCCGATCCTGCATGCCAACATCCGCGGACCGCGCTACTACAATTAGGAGATCATCCCTTGCTCACCCATCCGACCCTCGACCGCCTCAACGCCCTCGGCCTCCACGGCATGGCCAAGGCCTTCGCCGACATCGAAGCCACCGGTGAGGCCGCAAGCCTCGGTCACGCCGAATGGCTTGCTCTGCTGCTCGAACGTGAAGCCTCGCTGCGGCACGACAAACGGCTCGCCACCCGCCTGCGCTACGCCAAGCTGCGCCAGCAGGCGTGCGTCGAGGACATCGACTACCGCACCCCGCGCGGTCTCGACCGTCCGCTGTTCGCCAAGCTTGTCGAGGGCCGCTGGATCGACGACCACGTCAATCTCCTGATCTGCGGCCCGGCCGGCGTCGGCAAGAGTTGGCTCGCCTCGGCGCTCGGCCACAAGGCCTGTCGCGACAATCGCTCCGTGCTCTATCAGCGCGTCCCGCGCCTGTTCGACGATCTGGCGCTCGCCCGCGGCGACGGTCGCCATCCACGCCTGTTGCGCGGCCTTGGCCGTGTCGATCTGCTGATCCTCGATGATTGGGGGCTCGAGCCGCTCGATGCCGGCGCCCGTCACGACCTCCTGGAAATCCTCGAAGATCGCTACGGTCATCGCTCCACCATCGTCACCAGCCAGCTCCCCGTGGACCAGTGGCATCTGCTCATTGGAGATCCCACCTATGCCGACGCCGTGCTCGATCGCCTCGTCCACAATGCCCATCGGCTCGACCTCACCGGTGAGAGCCTGCGCCGAAGCCGGCAACCCGCCCGAAAGACCTGAGCCCGTCGCCCTGTGGACATGCCGCTGCGCTTGGACAACGCCAAGGCGTTGCCCACATGCCCACAGCAACCGCAACAGAAACAGAAGAGTTCAAGCCGCGATTCCGGGTTGACCGCCCGGCTCGCCCAATGCCAGAAAATCTATCGGCCAGAATGCCTCGCTCCCGGGCGAGATCAAATCGGAAAGGTGGGCGACATCGTCTCGGAATCCCCGGGCGACTTCATATCGGTACACCCGGGCGACTTCGTCGGAATCCGCAGCTTGAGTAGCCGAAGCGTCGTTGCGGCCCATCTCATGACCGATGCAAACGGTCGACCGTGGCGACATCGAAACAAACTTTGTTTGCTTCGGCAAGATGCGATTTGACCGAGACAGCTGCGCAAACAAAGGCGCGTCGCACGGCCGACGCGGCGTAAGGCCCGGCCCGAAACGTCGTGACCAAGCTTATTTCCAAAGCCTCAGCTCTCATCTGAATGCGACCTACCAAAGCGCACCGCGATGGAACGTCCCCATCGTTGAACCTGCATCTTAATTGCACGTTTCGAACGAAGCGCTATGGGTCAGATTTTACACGGCTCCGCACAGCACATGGAGGCAGTCGTCGAGCAATACAGAATGCTAGAGAGCCTGAGACGCCTCGCCAAGCGTTCTGCAATAAACTAGAAACCGCCGCAAAGTGGAAGCAGCAAGAGACCGTAGCCGACCTCCCGACAAGCCCCCAAGAAAAGACCAGTCCACCGCGCTCTCCATCGAGGAGGAGGCCGCGGCAGCATGCGATGGTGCCGCTCGCCGATATCTGCAGTCGCCCCCAATCTGACGCGTACCTGCGTGCATCGCTGCGGTAACGCTTTGGCATCAGCCGACTGCCACAGATTGAAGGCAGCAGGCCTGCGTAAGAAGGGCGTCAAGGTTTATTGCGGGTTAACTTCGCCGAACTCAGACCGCCCGAGGCATGCTCTACCTCTATGTCGCGATGGATCGCTTCAGTAAGTTCGAACTCGTGGCAACTGGCGTCAGCCGCGGCCTTCCTCGGGTCGCGGCTATCCCTTACCAGTTCCGAGCGGTTCTCACCCACAAACGAATCCAGTGCACCTTCCAAGCGTCTGCTGAGTCATCGGATCACCTCAACGGGTAGGGCTTTCCCGTGGTTTCAGCTGCTTTTTTCAAAATGCAGTCGCACAGCCGCTCTATGTCGCGGACCTCATGCTCCGCGGTAATGCACACCTGAATCCCTGCGCTTCGTTGCCGGGGAAAGAACGTCGCCAACGTATAGAAGCCGCAATCGAGAAGCCCTCTTGCGATCGCAATCGCATTGGCCTCCGATCCGATCGTGATCGTTCTGATCGGAAGTAAATTGCCTTGCTCGGCAGTTGCGACACGACGATCAAAGATGTCGACGCGTTGCGCCAATCGCCGCTGCCGCTGGCAGAGTTCTGCTGATCGATGAATCTTGCACGATCCGAGTGCAGCGCCAATAGCCACCAGATCGGGGGCCGCTGAAAACGCATCGGGAATAGACTGTCCTCGAAGCAGCGCCTCGTGATCCGCCGCACCAAGCATCAACACTCCGCCTGATGCACCGAATCCCTTGGACAACGAGGCTGCAATAATCGTTCTCTCATCGAGCACTTGCGGAAGCTGAGAGCGAGCGAATCCTTCGCCTTGGCATCCGAAGATCGATATGCCGTGGGCATCGTTAATATAGAGAAAGAGTCCATAATGTTCTTGGAGATGGCGCAGTTCCTTGACTGGCAAATGCCCTCCCATGGAGTAAACGCCGTCGCATATATACGCAACTGCTGGATGCTCTCTACACAAGCGCTCGAGCGCCTCGACGTCGTTGTGCGCTAACGTTTCCACTCGCGTTTCTTGAGCCACAACCGGCTTCTGATAAGCGAGCGAGATGTGTACGGAGTGATCGAACACGACGACCGGCTTCCTGCCGCCCGTCAATTGACCCGAAGCAAGGATGGCGATTGCGCCAAGATTAGCGAGCATGTCACTGGAGAAGGCGAGCACGCGCGCACGGAACAGCTCGGACAGGAGTCCTTCAAGCTCTCCCAGAAGATCGAAATCGAGCCGCGTTCGGGCGTAGGAGCCATGCAATGACCGCTGCGCCTCGATCGCTTCAATCGCGCCAGCGACGATCACCGGATGATTGTCGAGGCCCAGGTAAGAGCATCGCACGAAGTCAATTACCTCCCGACGGGTGTTAAGCGGATCCTTGCTCCAACCAATCGCGCGCCCCGAACGTCCACGGACGGTCATAAGGCCAGCCATCTCGCCGGCATCTAAACATGGCTTGCTCTCGGTTATCACGTGGGCGAAGTTCCGAGACTTTCCAGTGAGGCAATCCATATCGGTGGGAGCGATCTGCTGGTGCATTTCATTCTCAGTTCATTTTCCAAGGGGTTGCAGGTGACCACTCAGCTGCGCCCGCAAAAACCGCAGGGATTGGCAATATCGAGCAGAAGTGGACCTTCGCAAATCTTACGAACTAAACCGCTGGGTGCCTGGCTTGGATAGCTACCAAATCAAAGAGGGCTAAACGCGTAAAGGGGGTATTCTCGCACCGCCGCTGCCAGGAGCCGCGGAGTAGGTCACTCGTGATCACCGGCGCGGTCTCTTTTCGCATTACGGATAGGGCCCGCAAGTCGTACTATTTCAGACCACAATGAGAATGGAAGCGCTCAAGCATTTACGCTGCAGCAAGCGATTGATCTTGCCGACTGTGTCGCGGCCGGGCTAAACAATTCCTATCCCAGAATAGCGCGATACCTCGATCCCCCAATCAGTGCAGCATGCAAGAACTGGCATGAGAACTCGGCTTCAGTGCCAGCGCTTCTCTTCAGTGTCGTAGGCGCCGGCGAGCGGATCACTCACGGCCATCAGCTCGCGTTTGAGCACTTTATTGCTGGAGGTTGTTCTGGGGAGCGCCGAATTAAAGGCGATGTATCGCGGCACCTTGAACACGGCAAGGCGAGCACGAGCATGTTCAAGAATGCGCTCGATTGGCAGATCACCTGGTGTGAGGCCTTCCTTCAGTTCCAGGTAGATCTTGACCTCTTCGCCGCGCTTTGCATCGCGAACGGGTACGGCGGCCACGTCCGCAACCTCAGGAATCTCGCGGATGACAGCTTCCACCTCGCGCGCAGCAATATTCTCGCTCGAGCGTCGGATCATATCCTTGGTGCGTCCTATCAGCCAATAAAAGCCTAATTCATCTCGCCGCAGCAGGTCCCCTGTCTTGAACCATTCCCCCTGGAACGAAGTTGCATTCGCCTCCGGGCGGTTCCAGTAGCCCTTGAAGATTCCACGACCGCTAATCCACAGTTCACCAATTTCGCCATCCGGGGTGGGTGTGCCATTGTCATTCATCAGTCGCAGGTTCCGAAAGGGCGCACGAATGCCCACCGACCCGGAGTCGGCCATCTCGTCAAGGTCCTTCGGCATTGTCGCACCAAACCCAATTTCCGTCATCCCGTAAGCATCCTGTGTGCGCACTCGAAACCGCTTGCGGAACTGGCGCACCGTGTCAGGACTCCAACCCCAATTCAGGGTCTGCTTAAGACATGTCGCTCCGTCTTCGTCGGCCGCCTCGGCCTGACGCGCTATCAACTCGGTAAACACGCACCACTCTATACGGTGTTGCCTGAGCCAACCGATGAAGCGCGTCGAACTGAGTGACGGAGCCAGATAGAGAGTGCCGCCCTGACGATAGGACTTCAGAAGATATCCCTGCGGATCGCCATAGAAGAACGGTTGTGTAGCAAGATACCTCTGGTACGGCTCCCCATCCCCGCACGTACCTTGGTACGAAGTCACGCCCCAGTAGTCGTGCGTCAACATGCAGCCCTTCGGAAAGCCCGTTGTCCCCGAAGTATATTGAATGTTCAACAGGTCGTCCGGGCGGACATCCTCCTCAACCACAGAACTGTCGACTCCCTTGAGCAACTTATCCAGGGTATTGGGTGCGCCGTCGGAAGGCTGTCCAACGAGAATTACTCGCTCCTTGGCGAGGTGTTGCGGCCATGGATCCATGATCGAGAAGACTGACCACGCCGCCCCATCGATGACGGCGAATTTGGCCTGCGTATCGCTGAGAATATATTCGATTTCCCTCGGAGTGTAGCGCATGTTTATGGGGACCATTACAGCACCGAGCTTGGCCATCGCGAACCACAGGATCGGGAATTGGATCCGATTGGGCAGCATCACACCAACACGATCCCGCTTCCTTACGCCGATTGCACGTAGGGCACGCGCATATCGGTTAGTCAATCGGTCCATCTGCGAGTACGTCGCGCGCTCGCCGCGCTCGAAGACTTCGATTGCGGTCATTGAACCGTGCGTTCTCGCCCGCATTGAGACTAGCTGGCCGATCGTGACGCTCTCGTATGCGGATTCCAGCGCATCGATCTTGCGCAACGCATTTGCGACGCGATCTTGCAGCTCGGGTTGTGTCAACTTTGTAAGTGTCGTCATTGAAGCTCTTCTGGTTCAGGGGACACAAAACAGGTCTGCGAACGGCGCAGCAACCTTCTATTTGAAGGCTCTCCGAGGTTGCCGATCACCGGAGCGACTCTCGGCGCAACGTATCTGCCAGATCTCGGCTTGCCAGTGCAGCAGGCGTGAGACGCGGCAACGTGTACACCTTTGACTCGGCGTGGCCGGGTGATCGAGACAGCCCATTCATCTTGGGCGTCCTTATTAGAAGCAAGGGCGTTCATAGTGTACCCGAGAAGCCGTGAGAGTAACGGATTAGGTGAGCCCGCTATTGCTGCACGTTTATCCTGCCTTGATGAGCTGGTACTAGCCTAGACGCAGAGTTTGTGGTTCATACATCATTAACAAGTATCTAGGCACTACCTGTTCTAGTGGGCCGCATTTCTATTGGCTGTTTGAAGGAGCGGTGTTGTCAGGTATCACGATAGAAGGCGGGAGAGTGTTTGGAGCGGCGGTCGACGAGCTGGCAAGGGCGACTTCAAGGGCCTGTTCGTATCCATCGATTTTGACACAATGTGTTTGCGCCACTGTTTTTCAAGGATTTGCTTTCGGCAATATGGGCAGTGCTGAGGCGGCGGCCGGAGGATGAGATCGACGATGGCGTGGCGTACGGCGGGCATGGTTGGTTGAGGCGGAGGCCCGTTGATTCTTTTTTTCCGCCCGCGTGTGCGAGGCGACGATGTTGCAGGAAGGCGTAGGCAATCATTGTCATCAGGGCGTGGCGATGAAGACCCTGCCATGATCGCCCCTCGACGTGATCAAGTCCAAGCTCCTCCTTCAGCTGCTGATGCGCCTGCTCACAAATCCACGTGCCTTGATGGTGGCGGCCAGGGTGCGCAGATCCGTCGCCGCCGGAGGATTGGCGAGATAGTATTTCTTCTCGCCGGAGGCGCGTTGCTCGCCAATGAGCCAGGCTTCGTCGCCTGGGAGATGCTGCTGTCCTTTATCCCATATCCGCTGCGGAGGGCCGTCGGCGGTCCGGACGCGGAGAGCAGCAAATTGGGCTTTGAGCCGACCTTTCGTTCCGCTACGCCAACTCACGGTTTTCCATTTGGCGCTGGCCAGCATTTGTTCTGCCGCAATCGACAAGATATCGGGCACGTGGTGCTTTCGTGGTTTCCCGCGGACTTTGGTATTCGGCCAAATGAGCTTCACATCGACCGGATACACTTTCAGGTGCCGAGGGATACCAACAGCCCAGGCCAGCCCGCGCTGTTAGCCCTTGTCGAAACGGTGCGCTGAGGCCGTATCCTGCATCAGCCAGCACACATCCAAAGCGCACGTTAGCTGCCATCGCGCGGTCAATCTCGGCCAAAGCAATCTCCGGCTCGGACCGTGGCGTTCGGTGTTCGACTGGCACCCGAGCGCGCTTCAAACGAGACACGTCGCTTGTCCAACTGTCAGGCAGAAAGAGACGTAACGGGACCATCTCTGGCACTTCGCCCCGGGAAAGCGTTACAGAGCCAGCGTTTGGCAATTTGCCCTTTTGCCGCGGGCCGACGCGTACTCAGCTTAACACCGACCGAGCGGCTCACCCTTCTTCGGCAGTGAGGTGCCATCAATAACCAGAAATGCATTCTTTCCGCCGACAAGTCGGTCCGCCTGGTTGAGAAGCTTTGTCTCCAGCGACGTCGCGTCCCAGACACCATCCGCAATGAGGTGGTGTACCTGATCGTAGTTGCTCGTAGGAAGACGTTCGGGCCATCGGCTGGGCGCTCTTGCGATCGCCGAGGCCGATCAATCCCGCAACATACGGAGGACACATCCGCTCCTAGGCCGACCAGACGGCGTCGCGTGACACTACATCGCGCCAAGCAAGCCCATGCAGAACGCCTTCATCGAGAGCTTCAACGGCCGGCTCCGTGGAACGAGACGCTGTTCGCGTTGCTGGCCCAGGCCCGCGTCACGCTTGGATGCTGGCGGGCCGATTACAACGACGCACGACCACACTCGCAGCTCGGGTGGAAAGCCCCGTCGAAGTTCGCCTTCACTATCAGCCGCGCCGGCATCTGGCGCCGCGCTATGCCGAAGGCTCCGCGCCAGCTCCCGTCGCTTCCACCGCCCAACCGGGCAAATCGAACGACCGGGGCGATTCAGAACTGGATAAAACTCGGGGGCAAGGTCACCAGGTCAGTATCGGCGGCGTCGATGGGAACTGCGGATTGCAGCAGATCATGCACGCGGACAACCCAACGAGCTGGTAGCGTTATCGGGACCTGTCTCCACAAACCGCTATGAGCAGGAAGGTCCCGCCACTCACGCTCGAACACGCCGGGAAGCTCCTGCTACAATCACGACCAATTCTCTGATGAACCGAATGTTCTAAGACAGCGTAAGCTACTGCAGCTCGTGCTGTTTGATGGGCGCACGCTAATCACTGGAGATCGGATACTTTCGCAGTTTCTCCGCGCGCAAGCCGCTGGCCACCTGGGGCGGCCGTAAGCAACCGCTCTGCAGCTTACACGATGTGGTCGGTCATTGATGCGGTCCGGCATGCTCTTGCAGTGATCTCGTCACAGCCGAACGCTTTTCGTCCTAACTTGAGGCGTAAACCGCTGAGCATGAGAAGAACTTCAGGCTGGGAGAGGAGGTCAGGACCCGCCCGAACCACACAGTGGACGCTCGCGGCTTTGAGCGCGAATATAACCTCGACGAGTGTCGACGATCGAACCAAGACGGTAATATCCGAGACCGCGAACCAGCGGGTTGCGCTCTCGTTCGTGTCAAGCACTCCTTAGTAGGAGAGGATGGTGATCACCATTTCCAGTCCGGCTGAGAACCCGCCTGTTTCCGCTGCCTTCCGATCGGCCCAGCGACGAGCGCCCGCAGCCGCACTGGGCTATGAGCGCGTCGACGCCGCCTGCGCTCCGCGCTTCTGCTCAACGCCCGTTCCTGATCCCTGGACTGCACACACAAGCACTCTCCCGATGACACGTCGGCTGCGGAGACCGTTTCTCGATAGCTTTCGATTGCCGAGAACCTCGTTCGAGTGCTACCATGGAATAATTCATCAGCGAAGCCGACCAATCGGATCGAGGATGGTCACCACGGCATCCAAGCCCGCCGCCATCCGCGCCACATGCGTACCGATACCGCCCATCTCCGATCAACCACAATCCAGACGGCTGCATACCAGGCGCTCCACCGACCAGGGGCCTCGCCGCGTGTGCCACGTTTGGATGGCCGCGGTAGCAGCTTCCATCGCGAGTAGGGCAAGCAGCCGAAGCGCTACTACGCCCAGCAGTCCGATCGTAAACCGATGAGAGTGCAGACAGAGTCAGGAGACGCTCAGGTATCGCTGTCTTCGGCGAATCTTCGTGTCGCGGTGTCCGCCGCAGCAGACGCCTCGCCTTGTTTACCACCAGATCTGCGGTAACGCTACGACCACGCCAGTTGTGTCCGCCTGACGATAAGTGTCGCCCAACTTTTGGCTTGTGCTTCGATCCTGGTTCGACCCGACGCGGTTCATGCTCACTACAGCGCCTGCGGTATGATCGTCGGGCTCACCAATATCTAAATTGACCTATGCCAGTCGATCACTTTGCCCAGTGCTCGAACCGCGACTCCCGTGCCTTGCAAGAGAGGTCGGCCGGCGAACATGGGTGGGGAACCACCCTCGCTATCTCGGCAGAGTCCATTCATTTGTGAAACTGGGATAACAACGATTTCAGGATGTTGGAGCACTAGCTCCTTAAGCATGAGGCCAACGGGTGATTCATCATCGATGCTTATCGGCAAGTCCTTGCCCCAGAGAAGGATGTCAAATTCCCCACTTTGTCCGAGTACCTGCATGCAATCGCTCAGGACCCCGGCATCGAACGCACTCTGGGCACTCAGATCAAGGGGATTAAAGCTGTTCGCGAAATTCGGAAGGACATCTGCCAGTCGTTTGCACAATCGGCCCGAGAACGAAGCGAGCTTCAAGCCCGATGTCGACAAAATTGAGTCGGCCATAATGTTTCCCATTCCGCCTGAAAAGCTAACGAAAGCAACGCGATTCCCACGTGGTCTGCCAGACGCTTTGAAAGCCATAACCGTTTCGATTAGGTCCTCGACCGATCCGACCGTGATTACACCCAGTTCTTCGAGGAACTTGAGTTCGCGTTGATAGTTGTTTACGGCTTGTGTCGCTGTATGTCGGCCGATGCCCCTTCGCGCCTCAGGATGAGCGCCAACGCGCAACATGATGATCGGCTTTCCTCCTTTCCGCGCGCGCGCGCAGGCAGCCGCGAAACTTTCGGGATTCTTGATCCCTTCCGAATAACTGATGATGACTTCTGTTTGTGGATCGACCGCGAAGTAATTGACAACTTCGGCTGTTGTCACGCTGACTTCGTTACCAGTCGTTGCGATTTTGCCAATACCGACACCCCTACCGATCAGCGGATGCACTACTGCAGCCATCTGTCCGCTCTGAAAGACGCCGCTGACGCCTCCAGCGGCGATCTTGGCTATGCTGCTTTCCCCAACGGCAATCATCGGCCGGTGCATATTGATGACTCCGAAGCTGTTGGGCCCGATAGCGATTGTTGTCGTCGCGCGTTTTGCCCAGTGCAGAATTTTTTGCTGCCTAACGCGTCCTTCATTCGAATCAATTTCCGCGAAGCCGCTGGAGATGATCTGTGCGGCCCGCACTGACTTTAGTTCGCATTCCTCTAGAATGGGCAGAATGTTCTCAGCTCGAACGCATAGGATGGCCAGATCGACCTGGAACGGAACGTCTGAAATGCACCTGTAACAGTCCACGTCGTCAACAATACTGTAGTTCGGATTGACACCAGCGAGATTTCCATCGAAGCCGGAGGACACAATGTTGTTAAGAATGCTTTTCGCGAGGCTCGGTTTCGGCGAGGCACCCACAACGGCAACTCCTTTCGGTTCGAAAAGGAATTGAAGATTACGACATAGCTGCGGATCGCTCGCTGCTTGCTTCTCACTGTTCATGGACGTGTAATTCCTTGATATCTGCTGAAGCTGGAGAGCGGCAAAGTTGGGACCGGTCCAATTTCTTTTTGGAGGGCGGCTCGAGTATCGAACCTGCCTTCATAGCCCTGCGAACGAGCGAGAACTGGTGACTGACCTCGGCAGTGCCGTTAACCTGTTCGGCGAGCGCAACCCTTGCTACGATACTTGCTTGCGCGTTTGTGCGTTGATCCACCCTCACACCCGCTGGGGCTATTCTCAACAGCAAGGGCTATGCCAGCGGCGCTCAAGTGCAGAAGCGTCTGTTGCGCTTGAAAAAAGCTCGCACGCCTCTAACGACACCCAGTGTTCTCAACGCCACAATCGTCGTTAGCAGTCAGAAACCACACACTATCGGCGGCCTTTTCGCACGAAGCCAATTTGCTATCCTCGTTGAGAAGACCCCTCAGACTCGAAACGAGGAGATGTCGCTACACCTCGTTCAAACCTGAAAGAGTATCGCGAAAGCTAGGACGAACTGATAAAGCCAGTCGCCAGATTTGAGCAAACCGCTTGCAGATCGCTCTCAGTGCGGTGGCCGCTGTTAGTTGAGAGCTATCGCCGAAAGTTGGTGACGATCGGGAATCGGAAAGGCGGCATACCTTCGTTGCTTGAACCCTCCACTTCTCCACGGAAGGAGCGATATGCTGCGCCCAAAGATAACATCATCAAGCTGATTCAACCAGGAAACGCCGCCGATCAACTCACAGAAGTGTTGCGCAACGGGCACGTGCCCTTCCCCGAGGCGGCCCTGGCCGAGGTCAAGGACTTTCACGGTATGAAGACGGACGGCCACCGGCGCATCGTCGGCCGCGGTCACCTGCTGGAGCACGAGGTGATCACGGGTATCGGTCCGGTCGCTATCCGCCACCCAGGTGTGCGAGATCGCGAGGCGGACGCCACCGATCCCGACGCATTCGGCTCTCCCCGTCCGATCCCGCCACCATACATGTGCGTTCGAAGCCGATCGAGACGCTGCTGCCGATCCTTTACCTGAAAGGAATCTTGACAGGCCGCTTCTCGGAGTCGCTGGCTGCGCTGCTCGGCAAGGATGTTGCCGGGTTGTCGCATCCGCCATTGGTGGTCAGGGATGCTGGGTCGACGAGCGCACCGCGTGGCAGATGCGCGATCTGTCGGCGAAGCGCTACGTTTACATCTGGCCGATGACTTCCATCTGGAAGCGCTGCTTGAAAAGCAGTGCATCCTCGTGCTGATCGATTTTATGTTGGAAGGCTGCAAGGAACTGGTCGGTTTCACCGATGGTGGCGCGAACTGCTGCTCGATCTGGAGCGGCGCGGGCTCGAGGTGCCTCCGCGACTCGTCATCGCCGATGGCGCACTCGGCTTCTGGAAAGCGGCCGGCGAGGTCGGGCCAAAAACGCGAGGGCAGCGCTGCTGGGTGCACAAGACTGCAAACGTGCTCGCCAAGCTGCCGAGGGTCTGCAGCCGAAAGTCAACCGCGCTTGCAGGAGCGAAACGAAGGTTGCTAGCGAGCTGGCGTTAGTCGCCTTCATCGAAGCTACGCGCTGAAATACTAGCACTACTTTGGCAGATTGTTGATTTTGCCGCGTTTTAGAGGATTCCCGAATCAATTTTTCAATGATTCATGGGTGGTCGGCTCTTGGAGGGCTGACCATGCCGGGATGGGAAGACGAACTCGAACGCTGGCTGATGCCGTTCTTGGACCGGCTGGGTCATAAGACCCGGCAGCGGATGTGTCCTCTATATGTTGCGGGATTGATCGGTCCTGGCGATCGCAAGAGCGTTCAGCCGATGGCAGAACGCCTTGCCACGAGCAGCTACGACCAGTTGCACCATTTCATTGCGGACGGTGTCTGGGACGCGACGTCGCTGGAGACAAAGCTTCTCAACCAGGCGGACCGACTTGTCGGCGGAAAGAATGCATTTCTGGTTATTGATGGCACCTCACTGCCGAAGAAGGGTGAGCCGCTCGGTCGGTGTTAAGCTGAGTACGCGTCGGCCCGCGGCAAAAGGGCAAATTGCCAAACGCTGGCTCTGTAACGCTTTCCCGGGGCGAAGTGCCAGAGATGGTCCCGTTACGTCTCTTTCTGCCTGACAGTTGGACAAGCGACGTGTCTCGTTTGAAGCGCGCTCGGGTGCCAGTCGAACACCGAACGCCACGGTCCGAGCCGGAGATTGCTTTGGCCGAGATTGACCGCGCGATGGCAGCTAACGTGCGCTTTGGATGTGTGCTGGCTGATGCAGGATACGGCCTCAGCGCACCGTTTCGACAAGGGCTAACAGCGCGGGCTGGCCTGGGCTGTTGGTATCCCTCGGCACCTGAAAGTGTATCCGGTCGATGTGAAGCTCATTTGGCCGAATACCAAAGTCCGCGGGAAACCACGAAAGCACCACGTGCCCGATATCTTGTCGATTGCGGCAGAACAAATGCTGGCCAGCGCCAAATGGAAAACCGTGAGTTGGCGTAGCGGAACGAAAGGTCGGCTCAAAGCCCAATTTGCTGCTCTCCGCGTCCGGACCGCCGACGGCCCTCCGCAGCGGATATGGGATAAAGGACAGCAGCATCTCCCAGGCGACGAAGCCTGGCTCATTGGCGAGCAACGCGCCTCCGGCGAGAAGAAATACTATCTCGCCAATCCTCCGGCGGCGACGGATCTGCGCACCCTGGCCGCCACCATCAAGGCACGTGGATTTGTGAGCAGGCGCATCAGCAGCTGAAGGAGGAGCTTGGACTTGATCACGTCGAGGGGCGATCATGGCAGGGTCTTCATCGCCACGCCCTGATGACAATGATTGCCTACGCCTTCCTGCAACATCGTCGCCTCGCACACGCGGGCGGAAAAAAAGAATCAACGGGCCTCCGCCTCAACCAACCATGCCCGCCGTACGCCACGCCATCGTCGATCTCATCCTCCGGCCGCCGCCTCAGCACTGCCCATATTGCCGAAAGCAAATCCTTGAAAAACAGCGGCGAAAGCACAATCTGCCAAAGTAGTGCTAGGGCTCGGACTCAATTGATCCAATAGGCAACGATGGCGGCGAGATGGATGGCAGCCAAGAAGTTCCTGGCTAGTTTGTCGTAGCGAGTTGCGACACGCCTGAAATCCTTGAGGCGGCAGAAACAGCGCTCGATGACGTTGCGCCCCTTGTAGGCGCGTTTGCTGAAGCTGTGGAGAGTGACCCTGTTGGATTTGTTTGGAATGACGGGCTTGGCACCACGATCGACGATTTCGGCTCGAAAGCCGTCGCCGTCGTACCCTTTGTCGCCAATGAGGGCAGACATGGGTGGCGCGAGTTCCAAAAGGGCTGGCGCTGCGGCAATATCAGCGTCCTGGCCTGGAGTGAGATGAAATGCGCAAGGTCTGCAGTCAGGGTCGCTCAGCGCGTGGATTTTCGTGGTCCGCCCGCCGCGCGAGCGGCCGATCGCTTGCTCATGCTCCCCCTTTTCCGCCGCTCGCCGAGCGATGCGCTTTGATCGTGGTGGAGTCGATGGACAAAGTCACGCCGTCTTTGCCGCAGCGGGCGAGCGCTTCAAAGATCGCCCGCCAATGTCCGCGCTTGGCAGCGATTGAAACGATTGTAGATCGTCGTGTAGGGACCATAGTCGGGCGGGCAATCGCGCCAGCGTGCGCCGCACTGAAGCATGTGAATGATACCGCTGATGACGCGTCGATCGTCGTCGCGCACCGGTCCGGTCTGGTTCGTTGGCAGATGCGGCTCTATCAGAGCCCATTGCTTGTCGTTGAGCCAGAACAGTCCTTTGCGCATCGAAGTCCCCCGCGTGGAATCAACCCGCTGCGAGGGAATCAGAGTTCGCTAACTAGGTACAGACCCTAGAAGGCGGCCGACTCTTTAGTCTAACCAAAGATCGAACACCTTGCTACCGTGCGCCACCGCACCATCCGATCGAAGGCTTGTCTGTCGAATGGGCCGCGCTCGCCACGGTCTTCAAACTGGTTGAGGGCGCACAGAAAAGCTGGCGCCGTCTCGACTGCCACAACCGGTTGCTGCAGCTCGTTATTGGTGTGACCTTCAACGACGGGATCGAGGTCATCGCCAAGCCGGCCGACCGTCAGTCCATAAAACCCGGCAGCCTAACCGGCCCCGCCGTGAGCAAAATCGCGATAGCTCGCCAGTCGATCGTCAGACGATTTCTATCGCGTTTTTGCTTGAGCTGTGCAAACACGATCGAGTAGCCCCTGTTCCCAGCGTGCAAGCGTCTCACCCGCGCCATAGCTTTGAGCGCTCAGCCCCTGCAGCACGGCCACAAGGCAGTCATCGCGCTTCTGTTCGAGCTCAGGGCTGGTCAGATTGTCATCTCGTGCATCTGATTGCTCGGCAAGTTTGTCGATGAAAGCCTCGCTGTGCTCTGGCATGTCCGTGTACTTAGTCCATGGCGACCTCAGCTCAGGTTCCCATTTCTCAATCGATTGGCGCATAGCGGCTCCGCCGCCGATGATGAAGGGGCCTATGACGGCCCGACGCAGCCCGAATGAATAACGGATCGCGTCATCGATCTCTTGCACGGAAGCCACGTCGTCGTGCACCAGCCATAGCGCTTCGCGCCACATCGCCTCCTGCAGCCGATTCGCGATGAACCCATCCACCTCTTTGCGTACCACCAGCGGGTGCATCCCCACTGCTCGGTAGACCTCCGACGCGCGTGCCAGCGTCTCAGGCGCCGTGCTCTGTCCGGCACACAATTCAACCAGGGGCAGTAGATACACTGGGTTGAACGGGTGCGCAACGAGCAGGCGCTCGGGGTGGTCAATCCCAATCGCCAGCAAGGACGGTCGCAGCCCCGACGTCGAGGAGCAGATCAGGGTGTCAGCCGATGCCGCCCGGCTGGCAACCGCGAGCAGCTGCTGCTTAAGGTCCAGGCGCTCCGGCGCAGACTCCTGCACCAGTTCCACGCCCTGCACCGCGTCCGCAATAGATTCGACAACGGTCAGTGAGCCTTCCGGCGGGAGTGGGACCTGCGTCAGGCGCCGATATGCTCGCCGTGCATTGGCAAGCATCTTCTTCACGCGCTCTACCGCACTAGCCGACGGACCATAAAGCCGTACATCCACCCCGTTGAGGGCAAACCGCGCCGCCCACCCGCCGCCAATGATCCCTCCGCCAAGCAACCCAACCGTTCGCAGCCGTTTCTCAGACATGGACTTTATCCTCTTTCTCAGACGTGGACTTTGAGCTCTGAACCCTGAACTTTTAACGCGAGCTTCTGGCGCACATCATCGGGGCGCATTACCCGCACACCCATCCACTCGACAATCTCCACTGCCCGCTGCACGAGTTCGGAGTTTGTCGCAAGCCGCCCGCGGGAGAGGTACAGATTGTCCTCCAACCCTACGCGCACGTTGGCGCCGACCAACGGGGCCAATGCCGCATACGGAAGCTGCATCCGCCCGATCGAGAAGGCCGAGTAGACGGCCCGCGCCGGAAGCTTGTGCACCAGCGCCATCAGCGTGGTCGGATCGTCCGGCGCACCGTAGCGAATTCCCATGCATAGCTGAATCAACGCCTGCTCGTCGATCAGCCCCTCCTCGATGAGGTCGTGTACCAGCACCAACTGACCGGTATCGAACACCTCGAGCTCTGGACGCACACCGATCTCCTTTAGACGTGCGGCCATCGCGCGCAGAGTCCCGGCGGTGTTCACCATAATGTATTGGCTGCGGGCACCCCAGTTCATCGTGCCGCAATCCAGTGTGCAAATCTCAGGGCGCAGCTCTTCCACATGCGCTAGACGCTCAAGCGCGGCCGCCATGTCTGTCGCCGCCGGATTCGGCGGCAGAGGACAATCCGGCTCACCTAGCGTGAGATCGCCGCCGACTCCAGCGGTCAGGTTGATCACCGGCTTCACATCCGACTCTCGAATGCGCCCCACCACTTCCCGAAACAGCGCAGGATCCCGCGACCCTCGCCCGGTTTTGGGGTCACGCACATGGATGTGCACCACTGCTGCTCCCGCTCGCGCGGCCTCGATAGCGGAGACGGCTATCTGCTCCGGGGTGACCGGCACATACGGGCTACTCGGCGCCTTCCCAGCCCCCGTGACCGCACAAGTGATGAACACTTCGGAGATCATCTTGACCTTCTCCTCTCCCTCAAAGCTTGACACAAGGCCAAGCCAGACGCGCCGTAAGTTTCACCTATTGATCTCACCGCTTCTCGATTCCGTACCGTGAACAGCAGCGCATTCAACTGGAATCATCGATCGGGTCTCATCTGAGCTCCTAGGAACGAGCAATCGGCGTGCCACCCGTATAAGCTCTGCCGCCGGCGGCATAATGAGAGAAAGCACATGAAGGTAGCTTGCGATGGGATGTGACGCTACAGATCGTCGGACTTCCGACATTCTGATCGCGGATCGGATACGCTCGCATTGGAAGGCGGAGCCTCCTGTGATAGCGGTCGCCTCTGGCCCGAGCTTGTCATCGCTGACGCGCTCGATATTAACCCCAGGTGCGGTATCATGCTTGTACGGTGATGCACCGCTTAAGCTGTGATTCTTCCAAGGACCTCGCCTTTTTCGGCATAATGCCGCTAAGTGGGTGGGCAGTCGCGGCGCGCCCGAAAAGTGCCTCAGCTAGCAAGCGGACAGTCAAACCATATGTCCGTTTCTGCCGATGAGGTAGCGCCTACCCTGCGCGTCCGAAACGGCAAGATCGTGCTGAGCGGCGGATGGCCGCCCCTCATAACGCACATGTCCAGCTCCTTGCCATTTGACCGGGACCATCTGGGGCGTCGCGCAGTGTGATGGACGGCCCGCGCCTCACTCGGGCAAGACGGACCGGCCTTTGCCTGGTCGGTTGCCTCGACCTGCAGCCGGTGCTTGTTCACAGTAGTTGAGGCTGTGGCGGCGGGCCCCTGATCCGTTCCGGCGCGCGTCGCTCACACAGATGCCGACGATGCCCTGGATCAGCGTCATGAGCTTGGCCGGCGTCCGCCTGGACCTCGCGCCCTCGGGGGATCCAGCGCCAGCTCGGGCCCGGCCACCTGCAGTCGCTGTACCACGTCAGGGGCGCGTGCAAAGAGAACGCGCCATGCCCGGCCCCGATATCTTGGGCGTCGATTGCCGCCCTGATCGGCTCGCGGCGGCATGCGAGGCTGGCCTCAAGCGGCTAGGACCCAAGCACATTGATCCGAAAGTGCCATTTGCCGAGCCGCTTGGAGCATTCGTCAAACTACAACGCGAGGCGGCAAGATCCGGCACATCGGCATGTCCAACTTCAACCCGGCGCAGCTCCCGGCGGCGCAGCGCCAAGCCTACATCGTTTCAGTGCAAAACCGCTACAACAATGTCGACTGCGAGTATGAGCGGCGATCGAGACCTGTACGCGCGCCGGTCTGGGCTTGCTGTCCTGTTGCCCCTTGCGCGGATCCCTCGAGCCAACTCGGCGCGATTGTTCCACGCCTTTGGGCGAGCCGGCGCAGGTGCGCTCGCGTGGTTGCTGCGCCGGACACCTTTGAGGAGGCGCCTCGCGGCCGCCCGATTACGGGCCTGCGGCCTGAATCGCCGTCACAAAGACCTTTTTAAAGACCGGCTAGGCGCCAATCACACCGAGCTTGACGTGCCCCTTAAGAAGATTTCGCGCGATCATGCGTCGCTGGATCTCGTCACTGCCGTCAACAATACGGTATACTCGTAGTTTTCGGTACCACCTCTCGATTGGCAGCTCCTTAGTATAGCCTATCCCGCCGTGGATCTGCATGACCCGATCAACCACTTTGTTAGCGGTGATCGAACCGATCAATTTCGCGATCGATGATGTGTGCCGAGCGTCGTGTCCATTCTCCGCCTGCCATGCGGCGAGGAGGACCAGGTACTTCGCCGCCTCGATCTCGACATGTGAATCGGCAATCTGCCACTGGATGGCCTGGTATTCTGCGATCGGGTGTCCCATGGACACTCGGTTCTTCGAGTACTCGATCGCCATCTCGAGCAGGCGCTCCGATGCGCCAACGGCCACCGAGGCTGTCTCGTAGCGAGCGGCGCCAATCCATTCCATCGCTAACCTGAAGCCCCATCCCAGTTCGCCGAGGATGTTGCGGCTCGGGACACGAACGTCCTCGAAAACGAGTGATGCCGGGCTCCATTCGCTCATTGTTGGGATTGGTTCCGACCGCCAGCCCATCTTGCGGTCGACGAGGAAGCAGGTGATGCCGCCCGAGGCGCCTTTGTTCGGATCGGTGACGGCGAAGACTATCACGAAGTCGGCCTCGTGTCCGCCGGTGATGAGGGTCTTCTCGCCATTGATTATCCAGTCGTCGCCGTCGCGCACGGCACGCGTGCGAATTGCGCTAGCGTCCGAGCCGGCGCCAGGCTCGGTGATCGCAAAGCAGCTGACCCGCTCGCCCTCGATCGCCGGGATAAGATATTCCTTCTTCTGGCTCTCCGTGCCGGAGAATAGGATGTTGTCGGCGTATCCGCCGAAATTGAATGGGACGAAGGTGCGCCCGCTTTCGATGCAGATGAGTGAGTCCATGATTGCACTGAGTCCGGCTCCGCCGTACTCTTTCGGGGTCGCAAAGCCCCAAAAGCCCGCACGCTTCGCTTTCAGTTGTAGTTGTTGCAGCTGCCCCGGCTCGAGACCAGGACGGCCTTCGCGCTCGTTGCGAAGAACTTGCGTCTCGAGCGGAATGATTTCTTTGTCGATGAACGCGCGGACGGAGTTCCGGATCATCTGCTGTTCGTCGCTGAGTGAAAAGTCGAGCATGATTTTCGTTCCTGTGGATGGACATCTCTATGTGGATGGTTGAGCCGACTGTGTATCCGTGCCGGTGCCGACCTGGAACATTGATGATCTTCGGCGCGTGCTCCTCGGAAAGCTGTGCTATCGCCAAACCTCATCTTCACGTCGGTGGCATCTGTACGGCGTCGCCCCAGCCAAGGAGATTGCGCACCACGCTTGAGCTGCGTTCATGGCTTCCGATGTGCCGAACATGATGGTACACGCCGTTATGTCCGTTGAAGATTCCTCCAGCATGTTCTCCTCAGCGAGGACACGATCAGCCTGCGCCTCGTCGGTTTTGAGCCCCGGCGCTCGAGAGTTCGGCAGCCGGTCGGTGTGCAGGCAGCGCTCCGAACACGGAAAGTCGCACCAGCATGTTGAATTCACAGCTAGCCGACATGTGCCGGACATGGCCTGCGGTTTCAAGAAAGCCGGCCGACAACGCGTCGTCGCCATCGCATTTGGGCAATATCTTGACCACCTCGATTTTAGGTACCGCTTGATGCCCGCCGACAGTTCAACCACTAAACGGTGAACCTCGCGGCCAGCAACTTCGTCCCTGTTGGGAGCGCCAACTCTCGCCGCCCAAGCCCAACTTGATGCGCGACCGGGCGGTCGGCTGCCCACCACAATGGCGATCGATTTCGGACGCAGAAAGTGTTCGAGTTTATGCATTGATCAGGCTCCGCGCGGGCGCAGCATTGCCTCCGAAAAATATCGCGCTGAACTTCCGAAGGCCTTCCCGAATGCGCTCGACCGAAACGTCGCGGCAACGACGGCTGCTAAGGAGCCGGTTGTCCCGAGAAAATGGCCCGTTCGTTTCTGGACCCTTGAGGCAAACGTAAGACCCGTTGGCTCAGTTGCATCGAGATACGCGTCGGTGGTACGAAACTGTTCCGACAGATAGCAGTCCAGAAAGCGAAATCCGCTGTTGTTCTTCATTCTCGCCCCTGCTCTACCACACCTGCCGCTCACTGTGCCCCGATTGAGCGAGCGGTTGGCGACATGGCCATACTCTACAAATTATACGGGCAGCTCGATCCCCTTACTCAAGCGAACTAAACCACTGGATACTCGCTTGAACAGCTACCAGATCAAATAGGGCTATCTAGAGCATCCGCAGACCTGAATTCTCCGAACGAATTGAACGAGGTCGCTGCCGAAGCCCCGATCTTGCTCTGAACGCGGCAGGTAAAGGCGCAGCCCAAGCCGAGCTTCCGCGCTTGAGCGGACTCCAGACACATCGTTTGTTCCCAAGCGGATTACCTTCAATCAACACCAGCCTTGGTCCTGCGGAAAGTGTGGTCGCTCGATGGGGCCTGGCTGTGGGCGCCGGGCAGCTCATAGTTCATCCGCTGTGAGCCCAATACGCTTTGTCACCCGCGCAGCATGGTCGGTCCCGTTCCACCCCATAGACTGAGTGCTGCTACGGTTCGCGGCGCCGCCAGCAGAGTACCCGGGTTTTTTCGGCCAAAGCGGATTGCTGTTCGTTCGCGAAACTCCGGTCCGTCAGTAAGGTGAAGGACCTACGAACCAACCAGTTGTGCCAAAGCCGCAGCAGCGAAACACAAGGACTATCGTTGCAAATTCCTGTATGCGAAGGCGTGCCCCTGCTTCGGAAAATTATTGGGATCGTGCGCAGTCGCACCATTTGCCATTTTAGAGCGCCCCTGAGAGTCGCTCGCTGTTCGAACGCGGTCTGCTCCTCTCGTCCCAATCGTGATTATTGGCAAACCACGCGCCGATTGGATGAATTGTTGCTGATCAAATGGCCGTAAGGCGAGGACCAGCCTGCCAAGTAGTGGCTCTCGAAATTACCGAAGACGTGGCATTCCGAACGCTCGTTGAGACGGCTAATTGCGCAGGCGCATCGAACGCGATTATCAGGAAACTCAAGCAGGAGGTCGGGCTCGGCCTCCTCGAGGGACGCGGCTGGCGCGACTTTCATCATCACGCAACGATATGCTTGCGGCTTACGGTTTCCTGAACTCCGAGCGCGAAACGTTTCCCACTCAGGCGCTCGGCCGCGGGCGGCCGATTTCGTTCACACGCGTTCCCGCGGATTACAGGCTCCTCGGATCTGCCACAGTATCATTCGCATCGCGTGGGGACGAATAGTTCGCCGTAGCGTCTGGAGAGGATGCATGCCGATCGCGCTGGCCTCATACTGCCCCTGATCGACAGACAACAGGCGGCACGCACCGCTTCAATAAGCTCCCTAATTTATCAAACAGCGCCGCACTAAAGACGTCCCGATATCGACAGTTCGCTCGAACCAGCCGGAATGCCGATGTCAGGCTAGGTTGAACCACAGCAACAACTGCAGCAGCGAAGGCAAGTCACGGGAAAACACACTTATATAGCCGTCGCACAATTGAGGACGGTTGCCCGAAAGCCGCTTGATCAAAGACAACGCCGATCGCGATACCGAGCAGCATGGCTAAAACCGCCAGTCTACCCCGTTGCAGAGCCCCAGCAAGATGTTGTGGGTCTCAAAAACGTTCCTACGCCAGGCTATGCGATTTGACCATGCGCAAAAGTCACGGCGCCCCACACGCAAACGCTGCAATCATCGCAACGCCGCGATGAAGCATCCCAGATGTCTGCGCCGTGCATGTTATAGAAATGTTCTCCATGGGCGCCATCTCACTTACTGACAAGTCGCCCGCTCAACGTGTTGACATTCTTAATTGTCTCCTCCAAAGCCCCCTCGCAGTCGGGTGCTCATTCAACGATCTCTTCATCGCGCCCGTGGCTGACCAGCCGAACGATCTAGCGGCATGACATGTCGGATCGTCGCGGAAATCATCTTACGATTCTCCACGTTCACGCAGACCTCATCCGGTATTGTATAAATAAGCGCGGCATAGTGCCGTCCAGCGTTTGGAGATCTCCCCTCCTTTCAGAAAGGTATGGGCATTTACCAGGGCCGGTTTCACGTGTGCTAGATCACACAAGACATCGCGAGTGCCCGGCCGCCCATGCGCGTGGCGACCTCCACAATTTCTTTCGCGTATGCATGGAGTTGCGGCGCCAGTTGATTGGGCGGTTCGGCAGCTCGGCGAATTGTTTCTCAGACTCGCAACGATGGGGCGTCCATTATATTGAGCGGCCCACATCGTCGCCGTCAATGGTCCTGCACCTGTGCATCATTCGGGGCCCACTACACCGCGCAGCACGGTCTTGCCGTTCTTGATCACCCTAACGCCGCGTTCCAATACCCGGGCCTCAGTCGAGATCACGTCCCCATCCTGCCAGAGATCGACCACGATGGTCTCGCCGGGAAACACAGGCGCTGAGAAACGCGCCTGATGGCTCACGATCCTGCTGGTATCGTAATCGCAGTACTCCTGCAGCACAGCGCGGCACGTGATGCCGAAGGTGCACAGCCCATGCAGGATCGGTCGGGGGTATCCCGCCCGCTTGGCGACATTGGGATCAGAATGCAACGGATTGAGGTCGCCGTTCAATCGATAGAGTAGCGCTTGGTCCACCCGCGTCTCGAATGGGATCGACAGGTCTGGTTTGCGCGTCGGCACAGGGTGCGGCTCCGGTCCACCCTTCGACGGTCCGCCGAAGCCGCCGTCGCCACGGGCGAAGGTTGTCCCGATGAGAGTGACGACTTTCTCGCCCGCCTTATCGATCCACACTGTTTCCTCGACAACAATCGCGCCCTTATTCTTGCCCTTGTCGTAGGCGCCGATCGTGCGGGTTGTTGTCGTGAACGTCCCTACCGATGGGAGTGACTTATGTAGCTCCACCTTCTGCTCTCCATGTACCAGCGTCAGGAGATCCAGCTCGCTGGTCCGGAGCCCCGTCTTCTTGTCCAGCACGGGATCGGCGCGCCGTCCCATGCCCCATGCCAGCACAGTCGCAGCCGTCGGCACGACCTTGAGGTTCTTCTCATCGAGGAACGACAGCTCGCGCTCGTCCATAGGATTTCGGCCCATGCCAATCCCTAGCGCATACAGCATCACGTCCTTTTCACGATAGGTGAAGGTGCGGGGTTTGGTCTTACGCTCCAGTATGTCGGGGTAGTAGATCGGCATGAAATTTCCTCCGGAAATGTGAACCCGATAAGAATTTCGGGACTTATCTTCTATGGGTGCGATCGCCATCACTTCGATTTGGACGCTGTCTGTAAGGGCCGCCCGCTGCGCGAGCGAGGGGTCCAATCACGCTGTGATCTTCTTCTCGCCGTGGCTCTTGATAGCCTTGCGCCTGTCTCGATCCTGCCAGATGACGTTCAATGAGCAGCGAAGATGACGTGTGCGCCGTTTCCGACCTGAAACGGGCACCGCCGTGAACCGCCACGAATGCGACGTTGGTGCCGCCGAGACTTTGCAGCAGGGCACAACACGAGAGACGCTTCAGGATCATGAAACCTCCGCGGTTCACCTCGTCCGAGATGTCGGGGCCGGGCACGGCGTTGCTCTCTGGTGATGCGGCGAATAGCGGCAGGCTGCGAAGCACGGCGCCGATGCTAAGTCGCGTATTGCGCTCAAGTGAGCGACGATCAACCACTGTCACAGGTGTGGGGGGAGCCTGATCGCCCTGCACCGGAATACGTGAAGCGAGGGGCACAATGCTCTCGTGCTTAATTGGTTTGTCATTTCGACGCCTCAAGTCGCGCTCGCCTCAACTTGGAAATCATCCCATGCGGTTATCGAGAACTGGCACCAAGCGGCTCGGCTTGCTCATCCTTTGTAGCCCCCTGGCTTTTGCAAACTCGAAAACAATACGTTCATTTAATGCTGATTGCCTCTTGGTTTACGATGATGGCGCGGCGTTCCTTCATTCCTGTTCAATTCGACGCAGTTTTCCCGCTTGCATGGGGAGCGCTCAACCCGAAGCTGGGCACCGACATCAAGCTCACTTTGGTCACGCTGCGTTGAATCCACCAGCTGACTGGAGGTTTCATACGCAGCACATTGCATACTCTTTGTCGCGCCGTCTGTATTAGCCCGAGTAACCATTCGACGGAGGCGATGCGCCGAGCCACCCTATGCGACCTGCTCTGCGCTGCTTCAAGTCCCAGTTGCAGTCGGCAGCTCAGAACGGCCGAAGCGCTGGCATGACGTCGCGGTTCAGCATTTATGGATGGATCTGCGCTAGCCTCAGCCCGGCCACCCAGATGAAGTGATCGACGTGACGCTGACCCGCCTCCTATCGCAGGTCGGCGCCGGCTCGCGACTCGCCGTTCGCGGGGGCCAAATCTTACTATCGCCTTCCCACCAGGGGAATTTGGCTCGATACCACCATTGGAAAACACCTTTCTAAATATCGAGATCTGATGAACTAGCTGGCCTTGGACGTGCCTCGCTCTCGCCTCCTGGCCCGGCGCTCGGATTGCTTGAGAGACGATGATAGGACTTGTGGCAACCAACAGCTCAGGGGCATGGTTCGCACGCAGTCCCTGCTCTTAAGGTCACGTGTCGCACTGACACAAGGAGGCCTTATGCGACACGTGCTTCCGGCTTTGGACGAACCATCAAAGCCAACGCAGGCGGCGGCCTAAGCGGGATCCGACTCTCGGCGGCAGCCTGACTGGATACGCAGATTCCGGAACTGCACGATCTAATCAGGGCATGCCGCTCGCGGGGCGCATTCCTTAGTCAAAATCTGACGTCTGAGTCGAATTGCGCGAGGAAGCGCGCCAAACGAGCCTTTCGTCAGAAAAACTGCGTAGAGTTCCGAGAAATTTGCGGTTTTATTCGCTTGAGGTGCGTTAGCCTGAAACTTATCCGGCCCCACAAAACGCCGTCGTGCCCAGACCGAGTGCGTGTTTGAAAGCTGAGAATGGCTAAAGAACATTCGATGTTGAGCGACGACCTAGTCCTGGAGAAAGCCACCAGGCAGCGCGCCTCCGTCGCCGATGTTGCTTTGAAGAATTGCTGTGGCTTGCACTACACTCGTTGTTCCGGGCCGGCACTGTCTGGCCCTCGACGATCACCGAGGGCAGTGCCTGCAAAATGCCGGAGCTTCGCAAGAAGAAGGCGGTTAAACGGGAAAGGCTCACGGCGTGAGCGATCTTGAGACGTTTCGCCAAACGACGCGCGCCTGGCTCGAGGCGAACTGTCCGGCGGAGATGCGCCTGCCGATTCGTTCCGAGGAGGATCTCGTTTGGGGCGGCCGTCGCGCCGTCTACAAGGAGCCAGCCCAAAAACTCTGGTTGGACCGCATGGTCGCGAAAGGCTGGACAGCGCCGGACTGGCCTGAGCGATACGGGGGCGGTGGACTCTCGCCCGAGGAAACAAAAATACTTCGAAACGAGATGGGCCGGCTCGGTTGCCGCAGTCCATTGAGTTCGTTTGGCCTTTCCACGCTCGGTCCGACACTGCTGAAATATGGCACCGAGGAGCAGAAGCAGGAGCACTTGCCGAAGTTGCTCCGGGGCGAAATCCTCTGGTGCCAAGGCTATTCCGAGCCAGGCGCAGGCTCCGATCTCGCCTCGCTGAGCACGCGGGCGGAAGACAAAGGCGACCACTTCCTCGTGAGCGGTCAAAAGATCTGGACCAGCGACGCCGACAAGGCCGACTGGATCTTCTGCTTGGTGCGGACCGACACCTCGAGCAAGCACAGCGGCATCTCCTTCCTGCTGTTCGACATGGAAACGCCTGGCGTGTTGACAAAGCCGATCAAGCTGATCTCCGGCGCCTCACCCTTCTGCGAGACATTTTTCGATAATGTAAAGGTGCCGAAGAAGAATCTGGTCGGTGCTTTAAATAAAGGCTGGGACGTCGCCAAATACCTGTTGGGTCATGAACGAGAGAGCATTTCTGGCTTTGGCTCAGGAAGCGGCCAGTTAGAGCTCGGCGAGATGGCCAAGCGGACGACCGGTACCGAACCCGACGGTCGGCTGGATGATCCGATTTTGCGGGCCCGCGTCGCCCTCTTCGAGGTCCGCGCGCAGGCGTTTAGTGCCGTGTCCGAGCGCTTTGTGGATGAATTGAAGCACGAGCGGGCCCACCCCGCCCAAGCCTCGGTTATTAAGTACTTCGGGACAGAGCTGAACAAGCAGCGGCACGAACTGATGATGGACGCCGGTGGGTCGGATGCGCTGGAGTGGGAGAGCGAGCGCTCGCGCGGCGGCGCCAATGTTCGTGCTTGGCTCCGCACCAAGGCCAATTCCATCGAAGGTGGCACCTCCGAAGTGCAACTCAATATCATAGCCAAGCGCATCCTCGAGCTCCCCGGAGTCTGACGCTGTGCCTCTCTTTCACAACGAAGACCAGGCAATGCTCGCTGACACGGTGCGGCCGTTCCTTGCCGAGCAAGCATCGGTCAGCCATATGCGCGCACTGCGAGATGCCGACGACCGGACCGGCTTCTCGCCTGAGCTCTGGAAGCGCTTCGCTGAGCTCGGCCTGACCGGCGTCCTGATGGACGAGGTCGACGGCGGTTTAGGACTCGGTCATGTCGAGGCCGGCATTGTGCTGGAGGAGATTGGGCGTAACCTGACGCCCTCGCCGTTTCTTGAAACGGCGGTAGGTGCGGTGACGACGCTGAAAGGCGGATCGGCGACTCAACGCCAGGCCTGGCTACCGCGCGTCTTGGCCGGCGAGGCGGTGGGCGCGCTCGCCGTTGACGAGACCGCCCGCCATCGGCCGGAGCGGATCGGGCTTCATGCCGAGCGGGTCGGCAACGGCTTCCGCTTGCTGGGCGAAAAACGTTTCGTGACCTACGGCCACGTGGCGAACTTCTTGATCGTGGCGGCCCGGACCGCAGGTTCCGAGCACGAGCCGCTAGGCATCACTCTCTTTTTAGTCGAGAGTAATGTTGCTAATCTCACGGCCGAAGCCGACCGGCTCGCCGACGCCAGCCTCGCCGCTCGTGTGAAGTTCGGCGGCGTACAGGTCTCCCGGGACGCAGTCATTGGAGAGATAGATCTCGGGTTCGGCATCCTGACGGCAACGCTCAGCGCATTGCGCGCCGGTGTCTCGGCTGAATTGGTGGGGGTAGGCTCTCACGCCTTGGCCATGACCGTCGGTTACCTCAAGCAGCGCAAGCAGTTCGGTCGCCTGATCGGCTCGTTCCAAGCGTTGCAGCACCGCGCCGCCCATCTCTATGCGGAGATGGAGGTTGCCCGTGCCGCCGTGCTCAAGGCCCAGCAGCTGCTGGACGGCAAAGACGAGAGGGCCGATCAGGCGGTGATGGTAGCCAAGGCCATGAGCGGCATGGCTAGCGCGCTCGCTGTTCAGGAAGGCATACAGATGCACGGCGGCATCGGCATGACCGACGAGTATGATATCGGCTTATACATGAAACGACAGCGAGTACTGGCTGAATTGTTCGGCGACGCCGACTACCATGCGAACTTCTTAGCGAAGCTAGCGGGGTACTAGGGTCAAAAATGCACCTCGCGATCTCAATCTGGAGCTATGAGTCTAGCCCCAACATAGATGGCGGACCCTTTCACTGGGCGGACCAGGTCGGTTGTCGAGGATCGTGGCGACTCACATTCGAAGCGCCTACCCAGTTTGACCGCGACTAGCGGACTCGCAGCTGTAAACGCCAGCATTCGCGAATGTCCATCCTCTTGTAGACCAATCACGATCGGCAGGAGTTTTTCAAAGCGCGAAGCGCTAATTGTTTCAACAGCCCGCGTTCCAATAGGGCGAGCATACAAGGGCGCTTTCGCCCTCCCTTACTCGCGCGGCGCATGCAATCCGAGCCGCGATCGAGCGCTCGGGCATCGATCTTGCTGAAATCGATGAGCGATTTTTGCCTCGGCACTTTCCACCAGGTACGACAGCCCGTTGCTCGAACAGCTGCCCTTCGCGCGGGCCTACCTGTATTTGTTTCAGGCATGACAATCGAACGTCAGCACCTCTTGGCGGATCGCAGTCGCGATTGCTGCCAAAAAACGGGTGGTGGTCGAATCGCATGGATGTCGTTGTCGCCGGCGGGTAGAGTCCATTTCCATGGTGGAGACTAGCTTGGAGTCGACCCCGACCGTGCGTGAAGAGGCCCATTTGGGGCCGTCTAGTCGGTGAGGGTTGGCAACTAACTTCGGTAACCTAGCCGACGCACTTCTCCACTTGTTGCCTTTCTCGCTAGAGCGGCGACTAAAAGTATCAGAGCGCACGCTCGCGAATTCACGGCCCAGGTGCTCAATAGACTCGGGAGGTCACCGAGAAAACAACCGAGCGTTGGCGTAGCGGGTGGGCGCAGGATTTCCTCGCAGTTAATCAAGAAAATGTGGAAATTCAGCGTGACCATGCCCTTGATTGCATCGAGCAATAGCTGAACCCTCAATACATTAGGCTGCGTGGGCATGACGCGGCCGAGCTGTCCAAGCGCGTCTGCGAAAAGGCAAAGTCTGTACTGGAAGCGAAATAAATGACTGAAGACATGATCCCGTTGGGCGAGATGTTGTTTCGACGAGCCCACGCGACGCCCAATATGCCAGCAGTTAGTTGTGGAGAGACAACCCTCACCTGGGCGCAGTTGGAAGCCCGAACGAATCGTATTGCGCGCGCGCTTGAGGAACTCGGCATTAAGATTGGCGATGTCGTGACGATTGGGATGCCAAACGGGATTGAGTTCATCGAGGCTTGCTGGGCCGCATGGAAACTCGGCGCTACGCCGCAACCAGTGTCCTTCCGGCTAACGAACGTCGAGTTGCAGGCCATCCTCGATGTAGCCGATGCACGCGTCGTGATCGCCCTACCCGGCATGGAGGTGGACCGGCGACGAGTTAGCGTGGCGGATCTCCTGGCGCTTTGCGATGATGACCGGCCGCTAAAGTCGCGCGTTTCTCCGTGTATCAAAGCTATGACGTCAGGCGGTTCTACAGGTCGTCCTAAGCTTGTTTTCACGAACTCACCCGGCTTGACCTTTGCCGCGCCGGCTGGCGACGGCAGCTGGCGCGTGCGAGCCGACGACACGATGCTCATACCGGCGCCGCTGTATCATGGTGGGCCTTTTCTGTGTGCGCTCGAAGCGTTTCTTCAGCACGCCCACTTGGTGCTAATGCCTAGCTTCGACGCCGAGCTTGTGCTCGCAGAAGTCGAACGCCGGAGCGCAACGTGGATCTATCTTGTCCCGACGATGATGAACCGGATCTGGCGGCTGCCAAAAGAGTTGCGTGACCGATACGATGTCTCGTCACTCAGGACGCTGTGGCACCTGGCTGCGCCATGCCCTCCGTGGCTTAAGGAGGCTTTCATCCGCTGGTTGGGGCCTGAGGCCATTTTGGAGTGCTATGGCGGAAGCGAGACCCCAGTGTATACCCAAATCACCGGATCCGAATGGCTTGAGCACCGCGGCTCTGTCGGACGTGTGTATGGCGGAGAGATGATTGCCGTGGACCCTGACGGTAACGTACTGCCGCCGGGCGAGGCCGGCGAAATCTACATGCGACGCCCGGCCGATAGACCAGCGGCTTACACCGTACGGGGTGGGACGGCTTCTGTCCTTCCCGGCGGATGGGAAACCCTGGGCGATATCGGCTATTTCGATAAGGATGGGTACTTGTATCTCGTCGACCGACGCACCGACATGATTCTTGTCGGCGGCGCTAACGTGTATCCCGCTGAAGTTGAGGCCGCCATCGAAGAGCATCCCCTTGTGCTGTCGAGCGCTGTCATCGGCATGCCAGACGAGGACATGGGCTCAACTGTTCACGCCATCGTCCAAGCTGGGGGGGGGCTCACTGCGGGCGCATTGCTCGCACACCTCGAGGACCGGCTGGTGGGCTATAAGCGCCCGCGGACTTTTGAGTTCGTCGACGAGCCTCTTCGCGATGAGGCGGGCAAGGTGCGCAGAACCAAGCTGCGTGATGAACGAATCGCGCGGATGAAAGTAGCTGCCGGCTAGCCCACCGCTTCGCTTGCTCGCACTGCGTCCTCAAGAGGTAATGCTCATGAATATCTTTGATCTCACGGGCCGTGTTGCAGTGGTCACCGGCGGTAATAGCGGAATAGGTCTCGGAATTTCGCAGGCGCTCTCGGCCCAAGGCTGCAGCGTCTCGATCTGGGCCCGCAACGCTGAGAAGAACAAGAGTGCTGCAGCCAGCATGGCGGGGGCGCCAGGCAAAGTCCATACACGTATCTGCGACGTCACAGACCGGGCATCCGTCGATGCGGCAATGAAGGCGACGCTTGACACCTTCGGTCGGGTCGACGGTTGTTTCGCCAACGCCGGCATCGGCGGCGCGGGAGGGCGCGCCTTTATCCACCGAACGGAAGAAGAATGGCATGAGATGTTTGCCACCAACCTCGACGGCGTTTTCCTCACGTTACAGGCCGCCGCTAGGCACATGACCGAGCGCGCCAACGCTGGCGATGCCTTCGGGCGCCTGATTGCTACTTCAAGCCTGGCTTCCATCTTTGGGACGGCGCGCTACGAGCATTATGCGGCATCAAAGGCTGCAATAAACGCGGTGGTGCGCGCGCTCGGTGTGGAATTGGCGCGCTATGGTGTCACCGCAAACGCCATCCTCCCAGGCTGGATCAAGAGTGATATGACAGCCGAGACCATAATCAACCAAAGGTTCATCAACAAAGTCGTGCCCAGAATACCGCAACGACGAGTCGGCGAGCCCTCCGATTTTGGCGGAATCGCGGTATATCTGATGAGCAAGGCGTCATCTTACCACACGGCTGACACTCTCGTGATTGACGGTGGCTATTCCGCCTTTTGAGCCGGCTCAGCTTGGGAGCCGAGATGCATGACCGCCCGGACCACCATCGGTTCCAGACGTCGCGGCAAGTGGAATTTCGCGCGATTGTCGAAGATCATCAGATCGCCGGCTTCAGGCGGTTATCGACCCGGGCGACTCACAGCCCCTGAAGCAAAGCGTGACCGCAAGAGGCCGATCACCCTCGATCAAGCAAGGAAGATCGATGAACGGACGGCCGTTCGTGGACGTCGCCGGACCACCGGAAGGCGCGATCTGTCTGCGCGCTGTTCTGGGCTCAAGGATTTCAACTGATAAAAGTTCCAAAATCCCTATGAACGCCCATCAACCGAAGGGAACGCGCACAATGGGGCGAGAATGTCCTTTAGGCGCGGCGCAAAGGCTTCGAAGAGTTCGTAAGCGCTGAACCAAATTTGTGCGGGGCACGACTGGCGAAGCGATCCCTGCGTGGAAGACCGAATATGCGTTCGGCTGCTGCGGATGGCTACCCAGAACTTCGGCACGACGCTGCCGACCATTTCACTCACGATGGTATTGCTGATGGTCGTGGTCGCGTCCCGGCCTTTTTGTTAGCGCCGTCACCGACCCTTGGGCGTCATCCGTGATCTGCGGTGTCCCACTCCGACCAGGCGGTCGCCCACGCTGCAAATCGAAGCGATCGGCTCGATCGCACGACACGAATCGATCTCCCCGACATTACGGCGCGGCTGCTGGAATACATCGTTTCTCCGCACACGTCTTTGAGTCCTAGGTCAAGTGAAATGAATTGGCGAGCGCCCTATCAACCTTGCGACTTACTTTAGACCGGAACCCCGTCTAGCGGTTGATCCTAAGTTTTGATGACGAATCAAGCTCATCCTTCGTCCCATTGAGGCGAGTAATGGGGATCGTAGATGCGGTGGTTGCGCGCCCGGAGCCCCGAGATCGCGGACATCTCCTCTCCGGAAAGCTCGAAATCGAACAGATCGATGTTTTCAGCCAGCCATTCCGTACGCTCGGCGCGCGGAATGGCGACCACGCCTTCCTGCTGCACGTGCCATCGAAGAACGATCTGTGACGGGGTTTTGCCGTGCCGCTTGGCGGCATCCGTGATCGCCGCTTGTTCGAACAACGCTTCGCCGCGACCGAGCGGAGCATACGCAACCATGGCCATGCCGGCCGCTCGGCAGGCCGCATGGACCCTGGTCTGGTCAAGAAATGGATGATACTCTACTTGGTTAGCGGCAAGGGGGGCATCCGACAGGCGAACCGCCTCCGCGAGTATCGCGGTGGGGAAGTTCGACACGCCAATGTGCCGCGTCATGCCGGAATCGCGAACCGCGTTCAGCGCCTTGATGGATCCCGCCAACGGAATTTCCGAGTTCGGCCAGTGGATCAGCAGCAGGTCGACCGTCTCGAGACCAAGGCGCTTCAGGCTCTCCTCGGCCGATCGCTCCAGGTCTCCCGGAGCGATATCCCAAACTTTGGTTGTGACGAAGACGTCGTCGCGCGGCACGCCGGAGAATCGCAGTCCCTCGCCCACTGCGCTCTCGTTGTCGTAGGTCGATGCGGTGTCGAGATGGCGATAGCCGAGCGAAAGCGAGTTCGCGACCAATTCCGAGCACACCTCGCCCTTGAGCGTCCAGGTCCCCAGCCCGATTACCGGGATCGCCGCGCCATTCACCATCACATTATTCATAGAGCCTCACTTCCTTTTCTCCGCGTCGAGAATGGCTGTATACAAAAAAGCGGCGTCGGCGCGTTTCTTAAACCCACCTGTGTTCCTTACCGGAACTGGAATGACTTAAGTTCTTCTCAATCTTTCTGGATCCGCAAGGACGTCCCGCAAACTTTGCAAGAACTTGCCCGCCTCGGCGCCATCGATCGCGCGATGGTCAACTGAGAGCGTGCAGGTCATCGTCGTTGTGAGCCTCGTTCCGCCAAGCGGATCTGCGACTACTCGCGGCGCCGCGCGTCCCACGGCCAGAATTGCACATTGCGGCGCGTTTATGATTGCGTCGAACTGTTCAACCCCATACCCGCCAAGATTGGATACGCTGAACGATCCACCCGATACCTCACTGAATTTGAGCGCGTTGCGACCTGCTCGCTCGGCGAAATCCTTTACTATCGTGGAGATTTCCATGACAGACTTACCTTCGGCCCCACGCACGACGGGCGTCGCAAGTCCACCTTCAACAGCAATTACTACCGAAATATCTGCGCTTTGAAATCTTTGGATCGCAGTATCAGTCAGCTGACAGTTAACGGCGGGGTTGTCGACCAACGACAGAGCAACCGCCTTAATCAGACAATCATTGACCGATATTTTTTGTGTCGGATTCCCAGCATTTGTCGCTGTGCGCCAATGCAAGAGAGCATCAACGTCGATGTTAGAAACTAGACGAAAGTGAGGAATTGTCTGGTTTGCATGTGTCATCCGGGCGGAGATGGCTTTCCGCAACGGCGTCAGTGGATTCTCGGTGAAGGGGTGGGCCATCAGTCTTGAATCGTCCCAATGACCGCGTTGATCTCGATCGTCACACCTTCCGGCGCGACGATCGTCGTCAATATGCCGGTCACCGGCGCTTCGATATCTACAGCGGCCTTGGCGGTCTCAACTTCGACGATGATTTCGCCCTCCCTGACCTTATCTCCGATGTTTTTCAACCATCGAACGATCGTAGCTTCCTCAATACCCATTCCACTGGAGGGTAAAATGATGTCTGTCGGCATCTTTACTTCCATTCTATTCAGAGTCTTCGAGGATCTCAGAGCAGCCGCCGTACGGCAGCCACAATGCGCTCCGTCGTCGGGTAGAAGTCGTTCTCAAGGGACGGACTGAAGGGCACGTGAATGTCCGGAGCGCTCAGGCGCAGGATGGGTCGCTTCAATAAATCGAAAGCCTCTTCCACCATCACAGCTGCGATTTCACTTCCGACGTTGCAGACAGGGTGCGCGTCCTCAACGATTACAAGCCTTCCGGTCTTCGCGACCGATTTCTTGAACGCCTCATGGTCGAGCGGCTTCAACGTACGTGGGTCAATGACTTCGACCGAAATGCCTTGCTTGGCGAGCGCGTCGACAGCTTGCATCGTCGGTCGAATGGCGCCGGCAATGGCGATGAGCGTTACGTCTTTTCCCTCGCATTTCATATCCGCCTTGCCGATCGGGATTATGCGTTCCGGATTTGTGGGCACATCTCCCTTGAGCGGCCATAGGCGGGTGTCTTCGAAGACGAGTACAGGATCGCCGTCGCGAATCGCCGATTTCAAAAGTCCCTTGATATCTGCGGGGCTGGTCGGGCTGATGATCTTAAGGCCCGGCACGTTCATGAAGAACGGATAAGGCCGGTCGGCGTGCTGGGCCGCCACCGACTTCATCGAGTACATACAGGCACGAACCACGAGTGGAACGGCGATCTGACCTCCCGTCATATATCGTAATTTTGAGGCCTGATTGATGATCTGGTCCGAGGCCAGATAAACGAAGCTCGCAATTGTTAGGTCTACGATCGGGCGCAGTCCGTTGATGGCAGCGCCGACCGCGACGCCGGTAAAACTGCCTTCGGAGATTGGTGTACTCCAAACTCTGTTTCCGAACCGCTCGAGGAGTTTGTCGCCGCCATATACCGCTGCATCCTCGCCCATGAGGATGACCCGTTCATCAAGCTCCATTTCCTCTATCTGCGCCTGTATGATGGCTTCAAGATAGCTCATCCGAACATAGGTGCTGGGCGCCACGGCAAGTTTCTGGGCGTCAGTTTGCATGTCGACTAATTCCTCTCCAGCCCGTTGACGGCGCTGTAATAGTCCGGAGGCGGCGAACTGAACATGTAGTCTAACAAAGTGTCCGGACAGGGCGTTGGACTGGACAAGGCAAATTTTACAGCCCGCTTTACCGCGTCGATAACATCTTCTTCGATCGCTGTTAAGATATTGTCGCCGATACCCTGTTTCAGCAACTCGCTGCGAAAGAGTACAATCGGATCTCGCTCGCGCTTGTATCTCTCGACTTCTTCGGCCGACCGGTAGGGCTTGCCGCGAATGGCCAAGGAGAAGGCGTGCTCATAGAACCGATAGGTGTCAGCTACTATGAGAGTAGGCCCATTGCCCGCGCGTGCTCGCGCGACCGCTTGCCTTGCGGCTTCGTAGACGGCGCTCAGGTCCTGCCCGTCGACCGTAACGCCTGGCATGCCGTAACCCGCCGCTCGCAGCGCGATGTCCGGCTGCCCATGGCTTTGCGCTATCGAGGTAGAAATTGCGTAGCCGTTGTTTTCACAAAGATAGATGACCGGTAGCTTCCAGAGCGATGCCATGTTGAGACTCTCATGGAAGGTGCCCTGGTTCACGGCTCCATCGCCGAAAAAGCAAAGAGTAACCTGATCGACGCCTCGCACCTTGGCGCTGAACGCGCAGCCTGTGGCGAGAGGAATGCCCCCTCCCACGATGGCCGATTCGCTGATGATCCCGACCGATCTGTCTGCAAGGTGCATCGAACCTCCGCGCCCCTTGCAAATGCCGCCCTCCTTTCCCATCAGTTCGGCCATAAGCGCGTCCAGACGCGCACCCTTACCGATCGGATGACCGTGCGAACGATGCGTTCCGGTCATCGCGTCATCGCGCCGAAGGGCGAGACATGCCCCTACGATAGCGGCTTCCTGACCCACACTCAGGTGGAAGGTACCTGGGATCTTCCCAGCTTTAAACTGGCGCGCACCCTCTTCTTCGAATCGACGGATGCGCAGCATCCGCCGATAGGCCTCTAGTTTCTGATCACCGTTCAACTGCATGATCCAAAGTTCCTTCAAGATCAAAATAACGTACGCAGCTCGCCAACGTAGGCAGTCGCAGTGGGTGTGAACGAAAATCAGCGGGATCTAGAACGACGGCACTGCCTGGCCCTGCACCGCGATGGCCGACTGCGGCGCGTCCATCGGCAGCATCAAGGCGACTGGATCGCCCGAAAGGCGCGAAATCACGAAAAATGATTACACTGGCACCGAAAACGCTTACGAGGGCATTGAGCACCCCCTTAGCAAAAACGGTTTTCACAACTGACTGACCTTTCCCGGGAACTCGGACTATTTCGTAAAGCTGACTTGCTGGAACACATGCCAAGATGCGGACGGCCACGGCCGGAACTCGACGTTGTCGCGCCAGGCGAACGTGATGACCGGTCGATAGGTGGTCACCCCGCCGAGGACGTTGTCATGCTTGTAGCGGGCGACCTGCTTGATCAGTTCCACTCGCTTCTCCGGGTTCATCGTATTCTTCAATTCCTCGACCATCGCGTCGACCTTGGGGTCGTTGGTTTGCGAACCAGAGCCAAAGCCCTTGCCCGGAACGAAGCTGTGTAGCATGCCTGACCATGGTTCCGCTGGATCACCCGGGAGGCCATGACCCCACATATGCATCACGATACCGTCCAGCGGGCCGATAGGGGTGCGGACGAGAACCTTAAGCCACGCCGAATACTCAAGACCCTGCACTTTGCACCGAATGCCGACGGTGCTGAGATAGGCAAACACCGCCTCGCCCATTTCCTTCACGTTCGGCTCGCGGGGCGTGATCAGGTTGTAGCACGGCGTCTCGAAGCCATTCGGATATCCTGCTTCGGCCAGCAGCTGCTTCGCCTGCTTCACGTCGTACGGATATGGCTTCAGGTCCGGATCGTAGCCGGTCTCGCCCTTGCCGACCTCCGCATAGCGCTCCCCCTGCCCGAACAGCACGCTCTTGATGATCGCGTCGACATCGATGGCATGCGCCACCGCCTCCCGCACCTTCAGCTTGCTGAAGGGCGAATCAGGCATGTAGGTGGGAAAATCGATGTAGAGGTTGTTTGACGAAGTCGCCGAGAAGGTCTTCACGCCCGGCATCTTCTTGATCTCGTCGACCGCTGACAGCGGCACCGCGTCGATCCAGTCAACGGCGCCCGACTTGAACGCCGCAACACGCGTAAGGTCTTCCGGAATAATCTTCAGGACCAGATTCTTGACTTTCGGCCGCGCATCCTTATTCCAGTAATCGTCAAATGCTTCGAGCTTCAGATCTTCCTTAATCGAGCGCGAGACGAATTTCCACGGGCCGGTGCCGACTGGTGCCTTGGCAAAGCCTTCCTCGCCCACCGCCTCGAAATACTTTTTCGGGATTGCCCAGAGCTGCAGAGCGTTTGGGATGTAGTTACCGTCCGGCGCCCTGAAATGCAGCTTGAAGTGATGGTCATCAATGACCTCGAACTTTTCGACGTTCGCCTGCAGGTGGGAATAGCGCGAGATCTTTGGGTCCCTGAGCCGCCCGTAGGAGAATTCGAAGTCAGTCGAGGTTAATGGATCGCCATTGTGGAACTTCACCCCTTTACGGAGATGCACGTCGATGATCGGCTTGTCTGGCGTACCCTCGATGGACCAGGACTCGGCGAGCCAGTTTACCATCTTCAGGTCGGGATCGAAGCGGACCAGTTGCTCGAACATCTGCCCGATGAAGTAGTAATCGACGCCGGCGAACGACCTTGTCGGATCAAGCATCGTGGCTTCCGCCGCAAGCGCCGCGACAAGCGTATCCTTGGTTTGTGCCGAGACCGTTGCATTGAGCGCGAGCAGGGCACACGCAGCCGCAAAAGCACGCAAGACGATCATGCTTTTCCTCCCCAATTTGCCCAACAATCGTAGAGGGCTGCTCAAGAATAAAAACGCTGAAAATCGCCCCGCAATTAGCGAAATTCTGCAATGTTGGAGACACTTCTGCAGTTGTGCCGCCGAGTAGGTGAACTCCAGATGGCTTGGCCCACTCAGGGAGTATGGCACTCTTGTCTCCTACCATGATGCCTGGCGTGTGCAGAGGAATAGCAGCGGAATGTCACGCATCGCGCACTCTTGTTCTCTGCGTAAACTCCGATCGGCCTAGCTTCGATGTTGATCAGCGCCATGATCATGCCGCCCCCCCGAACTCACGGCGAATCTCCAGCATCGATCCGGTGGCGTCTCGATTGGCTTGCGCATGTCGCAGGGTCCGCGAGCGGTCGGACGGCACGATATGCCGAAGTAGACGCTGGCCCGCCCCATTGCTAGTTGGACAGCGTGCCCCGATAATTCGATAGATACTGATGGCCGTTGCGACGACCTCGGTTGTCCCCATCCGCAATGTTGACCACGCCGTTCGGGACCTGCAGGCTCACCAGCCCGCCTTCTTCCGGTCTCATAGCTCTAAGTTAAGTTCGCGCCGTTCAAGCATGGCGGGTCCGGCCAGACCGACCGTCGAGTTTGCCGTCGCGAGCCGAGCATTTCTGCGAGCTCTGGCCCGATTTCATCGTTGATCGAATAAGTATCTGACCATCCGTTGTAAGGTGCCGGCTTCTTCCCAGCTCCCCATGCGACCGTGATTCGCAATAAGGAACTGGCGCGAGATGATGCCCACGCATTAGGGCATGCCGCCCGAACGAGAGGCCCGCGCTTTTGCTCGTCGATGATTAGATAAGATGCTCTCGGTTGTCTCCATCTATCACCCGCCTGATCGCACCTGCAAATTGCCGAAAGAAACTGCGCAAGCCGGCACGCTTCAGGGCGTCTGCACTCCGATAGCCTGAAACCTTGATTGCCCTTTGACCAATAAGTCGCAAAGCGAGCAAGGCAGTAAAGGCACCCGCCTTCCTATCTGGCTTCTCCGAATGCATTTGTTCGATTTCCTGGATGGAGACAGGGGAAACCTCAAGGTATCCTGCAGCGATGGCCTCATTCAACAGCTCTTCGCCAGCTGCAGTGCGAACGAGCGCGACGTTGATTCCCGGTGCTTCATCAAAAACCGGCTTTCCATATCGCAGTATCCAGCCGTCCGGTACAGAAATGTCCGCCACCTCTCCTACCGCATCAGGACAGATCTTGCAGCGGAACTGAACATCATAGGAGTATTTCTTACCTTTCCAGCCGTCAGGATATGGCAAGTCGTAAATAGTCGCATCGCGTGTCTGGACTCGAAGTGGGCCAGGCCACCCCTCCCCTCGAAATCGAAACAGTCTGACATCCTGATCGTCAACCCCATGGTGGCGCATAATTGCCGAACTTATGTGAGCGCTGGGAACGCCACCGCAGAATATCGTCAGCATGTATGGGATGAGCTGTTCCACCCGGGGATCGCTACGCCCAAGAGCGCGAAGAGCGGAGATGTCACAAGGCTTAGCGATTACAGCGAAGGGCTTGCCTCCATCGAGCAGCCGGTGAATATGGATGAGAGGCGAAGATGGGCCATACCGCGATTGAGCTCCAGCCAGCACTTCGTCCGGCGTTTTCGAGACCGTGGCCATCGTAAGCCATGGCTTTCGATCATCGGCACGGACATGCAATACCGCATCAACACGGCCATTAGCCAAAAGATAGCGGCCAAGCGCAGTCAACGTGCCACCTGCCGCGGCCTTGTGACGGACGAGGGGCTCTCTCGACCATGATCTATGTATCTCACGCATCGGCCCCCACACGGAATGAACTGGTACTCCTTGAGGTTTGGCGGGCCCCTGCAGCGAGACGCCTGGGCACGTGGACATGATCTGCGCGTTCGTCTCGTGCCCGATTTCAGTTCTAGCGAGAGGCCGCATGTTGCCCTCGATATTGATGCCCATGGATATGGCGGGGCCCGCGATGCTGGCGCATATTCCGCACCCTGCGCAGAGCCCCGCGCTGACCACATCCTCAACTGTCGTGGCCGCCGCCGAGTGAGATTTTCGCGCAACAGGTTTATTAGACATTCCACTGAGCTCTTTTTGACATAACTTCCTGCGCAGACTGAACGTCGGCATCCGATCAGAAGGCAGTTATTTGGTCGCTATTCGGCTTAACAGCCCGTGCCATTAGAAGGGCACTCAACGGAAAAACCGTACATTCTCATGAAGATGAAAATCAGCCGGCTATGGGCCGGAATGCGCCGATATCAGGCCGATTCGCATGTTTCGGGCGGGATTTCGTTGTGCACCATGTCGTTAACATACCTGCGCGTGAGGGCGCGGCAGCACAGCGACGACGTGCAGCCCGTCTAATCCTCTGGCATCCTGTTTGCTTTGCAAGAGCCATGGGACGCCCGGAAACGAGCATCGAGCGGATTTTCGCCGCGCAGTGCCTGCCGGTTAATAACCGCGTCCCAGATCCACGACATTCTTCAATGCTTGGCCTCTCTGGAAGCGCTCGATGTTGTCCGCAAAGATAGAGAACACCCGCGCCGTATAATTTGTTGGACTTCCCGCCACATGAGGTGTTGCAATCACGTTGGGCATGTCCCAGAGCGGGCTATCGTACGGCAAAGGCTCCCGCTTGAAAACGTCGAGCATCGCACCGGCGATCGTGCCCGTCTGCAGCGCTTTGATCAGCTCGGCCTCCACAATGACGGAGCCCCGGGCGATGTTAATCAGAAAGGCGTCGCGCCGCATCCGCGCTAACTGGGCCGCGCCGATGAGCCCCACCGTTTCTACGGTCGCCGGCACGGCCAGGACCAGAAAGTCGCAAAGCGGGAGCAGATCCTCAAGGGCATCGGAAGCGAACAGCGCGTCGACACCTTCGACCGGGACGGAAATATCCCGCTTAGAGCCGACGACGGTCATGCCGGCACTTTTCGCGCGCCGGGCAATCGTTGCCCCGATCGACCCAAGTCCCAATACACCGAGTGTCTTGTCGGCCAATGGCGCCACGTCGTATCGTGGTCTCCATTTCCGCTCCGATTGCTCGCGCAGATACCTGCGGAAATCCCAGTGCAGCATCGTCACGCCGGCCATGACGAAATCCGCGATGATATCGCCATGAATGCCGCGGGCATTTGTGACCGTGATGTGCCTCGCCTTATCGCGGATTGGGAGCATGGAATCGACACCGGCGTTAATACATTGGAACCATCGCAGTTTCCTCGCTTGATCGAATACCTCAACGGGGAAGCGAGCAGCAAGCAGCACGTCCGCCTGCCCTACGTACTGCACAAGGCGCTCAGGGTCCGACGCCACGATCGCACGAACCTTCGGGAAACGCTCCGCGATAAGTCGCGCATAGGCTTCCGCGGTAGGGATATTGAGGAGAACGGTGAGTGCGGAGCTTTCGCCTGCCATGTTTCTCTCTCCGAAAGTGACGTAGCTTGGGTGAACGTGACCCTGTGTTTATCGCTGTGCGTCACGTACCAATCGCGCGCGCATACGGTGGTAGAGCCAACTGCCTGCTCCACCACTGGCTTTGAGCCGTCAGCGATTGTGACCGGGTTTTTAATCTCGTTTCCCGCAATGAAATGCAAAATCCGCAGATCTTCCGCGTCCCATGTCCGTTTTCAGCGTTTTCACCGCGTGCATTTACGAACAACAGCACGTCTTCTAGATGACCGGGCCCTCGAGCTCATTTTTCATGTGTTCAGCTCGTACTCAGGCGTTGTGCATTGAGATTTGTAGGAAGTGCTCCATGGACGACATCAAGATCTGGGAAGTAAATGAGGCCTTCGCCTTTCCGCCGCACCACCGTCGCGACAAGCTGGGGTGAGCCCAAGCCCAAGGACAAGCTGACCGCCCCCGGCGCCCCCGATCTCAATGGTCATCGCAACGGCATTGACTGGCGGCCGCTGCACCGCCTCCTCATATAGGGCAAGCGCCGCGGCGCAAACTAGGGCCGCCGCCAATGCCTTGGCGGTGCCATGAGTGCGACGGGCCTGTTCGAGATGTTCCGGAGCCCTGATGAGTCGGCGGACGTTTTAATAGCGCCGCCCGTTGGGGCTTGAAAATTGCGGTAACCTTCGGGCGTTCAAACTGTGCAGGTTTCATCTATGCTTTTTATGTTAGACCTCTGATCCCCGTCATCACACTGGTCGGTCTGCAAGCCGGTGCGTTGATTGGCGGCGCCGTTATACTTGAGCAGATCTTCGTCATTCCTGGCATGGGCTTGCTGCTGCTGGAAGCCGTGAGCTCGCGCGACTACCCGACGATCACCGGCGTCTTCCTAATCTTCGGCTCTGCGATTGTGTTCATCAACTTGCTGGTCGACCTGAGCTACGGCTTTCTTGACCCGAAAGTGAGGGATCGCTGATGTTCGAGATCAACGAGACCGCGCTCGCGATCCCTCAGGCCTCAGTCAAACGTTCGAATGCCGCCTTCGAATTCTTATGTCGCCTGGTCCGTGAGAAGCCGCTCGGTGCTGCCGGCGCGTTGATCTGCGTCATTTTTCTATTTGCCGGCATTTTTGCGGATCTGTATTTCGGCATCTCAACCTTCGTCTGGGACCATGCCGCACCGGACGTGAGCAGGAGACTCAGCAGGCTGAAGCCAGCAAATCGGCAGATGCGGATATAGTCCTGCCGCGTCACTTCTAGGGTCTGTACCTAGTTAGCGAACTCTGATTCCCTCGCAGCGGGTTGATTCCACGCGGGGGACTTCGATGCGCAAAGGACTGTTCTGGCTCAACGACAAGCAATGGGCTCTGATAGAGCCGCATCTGCCAACGAACCAGACCGGACCGGTGCGCGACGACGATCGACGCGTCATCAGCGGTATCATTCACATGCTTCAGTGCGGCGCACGCTGGCGCGATTGCCCGCCCGACTATGGTCCCTACACGACGATCTACAATCGTTTCAATCGCTGGGCCAAGCGCGGACATTGGCGGGCGATCTTTGAAGCGCTCGCCCGCTGCGGCAAAGACGGCGTGACTTTGTCCATCGACTCCACCACGATCAAAGCGCATCGCTCGGCGAGCGGCGGAAAAGGGGGGAGCATGAGCAAGCGATCGGCCGCTCGCGCGGCGGGCGGACCACGAAAATCCACGCGCTGAGCGACCCTGACTGCAGACCTTGCGCATTTCATCTCACTCCAGGCCAGGACGCTGATATTGCCGCAGCGCCAGCCCTTTTGGAACTCGCGCCACCCATGTCTGCCCTCATTGGCGACAAAGGGTACGACGGCGACGGCTTTCGAGCCGAAATCGTCGATCGTGGTGCCAAGCCCGTCATTCCAAACAAATCCAACAGGGTCACTCTCCACAGCTTCAGCAAACGCGCCTACAAGGGGCGCAACGTCATCGAGCGCTGTTTCTGCCGCCTCAAGGATTTCAGGCGTGTCGCAACTCGCTACGACAAACTAGCCAGGAACTTCTTGGCTGCCATCCATCTCGCCGCCATCGTTGCCTATTGGATCAATTGAGTCCGAGCCTTAGTCATCTGGAACGCAAATTCGTCGCATCAGTTGATTGCTCGAATCTCGAGGAGAGCGCTAGTGGCGAATGCACGTGTGCGAGGCCGGCCGATCGCGCCGTTGGTGCTTAGTCCGCCGGAGCGGGCGTACTTGGAGAGGCAAGTTCGTCGTCATCGTGTTGCCCGGTCGCTATCTGAGCGGTGCCGCGCGGTCCTGCGATGCGCGGATGGATTGCCAAGCAAGTCTGTAGCTGCCGAACTCGGCCTTCACGAACACACCGTTGGCAAGTGGCGCCGCCGATTCTTGAAGGATCGCTGTGATGGCCTGCTTGACGAAGCCCGCCCTGGCCGCCCTCGAACCATCGACGACGATCAGGTTGCTGAGGTAATTGAGCGGACATTGCGGACAACGCCACCCGACGCGACGCACTGGTCGATCCGCTCAATGGCTGCGGAAACTGGCTTTTCTCACACCACGATCCGCCGAATGTGGACGGCGTTCGGCCTGCAGCCGCACCGCAGCCAGACATTCAAGCTGTCGAGCGATCCGCTGTTCGTCGACAAGGTCCGCGATATCGTCGGCCTTTACCTTTCCCCACCGAACCGAGCCCTTGTCCTCAGTGTCGATGAGAAAAGCCAGATCCAGGCCCTGGATCGCGAGCAGCCGGTCCTGCCGATGATGCCGGGCGTACCGGAACGGCGCACGCACAGCTATGTGCGGCATGGTACGACCTCGCTGTTTGCCGCGCTCGATGTCGCCTCTGGATTCGTCATCGGCAAATGCTACAAGCGCCACCGGGCAGTCGAGTTCTTGAAGTTCCTCAAAGAGATCGACGCTCAAGTCCCTGAAGGGATCGATGTCCATATCGTCATGGACAACTACGCCACTCACAAAACACCCAAGATCAAAGCGTGGCTCGCCCGTCGGCCGCATTATCATGTCCACTTCACGCCGACTTCCGCGTCATGGATCAATCAGGTCGAACGCTGGTTCGCTGAGCTCACCCGAAAGCAGATCCAGCGAGGTGTTCACACCTCCGTCAGGCAGCTCGAGGCCGACATCCGTACCTTCATCGACCTGCACAACAACAACCCGAAGCCCTTCAAATGGACCAAGTCCGCAGACCAGATTTTGGCTTCCGTCAAACGCTTCTGCCACAAAGCCCAGCAGACTTTATGTGGCGAACTTGAGATTCACCTGACTAGCATCAGCGTGGGGGGCAGCCGCATAGTAATGGCCGAAAACGCATTACCAAGGATCAGCGCCGGAATAAGCAGCTGCAGGAAATTGCCCAAAGGGGCTTCCGAGAAGCGAATAAACTTCACCGACGGCGACCATCCCCACCAGATCGACGGGAAAACCATCACCAGCGTGCCGACCCAAAAGCCCGGTATTGCGAGCGCAAGTATGGAGAACGTCCGAAGGACGTAGTCGCCGATTGTATCCTGCTTCAGCGCCGCATAGACGCCAATCGGAATACCGAACATGAGCGATACAATGAGCGAAAGCAGACCGAGTTCGAAAGTAATCGGCAGACGATAGAGGATTTCGTCCATCACCGGAGTGTTGGTCCAGAGCGAGTTGCCGAAGCTTCCTTTGAACAAGAGCGCGCCGATCCACTTGAAATACTGGATGTAAATGGGCGTATTGAGCCCAAGCGCAGCCTCCAGCTGCTCCCGGCTTTGCTTGGCTGCACTCGGGTCGTTCTGCGACAGCATCAGGTCGACGATGTTGCCGGGAATCAGGCGGATCGTGACAAAAACTATGAGGGAGGCGAAGATTAGCGTCGGAATTAGTGCGAGCAAACGTCGTATGCCTCGATCGCGTGCAGATGCCGGACGCCCGCAGCCGGCTTTCGGCTTATCCGCACCGGTTCTCGGGCGGAATGCGCCGACGCATCATGATCGCCATGGCGCTCGCCTGCCAGCCAAAGCTGATCATCGCCGACGAACTGACGACCGCGTTTGACGTGACCGTCCAGGCGCAGGTCCTCGGACTGTTGAAGGAACTAGCGCATGAGATCGGGACGGCGCTGATTTTGATTACGCACGATCTCGGCGTGGTCGCACGTTACGCCGACCGTGTGTGTGTGATGATGGCGGCAGGATCATCGAGACGGCAAGCGCGCTCGATCTCTGCGCTAGGCCGATGCATCCCTACACCCGCGGTCTTATGGCCTCAATCCCGCGTTCTCGACCAGCCAGCCGGACGGCCCTGGTCCCGGTCAAGGGACAGCCGCCAAACCTCTCGCAGCTGCCGCTCGGCTGTTCATTCAATCCACGCTGCAGCGAGGCGCTGGACCGCTGCCGACGCGACATGCCGGAACTGATGAAGGCCAACGACAAGCATTTGCACGCGTGCTGGGCGGCGCCCCATGTCTGATGTGTTGACCCGTGAGCAGCCGCGCGGCGCGGCAAAATCCACTGTGGTGCTCGACGTTCAGCACCTCAAGGTCCACTTTCCCGTGTATGGCGGGCTGCTGGAGCGTGAGGTCAGTACCGTCAAGGCGGTCGACGGTGTGTCGTTCAGGTGCATGAACGTGAAACGCTGGGGCTGGTCGGAGAGAGCGGGTGCGGCAAGTCGACAACAGGCCTTGCGATACTGCGGATGCTGCCGATCACGTCTGGAAAGATTGCGTTCCAAGGCATCGACATCACCAACTATAATCGGAAGCAGATGCGGCCGGTTCGCCGGCGCATCCAGATGGTTTATCAGGATCCATTCGGATCGCTCGACCCGCACATGCGGGTCGGCGACATTATCGGCGAGCCGCTGGAGATACACAAACTGCGCGGCAACAAGGCGGAGAGACGGGCGGCGCGGGTAATGGAGTTGCTCGCGATGGGTCGGGCTGCGGCACGATATGATCGACCGCTATCCGCACCAGTTCTCGGGAGGTCAGCGACAGCGCGTCAGCATCGCCCGCGCCTCGCAGTAGAGCCGGCTCTGTTGATCTGCGATGAGCCGGTCTCGGTGCTCGACGTGTCGATTCAAGCCCAGGTGGTCAATCTGTTTCAAGAATTGCAGGAAGAGCTCGGGATATCCATGATCTTCGTCGCTCACGATCCCGCGGCGGTGCGGCATGTGAGCCAGCGCAACGCCGTGATGTATCTCGGCACAATCGTCGAGATCTCTGCGCGCGAGGAGCTCTATTCGAATCCGAAGCATCCCTACACTAGGGTGCTAATGGGCGCTATTCCAATCCCAAATCCCCTCTTGAGGCCAGGCGCGGCCATCAGACTATCCAAGGCGAGGTGCCAAGCGCACAGCGCCCACCGCCGGGTTGCGCTTTCATCCGCGCTGTCCGCACACGATGCCGGTATGCAAAGAGAGGACGCCGAAGCTGCTTGCCGAGGGGGACGGCATGGTCGCGTGCCATCTGTTCACGTGATGGCTAGCGTAAGCTTCGGGCAACTCGGCCGGGCACCTAAAGACCGTACGGGGTGACCACAGTGATTAGCGGCGCAAGCGCAATACGCGGCTGACGCATGGCGAGGTTTCGCTGCGCATGCTGGCAATAATCGACTTATTTATGTGTCGCACCGAAGATGTAAGCGATTTTCTTCTGCAGGATCAATTAATCCTACAGCGTTTGCTTGTGCTGGGTGTGGGCGGATTGCTCATGCAACCAGCCGGCGCGGAGTGAAAAGGTCGACTGAAAAGGAAGGTCTGTGACAGAGATGGCTGAAGCGATCATCCCTTTGGGCGAGAAGCTTTCCCGCCGCGCCCAGGCGACGCCGGACGCCCCGGCGGTTAGTTGTGGCGAGATCACTCTCACCTGGGGCCAGTTGGAGGCGAGGGCCAACCGCATTGCGCGCGCCTTGGAGGAACTGGGTGTCAAACTGGGCGATCTGGTCACCATCGGCCTGCCAAACGGCGTCGATTTCATTGAGGCCTGCTGGGCCTGGCGCTTTTGCCCCGGCGATACGGCGCTGATTCCCGGACCGCTCTATCACAATGGTCCCTTCGGGTGCGCCATGGACGCTTTAACTAGCGACCTTCATGTTGTGTTGATGCTGCGCTTCGATGCCGAGCGCGTGCTCGCGGAGATCGAGCGGCGTAGGGCGAGCTGGTCTTACTTGGTGCCCACCATGATGAGCCGCATCTGGCGGCTGCCGGAGGAGGAGCGAGCCCGCTACGACGTCTCATCGATGAAAACGCTCTGGCATTTCGGTGCGCCCTGTCCGCCGTGGCTCAAGGAGGCCTTCATTAACTGGCTGGGGCCCGAGGTGATCATGGAGCTCTATGGCGGCTCGGAGGAGCAGGCCAGCACCACCATCACCGGAGGCGAATGGCTCGGTCACCGCGGCTCCGTCGGGCGCGTGTACAGAGGTGAAATGAAGGCCTTCGACGCCAGCGGAAACGTGCTGCCACCAGGCGAAGTGGGCGAGATCTATATGCGCCGTCCGGACGGCTCGCCGCCCTCCTACTCCTACCGCGGTGCTACAGCCCGCGTCCTACCGGGCGGTTGGGAAAGTCTTGGCGACATCGGCTATTTCGACGCCGATGGCTATTTATACCTCGCTCACCGGCGCACTGACATGATCCTGGTGGGCGAGTCTAACGTTTATCCGGCCGAGGTGGAAGCGGCGATCGACGAGCACTCGCAGGTTATGTCGAGCGCCGTAATTGGCCTGGCGCACGAGGACATGGGCTCGTCAATCCACGCCATCGTTCAAGCTCACCCCAGTTTGACTGCGGACGCGCTGCTAGTGCATCTGGCCGAGCGGCTGGTAACCTATAAGCTTCCGCGCACGATTGAGTTCGTCGCCGAGCCTCTGCGTGACGAAGCTGGCAAGGTGCGCCGCAGTCAGCTGCGTGAAGAGCGTATCGCCCACGCGGCGACCGTCGTGGACCAGACGTAATCAGCGGCACGCGATTGAAGTGCGGCCCGCGGCAGCCTTAGGACTTCTTACGGGTAGAGAGTAGCAGGTACCCGGAGACGAGGCGCCACTGATGGCCCAAGCACATAACCATGACGGCGCGTCTATCGGAGTATCGGTCATCACCTGACAGCTCGCCTCGCTCCGAGAGTCTCATCAGTCAGGAAGCCGATGGAAGACACAAAAACCAAAAAGGTGCAGCTTGGATAAAGTTATCAAACTCGAGCGTCATGACATGATCGCCGTTCTCACCGTCAACAGCCCTCCCGTGAATGCGCTCAGCGCCGCGGTGCGCGGCGGAATCTTGGAATGCATCAAGGATGCGATCGTCGATCCCGCGATCAAGGCAATCGTGCTGACCTGTGCGGGCCGCACCTTCATTGCCGGTGCAGATATCACCGAGTTCGGGAAGCCCTCGAAGCCGCCAGCGCTCAACGACGTGCTCTCCGAGATCGAGAATTCGCCCATGCCCATCATCGCCGCGATTCACGGCACCGCGCTCGGCGGCGGCCTCGAGCTCGCGCTCGCCTGTCATTTCCGCGTCGCGACTAAAGAAGCGAAGCTTGGCCTGCCCGAGGTTAAGCTCGGGTTGCTGCCCGGCGCCGGCGGCACGCAGCGTCTGCCGCGCGCAGTCGGGCCGGAGCTTGCGGTCAAGATGATCGTCGGCGGCGATCCGATTCCTGCAGCCGAGGCGCTCAAGAACGGGCTGATCGAGGAGATCATCGAAGGGCCGGCCGCAGGCGGCGAGGCGTTCGCCCGCAAGGTGCTCGCCGAGAAGCGCCCGCTGCGGCGCCTGCGCGATGACGAGTCCAAGATCGCGGCGGCCAAGGCCGACCGCTCGATCTTCACCAATGCGGTCGCCGCCATGACCAAGAAGTCGCGTGGCCTGGAAGCGCCGTTCGCGGCCGCCGACGCTGTCGGCTATGCCATCGACCTGCCGTTCGACGAAGGTCTGAAGAAGGAACGCGAGGGCTTCCTCAAGCTCCTCACCAGCGATCAGTCCAAGGCACAGCGCTACGCGTTCTTTGCCGAGCGCAAGGCCCACAAGATCGCGGGCGTGCCTGAAGGCACCAAGTCGCGACCGGTGGAGCGTGTCGCCATTCTCGGCGCCGGCACTATGGGCGGCGGCATCGCGATGTCCTTTGCCAATGCCGGCATTCCCGTCACCCTGATCGAGCCCGGCGAAGAGCAGCTCAAGCGCGGCATGGGCATCATGCAGAAGAACTGGGAAGCGACCGCGGCGCGCGGCGGCATCCCGGCTGATGCGCCCGCCAAGCGCATGGCGCTGATCAACGGCGTAGTGGGCATCGAGAACGTCGGAAACGCCGACCTGGTGATCGAGGCAGTGTTCGAAACCATGGCGGTGAAAAAGGGAGTGTTCGGCAAGCTCGACCAGTTCGCCAAGCCCGGCGCGGTGCTCGCCTCCAACACTTCGTACCTCAACATCGACGAGATCGCGAAGTCGACCAATCGTCCCCACGACGTGCTCGGCATGCATTTCTTCTCGCCGGCCAATATCATGAAGCTCTGCGAGATCGTGCGGGGCCCGCGAACCGCGCCAGACGCGCTGATAACAGCGGTCGCGACTTCGCGCCAGATCGCCAAGGTGCCGGTGGTCGTCGGCCTTTGCGATGGGTTCGTTGCCAATCGCATGTATGATCAGAGCGGCAAGCAGGCAGGCAAGCTGTTATTTGAGGGCGCGCTGCCGCAACAAGTCGATGCAGTCCTGACGAAATTTGGAATGCCCATGGGGCCGTTCGTGATGAGCGATTTGGCCGGCAACGATATTGGTTGGCTTTCGCGCAAAGATCGCGGGATCAAGTCGGAGATCGCGGATGCCCTCTGCGAAGCCGGTCGCTTTGGCCAGAAGACCGGCAAGGGGTGGTACAGATATGAAGCCGGCTCGCGGACGCCGATACCAGATCCCGCGGTCGAAACACTGATCGAGCAGACTTTGGCCCGCCTTGGGCGAAAGCGTCGCGCCGTTAGCGACGAGGAGATCCTCGAACGCATGATGTACCCGATCATCAATGAGGGTGCACGGATTCTCGAACAAGGAATCGCTGCGCGACCGGGGGATATCGACGTAGTCTGGCTCTATGGCTTCGGTTGGCCAATCTATCGCGGCGGGCCGATGTACTACGCCGACCAGATTGGCCTTGATGGGGTCCTCACCAAGATGAGGGAGCTCCAGGTTACCATGGGCGACGAATTCAAACCGGCCGCCCTGCTGGAAACCCTGGTCGCGGAGGGTAGGAAATTCGCCGATTTTAGTCAACCGGCGTAGTCTCCCTTCCCTTATGACGGACCTTGGCAAGCAAAGCAGCAGCGTGCGGAAGACTTTGGTCATCCTCACGCTCCACGTCTTCTCCCCTCAGTTTGCGCCCGGGCCGCGATGTGGCCTATCTCTCCCACCAAGTAAGATAATGAAAGGACCATCCCAACATGCGTGAAGCCGTCATCGTCGCCGCCAAGCGGACCCCCATCGGCAAGGCCTATCGCGGCGCCTTCAACAACACCCATGGCGCGACGCTCGGCGGCGAAGCCATTAAGGCCGTCGTCGCCCAGGCCGGCGTCGATCCGGGCGAGATTGACGACGTCGCGATGGGGGCTGCGATGCAGCAGGGCACGACGGGCGACAACATCGCCCGCCAAGCTGCCCTGCGCGCCGGCCTTCCGAACACCGTCTCGGGCATGACCATCGACCGGCAGTGCAGCTCTGGCCTTATGGCCGTCGCCGTCGCTGCCAAGTACATCATCAATGACGGTGCGCCGATCGCGATCGGCGCCGGCATCGAGTCGATCAGCTTGGTGCAGAACGATAAGGTGAACCGCTTCATGGCTCTCGATCCGTGGCTCAACGAGCATGTGCCGGAGCTGTGGACTTCGATGATCGAAACTGCTGAGCTCGTGGGCGAGCGCTATGGCGTATCCCGCGAGGCACAGGACGAGTACGCCCTGCAATCCCAGCGGCGGACCGCCCAGGCACAGTCCGAAGGACGCTTTGCACACGAAATCACGCCGGTGACCACGATGATGAAAGTCGTGCTCAACAAGGAGACGGCCGTCAAGGAGGTCACGATCGCCGCAGATGAGTGCAACCGGGCGCAGACCACGCTGGAGGATCTCAAAAAGTTGGGTCCAGTGTTCAAGGGCGGCCGCTATGTCAAGGAAGGCAAGTACGTCACCGCCGGAAACGCCAGCCAGCTCGCGGACGGCGCTGCCGCCGTACTCCTGATCGAGGGCAAGCAGGCCGAGAGGCGCGGATTGGAGGCGCTAGGAGCCTATCGCGGCATGGCGGTGGCCGGGTGCCGGCCGGAGGAGATGGGCATCGGCCCGGTCTTCGCAATAACGAAGCTGCTTGAGCGCAACGGACTTAAGATCGAGGACATCGACATCTGGGAGCTGAACGAGGCGTTCGCGAGCCAGGTACTCTACTGCCGCGACAAGTTGGGGATCCCAAACGAGAAGCTGAATGTCTCGGGCGGCTCGATTTCCATCGGACACCCGTATGGGATGACGGGTGCCCGCTGCGCGGCGCACCTGATGTACGAGGGCAAGCGCCGCGGCGCGAAGTACGGCGTCGTTACCATGTGCGTCGGCGGCGGCATGGGCGCCGCCGGTCTCTTCGAGATCTTCTGAGGTCCCCTTCAGCGGAGGCCGGCCCGTCTCCCTTGCGAGATTTCACGTGCGGTGGCCTAGAAGGGAACAGTCGGACGTCCTCCAGTCCCGGGTTTCCTGATCGGCGCCGGGCCCTCACGGAGGAAGCTGCGCTTGCTTCGTGAGGGCCCCAATCTTCCTGTCGAGCCCGGCCGCCAGCCGGCTAGAATACACCCGCTGCTGTGATAGCTCATCGGCGATCACCGCGCCGGCTTTGAACTCCCAACGCTTTCCCATAAGGCTGTTCTGCACTGGCGGTTGTGAGCATGAAGCGCGGCCGGTCCGGCCCGCTCATTGCTACTCCGAAACCTTTCGGGCGCGTTCTTGTCCTTGGCGGCGGAGACTAGGGTCCTGTCTAGCTCGGACCTTAAAAACGCCTTGGAGTGCCTCGCGGCGCTCTCATCATTGCGGCGCCCATCGGCGACCAGACCGCGATGCTCTTCTTGACCGATTGCAGCAGCTGGGTGCGCGATATCGGATGCGCGCCCGCGTGGCGCAGTAGCGTAGCGACTGGCTCACCGGTTCCTATACTTCATGGCGCGCCGTTCCGAAGAAAAGCGTATTTGAGGACCAGCCCACCGTGCTTCCGTGTCAAGCAGCGCCGGACCAGAGGTGCTGCATCGGCTTGCGAGTGATCGGTGTTGGTACGCATACTTTGCTCACCCACTTGCGCGGCATCTCGGTCGAACGGCGCAGATTATGCGCAATGGGCGGCTATTCCCAACCGTCTCGACGCCCCTTGGGCGGGTCCTTGCGCTGAGCGCTCAGGCTAAAGCGAAAGGGGTTACCACGGTATTGGCTCGCCCCGATAATCCTGGAAGGCACCGCTGGTGTTCGGCGCCAGCTCGGCGATCCGTCGGATGATGCCGCGCGCGCTCTCTTCGGGGGAGATGGATGCGGAAGAGCCAGCGGCGCGTCTACCTGTCATGTCGGTCCGCACAAAGCCGGGATTTAGTATCGCGACCAGCACGCCGTCGTCCGCCCAGTCGCGCGCGAGCCCACGCATGCCGTTGTTGAGCGCCGCCTTCGAAGCCCGGTAGGCGTATCTATTACGGCCGGAAGGGCTCCCAGCGTAACAGTCGATGCTGATGGAACCGGCATCGCTGCTGATCGCCACCAGCTTCTTCCCGAAGCCGCGCCTCAAGTTGTCGCGCAGCGCCTGGCCTATGAGTATCGGCGCAAGGGCGTTGACGCGCAGCGTCTTAATCCAGCCCTCGACGTCGATGCAGTCGGCTGACTGAGTCTCTGGGCCGACGATTCCCGCGTTGTTGATGAGAATATCAATCGGCTGATTGCTGAGCGCGCCCTTCAGCGACGCGATCGAGGCCTCGTCGGACACGTCCAGTTGCATGATCTGCACGTGACCGCCAGACGTCGGCGCGACCTCCTTTAACTCCTTTGCTCTTGCTGGCTCGCGGCAGCAGCCAATCACATCGGCACGTTCCGCGGCGTATTGGCGCGCGAGCGCAAGGCCGATGCCTCGGTTCGCGCCTGTGATCAGAACTGTGGTCATCAAACACTCTTGCCGCTGTTCTCCTAGGCAAAACATATGCAAGAGACGACGACAGATGGCAGCAAAAGCCGATCCAGAAGACGCGAAATTCTGCCAACCGAAGGTGGGCTATGCCCGTTTTCGGCGGCGCATCGAAGTGCAAGGATCGAGCCATCTGGTAAGCAGCAGCATGGCAGCTGCGTTTTGGTGTCGGTGAAAGCTGACCGGGCTGTTCGCTCGATATCTGCCCCGGCTACTTGCGAGCGCTGAACACCTCGAGATCCTCGCGTTGAATGCTTGACGCTATTCGTCGCATCGCTCGACAGTTTCCAGACACCGAACAGCATCGAGCTGTGATGCTGGATAAACCATTCGTCGCGCCGAACGGACAGGCGGCTTTGACGGAAAGCCTCCCGCGGTCACGGAGCCTCGAGTTGTAGCCCAGAAGACTGTGTTCACCGTCGCAAAGTAGGCAGTTCTCTGCATGGTGCGGGTTGCGTCGGAGGTGCTGCGCCCAGCCTTGCAGTCAACGCCAACGCTCCGAGCTTGATGGTGTACAGTCAACTAGAGGCCCTGGCACTGACGCATGAGCGCTGCGGAGACGATCGCGTCGCTAAGCGCGGTAAGGGTGGCAGCACCACGTCATCACCACGTGTCTACGAAGGCGCGCTTCTTGCCTTCCCGCGGCGCTGGGAGGGGAGTCGCCTCAAGCCCCATGATGATCCAGCGCCGGGTGTCGGCCGGATCGATTACGTCATCGAACTCGAACACGGTTGCGCCGTTCACGGCGGATGCCCAGTCATAGGCCTGCGCCAGAAGTTCCTGGAAGCGAGCCTTGCGCTCGGCGATGTTCTCGATGGCCGCCAGTTCCCCGCGCCGCTCCAACTTGATTTGGCCCTCGAGGCCCATCCCAGCGAACTCCCCCGTAGGCCAAGACACCACGAACGACGGCACATGGAAGCCCCCGCCCGTCATCGCGAGCGCACCAAGGCCGTACGCTTTGCGCAAGACGACCCCAAACATGGGCACGGTGACGTTCGCGCCGGTCACATAAAGCCGCCCGCAATGCCGAACCGTGGCAGTCTTTTCCGCCTCCGGTCCAACCATGTTACCGGGCACATCCAACATCGAGAGGATCGGGATGTCGAACGCGTCACACAGTTGCATAAACCGAGCCGTCTTATCGGCGGCATCGGAGTCCACAGCCCCGCCGGTCGGCGAACTGCTGTTGCTGGCGATGACGCCAACCGTGCGGCCTTGTACCCGTATGAACGCCGTCACCACGGCGAGACCAAATCGCCGACGAAGCTCGAGCATCGAACCCTCGTCGGCTATCGTGGCGATGATCTTCCGGATGTCGTACGGAGATCTCCGGTTCTGCGGAATCATATGACGAAGGGCGCGTTGGTCTGGGGCGGTCCAATCGGTCACAAGTCCTTGGAAGTACGACAGGTAACGTTTGGCGACCTCAACGGCCTCGGCCTCGTCTTCGACAACAATGTCGATTACCCCATTGGGCTCTTGGACGTCGACGGGACCAACCTCTTCCGGTGCATACCGCCCAAGCCCGCCGCCTTCGATCATGGCCGGTCCGCCGATGCCGATTGTCGAGTCTCGGGTCGCAATGATCACGTCGCACAGCGCGAGGAGGAGCGCATTTCCGGCGAAGCAGCGCCCCGACGTGATGCCCACGAGCGGGACCAAGCCCGAGAGCTTTCCAAGATGGCGCCATGTGCCAAACTTGAGCCCGCCCGTGTACGCTGGCGGCGCCGGCGGATCGCCGGGATAGCCCATGGTTCGACCGCCGCCGCCTTCAGTGAAGAACACCAAAGGAAGCCGCTGCTGCTCGGCGACTTCGAGCATGCGGTCTGTTTTCTCGTGGCCTTTCCCGCCCTGAGTGCCGGCGAATACCGTGTAGTCGTAAGAGATGGCGACGCAGCGTGATCGTTCGGGTCCGAAGAGAGCCCCGTTCACTCGACCGATTCCCATGACCAGGCCATCGGCCGGGGCCTTTCGGACTCGTGCCTCCAATTCATCTCGCGACTCGTTGTGTCGGCGTGCCGGCGTTACCAGAGGGCCATACTCGAGGAACGTGCCCTGGTCGCAGAGATCCTCGATGTTCTCCCGCGCGGTACGCTTCCCGGCTAGCCTTCGCTTCGCCGTCGCCTCTGCTCGCGCGTCATCGCGCGTCAGCGCGTGGAACTGTTGAACTTTCGCGAGGTGGGGGCCAATGGAGTCAAGATCCACCAACGTTTCGGCGACCAGTTCGCCACCCGTGACCTCTGCCGGCTCTAAAAACAACAACGGAGCGCCCTCATGGATAACGCTGCCATGCATCACGGCGACTTCGCGTACGATGCCCGACGCGCTTGCCACAATCGCGTGCTCCATCTTCAGCGCCTCGATTACGGCGACTGCCTGACCTTTCCGGACCTGATCCCCAACCTGCACGTGCACCGTGACAACAGTTCCCTGCATCGATGCCGCGACCGCCTCGCAGCCGGGCGGACCCGCCGGCGTTGCTTTCCGCGCTTTACGCGGCGGAGACTTCAATGTTTGACCGGGCCGAAGGTTGAGGACCGCCAGTGGGTCATCCAAATCGAGGTCGGGTCCGGCAAGAGGCGACCGTTCGCTCACATCCGAGAAGTACCGTGGCCTCTCGCCGGCTTCCGCGATGAGGGCCTTGATGTGCTCATCGATGTAGCGGGTATGTAGATGGTGGCCGCTGAGAGCGGAGCTCTTCAGGAGCGCCTGGAGGAAGGAAAGATTGACTGTGACTCCCTCAATCCGGAACTCGCTCAGCGCGCGCAGGGACCGCGCGATGGCGGTGTTGAGATCTGGGCCATGCGCCACCACCTTGGCCAGCAAGCTGTCATATCGGATGCTTGTCTCATATCCAGCGTAGCCGAACCCGTCGACACGAACGCCGGGCCCGCTCGGCGGCTCGTATACATCGATCACGCCACCCGTTGGGACGCTCGTTCCATCGGGCGTCATGCGCTCCATGTTGACGCGCGCCTGAATGGCGAACCCACGCGGGCTGGGCACATTCTCCTGCATCAACTGCAGGTCAGCCAACGTCGCGCCAGCGGCGATCTTCAGCTGCGCGGCGACTAAGTCGAGTGCTAAAATCTCCTCCGTAACGGTGTGTTCGACCTGGATTCGAGGGTTCGCCTCGATAAAGACGAACTTCTTGGATCCAGGCCGCGCCTCGACCAGGAACTCCATTGTACAAAGCCCCCGATATGTCGCGTGCTTCGCTATCCGCACGGATGCAGCAAGAATTTGCTCGCGGACCTCTGGGCGCAGTTTGAATGCGGGTGCGATCTCCATCACCTTCTGACGCTGGCGCTGAAGGCTGCATTCGCGATCCCACAAATGCGCGACGCCGCCTTGGCCATCGCCAATAATCTGCACCTCGATATGACGCGCGCGGGGGAAGAACTCCTCGATGTAGAGATCGCCGGATCCGAAGGCTTTGAGGGCCTCAGAACTGCAACGTTCGAAGGCGCTGGAGAGATCTTCCACCGACATCACCGGCCGCATCCCGCGCCCGCCGCCGCCAGCGATGGCTTTGAGCATGACAGCGCGCCCCGGCCCGAGAGACTCGAAAAATTCTCGAGCCTCAAGAAAGGTGACGGGGCGGTTCACGCCGGGCAAGAGGGGCGCATCGCAGGCTTCTGCTGCGCGGCGCGCGGCAGCCTTGTCGCCGAACAACGAAAGCGTCGCAGCCGTTGGTCCGACGAAGGTCACCCCTGCTTTTTCGCATGCAGCCGCGAAGGCCGGATTCTCGCTGAGGAAGCCATATCCGGGGTGAACGGAATCACAGCCGTTCTGGAGCGCCACGTCGAGCATGCGCTCCCAATCGAGATAGGCTGCCGCCCCCTTTCTTCCGAGACCAGCAGAGCGATCCGCCACTTTCACGTGGAGGGACCCGCTATCGTCCTCAGCGAACACAGCAAGGGTTTCGATCCCAAGGTCGGCAGCGGATCTGGCGATGCGGATCGCGATTTCGGCACGATTGGCGATAAGAAGCTTCTTCATGGAGTCCAAGCCCAGTAATTGGCAAGTTGAGCGGCGTCGATAGCGTGTGCTTCAGCTTCAGGCCCACGTAGTCGGCCGTTCCAGCGCCGCGCTACGCCGTCGGGATTTTCAATAATTGTCACACCCAAGAGCGTGTTATCCATTGTCCTGTTTCTTTTCGTTGTTCTCTAATCGGTCGGATCCGAATGCGGGCCGGTGAGGAGGTGGCACGCAGCTTGGCGGCCATCGGCGAGTTTCGTGAGCGGCGGGTTTTCGGTCTTGCACACCGCCATTGCGTACGGGCAGCGCGGATGGAATTTGCAGCCGCTCGGCAGTTCAAGTGCGCTGCCGGTATCATCGAAAACTTCCGCCGCATGGGGCACGTAGTTTGGATCTGGCCGCGGCACCGCGTTCAGCAGCGCCTGCGTGTAGGGGTGTCTTGGCGCCGCGAAGATCTGCGCGCTTTCACCGGTCTCCACCACGCTGCCGAGATAGATCACCGCGACGCGCGTGGAGAGGTGCTCGACCAGCGCGAGATCGTGTGCGATCAACAGGTAAGTGAGGCCGAACTTCTCCTGGATGTCCATCAGCAGGTTCAGCACCTGCGCGCGGATTGACACGTCGAGGGCCGAGGTCGGTTCATCGAGGATGACGATGCGCGGATCGAGCGCAAGCGCCCGCGCGATGGCGATGCGTTGCCGCTGGCCGCCGGAGAATTCGTGCGGGTAGAGATCGGCGGCGGACGGCGGTAGCCCGACGATCTCCAGAAGCTCGATCACCCGCGCGTTCAGCGTCGCGCGGTCACGCTTGTAGTGCGCAGTGATCGGCTCGGTGATGATCCGCCGCACCGTCAGGCGCGGATTGAGCGACGCATAAGGATCCTGGAACACCGCCTGCACATGCCGGCGATAGTCCTTGATCTCCTTCCGCGACATCTCCTCGAGGCTCTTGCCGTCGAAAGTCACGGCGCCCGACGTCGCCCTTTCGAGCTTGAGGACGAGTTTGGCGATCGTGGTTTTGCCGCAGCCGGACTCTCCGACGAGAGCGACCGTCTGGCCCTCGGGAATGTCCAGATTCACGCGCTCGACCGCGCGCACCGTAGCCTCGCCACGATCGCTGCGGACCGTAAAGTGCTTTGAGAGATCGTGAAGTTCGAGACCCATGATCGTTACTGCTTCGCCGCGAGCCAGCAATTTACGGCATGGCCGTCCCCCAGCTCCGTCGCTGGCGGATAGTCGTCGCAGACCGCCATCCGCTTCGGGCAGCGCGGCGCGAAGCGGCAACCCGTTGGCAGGTTCATCAGATTTGGCGGCTGGCCGGGAATCGCGGCGAGACGTTTGCGTTTCTGGCCGAGATGCGGGATCGCCTCCAGCAGTGCCTGAGTATACGGATGCTGCGGGTTGCGATAGATGTCGTTCACCTTGCCGGTTTCGATGATGCGGCCTGCATACATCACCGCAATGCGGTGGCAGAGGCCGGCGACGATCGACAGATCGTGGGTGATCAGGATGATGCCGAGCCTCGAGTCCCGTTGAATACTGCGCAGCAGGCTCATTATCTGCACCTGAATTGTGACGTCGAGCGCGGTGGTCGGCTCGTCGGCGATCAACAGGCGTGGCGAGCAGGCGATCGCCATGGCGGTTACAACACGCTGGCGCATGCCGCCGGAAAACTGGTGCGGATAGTTCCTCAGCCGCCGCTCCGGTGAGGGAATGCGCACCCGCCGAAGCCCGGCGGCGGCGGCACCCATCGCCTCGCGAACGGTCCTGACCAGCTTGTGGTAGAGAAACGGCCCAGAGACCTGGTCGCCGACCGTGAAAACCGGGTTGAGCGAGGTCATCGGATCTTGCGAGATCATCGCAACCTTCAGACCGCGCACGCGGCTCGCCATCTCTTTTTCGCTGAGCTGCAGCAGGTCCTCACCGTCGAGTTTCACACTGCCGTCCAGCCTGCCGTCACCATGGATTGGTAGGAGGCGCAGGATCGACAGGCAAGTCATTGTCTTGCCTGAGCCGGACTCGCCGACGATGCCAAGCGTCTCGCCTTCGTTCACCTGAAATGAAAGGCCATCCACCGCCTTCACCACGCCGCGGCGCAGATGCAGGTGCATTTGGAGATTCTCGACTTGCAGAAGTGGCGCCGCGGTCACAGTTGTCTCCGTTTCGGGTCGAGCAGATCGCGCAGCCAGTCGCCGACGAGATTCGAGGAAAGACAGGTCAGCATGATGGCTATGCCCGGCATCGTGATCCCCCACCAGGCATAGGTGATGTACTGCCGCGCATCGGCGAGCATCAGGCCCCACGACGTGCCGGGCGCTTGGATGCCCAGGCCGAGGAATGACAGCGACGCCTCGAAGATGATCACCTGGCCAACCTGCAGCGTCATCAGGACCAGAAGTGTGTTGAAGATGTTAGGCAAGAGGTGCCGAAAGAAAATGATGAGCGGGCCGCAGCCGGCGACCTGGGCGAAAGACACGTAGTCCCGCTCGCGCAATGAGAGGATCTCGCTGCGGATAATGCGGCAATACCAGGTCCAGTAGGTGAGCACGATCACAATGACGACCGTGGAAAGACCGGGATCCATCGTTGCGGAGAAGATCAGTGCCAGCGCAAGACCGGGGATCGCCATCATGATTTCGGCAATGCGGATGATCACTGCGTCAACGATGCCGCCGAAATACCCCGCGATGATCCCGAGCATCGTGCCGATCGCGCCGGAAAACACTATCGCATAGAGAGCGACAATCGCGGATACCCGCGCGCCCGCGATGATGCGTGAGAAGATGTCTCGCCCGAGATTGTCGGTGCCGAGCAGATATCCGTAGCTGCCGCCGGATTGCCAGAACGGCGGCCGAAACGCGGCGGCTAGGTTCAGTCCATTGGGATCATGGGGGGCGATGCTCTCTCCGCCAATGGCTGCGACAACGATCAGCGACAGGATCAGAATTGGAATCCAGGGCGCGCCCTTGAGACGGAAACGGACCAGAAATGGCGGCGGCGCCGTATCCGCCACGACGCTAACCGGCGTTGGTGCCGAGGCTACACTCACAAGCGGATCCTCGGATCGATGAGGCCGTAGGACAAGTCGACGAGGAAGTTCGAGAGCACGAACGAGATCGACGTGACGAGCACGCCCGCCTGCACCACTGGATAATCGCGCGCGAACACCGCTTCGACGACCGTTCGTCCGAGTCCGGGCCAAGCGAATACCGTCTCGACCACGAAAGCGCCGCTCAGCATCGAAGCGAAGTAGGCCCCCATGATGGTGACCAGCGGCAGCAACGCATTGCGGAAAGCGTATTTCCAGATCAGCAGGCGCTCCGGCGTGCCGACGGAACGCCCCATGCGAATGTAGTCGCTGTCGAGCACCTCGAGCATGCCGGAACGAATAATGCGCGTCTGCGCTGCGACAGGATACCAACCAAGCGCGATAGCTGGGAGGATAACATGCTGAATACCGTCAGCACCGAAGGCAGGAAGCCAGTGCAGTGTGACCGCGAACACCAGGATCAGGATAAGCCCAACCCAGAACGAGGGCACAGCCTGGCCCAGCATGGCGATGATCCGTCCGATTTGGTCGACCCACGAGCCCCGACGGACTGCCGACAACACGCCAAGCGGAATCGCGAGTGCGAGACTAAAGGCAAACGCCGCAGTGGCCAGGAAAATGGTCGCCGGCAACCGTTCAAACACGAGTGCCAGCGCCGGCATCTGCCAACGATAGGACTGACCAAAATCGCCCTGGAGCGCCTTCCATAGGAACAGCAGGAACTGCTCCCAAATCGGGCGATCGAGCCCGAGATCTTGTCGTAGCGCAATGATCGCCGACTGCGGGGCGTCCATCGGTAGCATCAGTGCGACCGGATCTCCCGAAAGGCGTGAAATCACGAAAATGATTACACTCGCACCGAGAACGCTGAGCAGGGCGTTGAGCAACCCCTTGGCAAAAACCGCTTTCACAACTGCCTGACCTTTCCCGGGGAGAGCTCGGGCTATTTCGTGAAGCTGACTTCTTGGAACGCGCGCCACGATCCGGACGGCCACGGCCGGAAATCGATGTTGTCGCGCCAGGCCAGCGTAATGACCGGACGATACGTGGTCACGCCGCCGAGTACGTTCTCATGTTTGTATCTGGCGATCTGCTTGATCAGCTCCACCCGCTTCTCCGGGTTCATGGTATTCTTCAGTTCCTCGACCATTTCGTCGGCTTTGGGGTCGTTTGTATATGAATAGCTACCGAAGCCCTTACCGGGGACGAAGCTGTGTAGCATCCCTGACCATGGCTCAGCCGGATCACCCGGGAGGCCATGGCCCCACATCCACATCAAGATACCGTCCATCTCGGGCGGCCCATTGCGGCCTCGGCGACCAAGATTGATCCAGGCCGAATACTCAAGCCCTTGCACCTTACAGCGAATGCCGACGGTGCTGAGATAGGCAAACACGGCCTCGCCCATTTCCTTCACGTTCGGCTCGCGCGGCGTGATCAGGTTGTAGCACGGCATCTCGAAGCCATTCGGATAGCCCGCTTCGGCTAGCAGTTGCTTCGCCTTCTTCACGTCGTAGGAGTATGGCTTCAGGTCCGGATCGTAGCCGGCCTCGCCCTTGCCGACCTCGGTATAGCGCTCGCCCTGCCCGAACAGCACGCCCTTGATGATGGCGTCGACGTCAACTGCGTGCGCCACCGCCTGCCGCACCTTCAGCTTGCTGAAGGGTAAATCCGGCTTATAGGCGGGAAAATCGATGTAGAGATTGTTTGACGAATTCGCCGAGAAGGTTTTCACGCCCGGCATCTTCTTGATCTCATCGACGGCCGACGCAGGAACCGCGTCGATCCAGTCAACAGCCCCCGACTTGAACGCCGCAACGCGCGTGAGGTCTTCCGGAATGATCTTCACGACCAGGTTCTTGACCTTCGGCCGCGCATCCTTATTCCAGTAACCCTCGAACGCCTCGAGCTTCAGCTCTTCCTTAATCGAACGTGATACAAACTTCCACGGGCCGGTGCCGACTGGTGCCTTGGCAAAGCCTTCCTCGCCCACCGCCTCGAAATACTTTTTAGGGATTGCCCAGAGCTGCAGCGCGTTGGGGATGTAGTTACCGTCCGGCGCCTTGAAATGCAGCGTGAAGTGATGGTCATCAAGGATCTCGAACTTTTCGACATTCGCCTGTGTGTAAGATAAGCGCGAGATCTTTGGATCCCTGAGCCGCTCGTAGGAGAATTCGAAATCGGCCGAGGTTAATGGATCGCCGTTATGGAACTTCACTCCTTTACGGAGATGCACGTCGATGATCGGCTTGTCTGGCGTACCCTCGATGGACCAGGACTCGGCGAGCCAGTTTACCATCTTCAGGTCGGGATCGAAGCGGACCAGTTGCTCGAACATCTGCGCGGTGAAATAGTAGTCAACGCCGGCGGAGGACCTTGTGGGATCAAGCATCGTAGCTTCTGCCCCAAGCGCCGCGACAAGCGTGTCCTTGGTTTGTGCCGAAACCGTTGCATTGAGCGCGAGTAGGCCACACGCGACCGCAAGAACACGCAAGACGATCATGCTTTTTCCTCCCCGATTTGCCGAACAATCGTAAAGGGCTGCTCAGGAATAAAAGCGCTGAAAACTGGCCCTGCATTAGGGAAAATCTGCAAAGAAGAGGACACTCCTGCGGCTTAAAGGCCGAGCCTCCGTCACAATTCCACTTCGCTGATACCACGCGCAGTCGAACCCTGGGACACCCAGGCCGCGCGCGAAGGAGATTCGCAACCACCCTGAGGTGATCGCGTAACAGCGAGCCGCGCTGATCAAATCGCCAAGCTGGCGAAGAAGCTTGGCAATGGTGACCGGCAGGTAAGTTTTTGCTATGCCTGAATCGAGAAGTGACGGGACTGGGGCACAACTGCATCGTGGTGGTCCCCTTGCTGATCCCGATGAAGGCTGGGGATCGTCAAGGGCGGACCGGCGCGACGCGGCGATGCCGGCCACGTTGCACCGGAGCGGCGAGCTGACGGCGGTGCGGGTTTCGGATGCTGCGCGTGAGGCAATGCGCGACTTTGGTGAGAGCCCGCGTCACGGCGATGCGTGTAGTCGGCAAGGCGCGGAAACATCTACTAGGCTTCCTGCTGCGATATGGGCGTATCTATGCCGGCAAGAAAGGCTGGACCCTGGCTTATCGTCCCTGGCTCACCACGGTGCGCTTCGATGACCCGGCTAGCCAATCGTTCTGCAGGACTACATTCATGCCGTGACCGATGCTGAGGCCCGTGTGGAGGGCTTGACCAAGCGGATCGAACAGCTGGCGCCACAATGTTCGATGACGCCACTCGTTGAGGCCGTACATTCCGTGCGCGGCATCGCCTTCATCGTTGCCGTGACGGTGGTTGCCGAGGTCGGCGATTGCCGACTCTCGCCCTCTAGACCAGGGCAGCCCCAGACGAAACCACGGTCATGCGATACCCAACCCGTGCATGAGAGCTTGATCAACCGTCGTCTTTGGCCCTGACCTCCTACCGTGGGCACCTTCGAAGTGCAGCGTCCGGGCGCTCAGCCGGAAGCGGCTCCGCTTTATCGAGTCCCTTGACAGCAAACATGAGAGACAGGCTGTTGAAAAAAGCGCTCGCCGCGGACCAGCGACCATGTTTCATTGGCTCCGACGAGATTCGGAGATGGTGCGTGCGCGGCGGCGACAATCGAACAAGCCAGCTGTTCAGCTACGTCGATGTGGAGGCGCCGGTGCGGCGAGATCATCCGCTACGAGCGATCCGGACGATTGTAAACGAGGCGCTGGCGCCGCCGGAGCGCGAGTTTGCCACGTTCTGTTCGCCGATTGGGCGGTCGTCGATCCAGCCGGAGAAGCTGCTGCGGGCGATGCTATTGCAGGCGTTTTTATTCGATGCGCTCCGAGCGGCTTCTAATGGAGCGGCTGGAATAGGACCTGCTGTTCCGTTGGTTCGTCGGAATTGGCGTTGACGACGCAGCCTGGGATCATTCGGAGTTCTCGGAGAACCGCGACCGGCTGCTGGAAGGCGACATCGCGGCGAAGTTCGGCCATTGCATCTTCCCGGCTACCGGGACATGTCAAGCTCGGCGCACGAAGAACGGCCATGCGCGCGTGGACACGGGGGCGAAGCCGCGCGCGAGGCGATTACGCGCAGCACCATCACCTTGCCCGCGAACAGCGTCGTTCGCTGACTTGGGATCACTGAGCCGAAATGGCCCAACGTGATCGTCTCAAGACCGATGCGGATGTCCAACCACTTCTGCGAACTGCAAAACTATGGCAGCGCGGCACCAACGAGAACACCAATGGCCTCCTACATCATGTACTTCCCGAAAGGCACAGACCCCACAGCGCTCACGAAATGGCGGCCCTGGCAGCGGCCCTCAATGCTCGACCGAGAAGGACTCTGGGCTGGAAAACGCGCTCAACAAGTTGCTGCCATTAGCGAGTAGTGTTGCGACGATCGCTTGAATCCGCCCGGTACGCTTCACACGAATATCGCGCGGCCCTTGCCGTCGCTTCATCGCATCGATGAGCCGCAAAGCCGAATGCTACGACAATGCTCAGATGGAGAGCTTCTTCCACACGCTCAAAGCCGAGCTCGTTCATCATCGGCAGTATCAGACCCGCACCGAGGCCCGGCGTGATATCTTCGCCTTCATCGAAGGCTTCTACAACTGCGCATCAGAACACCCATCTGGCTATGTGATTGAAGAGAAGAGATTTTGTTGAGCGGGATGCGATCCCGCGGGGTATTTTGGGTTCTGTCGCCCTCGTTCGGCGATAGATTGAGCAGCAGTTGTTATCAGCGAGGTGCGGGCGAAGATCCAAGGACCATCCGGCAGAGGATGGATGGACTCGATCTCGCCTGCTTCGGCGGCGAGCCGGAGCGTCTTGGGCGCAATCTTTAGGAGCTTTGCCGCGTTGCTGAGGTTGCGCCAGGGCTCGATCCCGTCCTCGGCGGGCTTGAACACCCGGATGCGGTAGTTCGAGCGCATCGAGGTGACGCGCTCGCGGGTCCAGCGATTGCCGTTACCGGTCTTGAGGCCATTGCGATTGAGGAGGCCGGCGATCAGATCGTCGCTCGCGATCAGCACCAGTCGGCGCACAGCTTCGATGATGTTGGCGGAGGTGCCGTTACGCTGCCCGCGCCGGCGCTTGGGCAGGCGTATCTCGCTGTGAACGCCGCCGACCCAGTGGACGATGAGGATGATCTCGGAGGCCGCATCGTCGATATCGGCCACGACCTCATGGATAAGGGTGCGCACAATCCGCTTCTTGAGGCGCGCATCTGTCGTCGGCGCATCCCAGACCGTTTTGAGGTCCGAAGCCAGAACGCCGAGCGACGCTGGATCAGCAATGGGGGTGGGTGTCGCCGCCTCATGCATGGCGATCTTGCCCTCAACCTCCGCCGCGTGAGCAAGTGCCCTGTTCCAGCGCGCTTCAAGCTCGCCCGCCACCAGCCGGTTCGCGGGATCAGCGGCATCGTATTGCCGGAAGGCCCGGTCGGCGGCATAGCGCGCCGCTTCGAGGTCGCGACTGAGAGCATCGCGCACCTGATCGCGCCGTTCGCTGGCCTCGTTGGCGGCAGTGGTTGCAGCGACGAAGCGCCCGGACCGACAACGCCTAGCAGTGCTTCCTCGATTGCATCATCGACGCGCAGTCCGCCAAAGGCGATGCAGTGGGGCCCGCCATTGTCCATCCAGGCGCGGCTGCAGCTGTAGCGCGGGATACGGCTTTCCATGCCGGAGTACCGGAGTGTGAGCTTGCGACCGCAGCGCTTGCAGCGGATCCGACCGGCCAGCAGCGCGTCACCATGCTTGGGCGCGCCGTGATGCCGACCGGTGGGAACATTGCTGCTGACCATGGTGCGAATCGCCTCGTACTTCTCCCAGCTCACATACCCTTCGTGAGTGTTGGGCTTCAGCGTCAGCCATGCGTTCCGCGCCTTGCGGCGGATCTTCACGCTCACGCCCGCGGTGCTGTATCCCGCCGCCACAGCCGTCTTACCATAGGCATAGGCGCCGCCGTAGACCGGGTTCTCAATGATCCGGTGGATGGCAGAGTAGTTTGGTCGCCGCCAGGCCGTGTCGCCATTGGTCTGCTTCACCGGCAGATCGAGATTGTACTCGTGGAGCCAGCAGAGCGCCTGGCGCGCGCTGCCCAGTTCCTCGACCTTGTCGAACACCAGCTTGATCGCCTCCTGGACACGCCGATCCGGGTCTTTCTCATAACGGTCGCCGGCCTTCACGAAGCCGACGGGGGCTGTCACAACCAACTCGCCCCGGCGCGCCTTCTCGTAGCGGGCCGAGAGCGAGCGCTGGCGCAACAGATCCAGCTCGTACTCGTTGAGGCTGCCCTTGAGCCCGAGCAGCAGGCGGTCGTGCCGTGTCTTGGCGCATAGATGGTCTCTTGATCGACCAGAACGGTGTCGACCACGCGGCACATCTCGATGAGTTGCTGCCAATCCCGGCTGTTGCGGGCGAAGCGCGAGACCTCGCGGGCGCAAACCGCACCAACCTTGCCAAGGCAAACCTCCGCTACCATCCGTGCAAAACCAGCGCGTTGTATGCTGCCGGCGCCTGAACGACCGAGATCATCATCGATCACTTCAACCTCTGACCACCCGAGCGCCGTCAGCCGGTCCCGCATGGCGTATTGCAGCGCGCTGCTCTCGCGATTGTGCAACACCTGATGGGCCGAGGATTGACGGACGTAAAGAATCGCCTTGCGCTCCAGATGGTGAGGCCTGACCTTGTCAGAGATCATGATCGACCTCCTTCGCGGGCAGCGTTGCTGTCCTCGCAGCATGGTCGAGGATCAACTGCGTCATTAGGCCCGTGAGGGCCTCCCGGGCTTCCGCCGGCAACTCCAGCCACGCGGGCGCGCCGATGGCGCCGTTTGACAGGCCACTCCCGAACAGATCCATCTGCGGCTGCGGCCGCGGTTGTCGATTGTGTCGGTATCCGCTCCCTGGCATTGCCGTCTGGCGTGACATGAGTCGCTCCCCGATTCTGGTCGTGAGAGGCTCTGGATGCGCCAGAAAGCAGGGCAGCTGATGGCGTTCGACCCTTCAACGCCAGATCGACAAGCGCAGAGAGCGCCGCAAGTGCATCGATGCTGACAAACGGCTGAGCTGCCAAAAGCTCGGCGTCAGGGCATGCTGCCCGATCGAACATCCATGCTGGAACCTCCAACCATCGATCCGCTTGCGATCCATCCAGAGAGCAGCGGAAAGCGACATCATCAGCCTTCCCGACCGTTCCATGAAAGCAAACTCGGCGACCAAACCAGGGATGAAATCGATAAAGAACCTCGCGAAGAACGGTTTTGTGGGCGTTCTTGAGTCTTATTGTACAACCGAACCCGGCTCCATTCCGCCATCGGATATATCCTCCGATCGAAATGGAGCTAAAAGGCGCTTAAAACCCGTCCACTTGTTGGGGGAAGATCACATCGGAGGAGCTGAAGGCGGAATCGCCGCCGACGAATACACTTTCAGCGTCTCCGCGTTGTCGCGCTTTCTCCAGCGTCGCAAGATCATGCTCAAAAAAGACTGTATACACCACCGAGCAAGAGCGGCCGCACGTCCCGGATAAACGAGAAGAATGGGATCTCGAGGACGAGATTGGCGTCATCCTGACAAGCACATATTCGTTCACGAGACATGTGCGTCGACCAACATGACGCGGCGCGAGCTCCGCGGCTGCGGGGCCTGCATCCCGTGCGGTCCAATGGAAGATAACTTCTTCGTCGCAGGCCTGCGCCTGTCGGGCACGGTCCAGCGATGGTACTCGATGAAGCGATCAAAGGGCTTGCCTTTAGGCTTACGTGGACCAAGTGCTCGTTCGAGGCCGAAGAGTTGGAACAGGCGATAAGCCGTGCTTTTGGCAATTCCCATCTCGTTTGAAATGACGCGGATGCTCCAATGGGGCGCGACTTTGGGCTTGCGAGCGAGTGTCTTAGTGATCAGCTCGGCCACGGCCTCGCCCGACCGTGCGTGGCCTGCCGGCACTCATCTCGTCGTAGCGATCCTCCATGCGATTGAAGCGATTGCGCCATCTGCTGATCGTATGGTGGAAGGCACCAAGCCACGTCGCCACGACTATGTTGCTCGCCCCACGTTCGCAGGTCAGCACGATCTTGGCTCGCAGCGTCGGCCCCAGGGAGCAAGGGCGATCAATGGCCGTCAGTCTGCGCGCTTTCTTCGCTGGAAATCGTTAGGATCGCCTTACGGGGTCCGGTGCACATCGGCTATCTTCTTCGCTCGGGATACCTGAAACAGACCCAAAAATATGCTACGAATTTGCGGGACAGAACACTAAGTAGGCTCATCCTTCGTCCCATTGCGGCGAGTAATCGGGATCGTAGATGCGTAGGTTGCGCGGCCGGAGCCCCGAGATCGCGGACATCTCCTCTCCGGAAAGCTCGAAATCGAACAAATCGAGGTTTTCAGCCAGCCTCTCATTGCGCTCGGTGCGCGGAATGGCGACCACGCCTTCCTGCTGCACGTGCCATCGAAGAACGATCTGTGGCGGGGTTTTGCCGTGCCGCTTGGCGGCATCCGTGATCGCCGCTTGTTCGAACAACGCTTCGCCGCGACCGAGCGGAGCATACGCAACCATGGCCATGCCGGCCGCTCGGCAGGCCGCATGGACCCTGGTCTGGTCAAGAAATGGATGATACTCTACTTGGTTAGCGGCAAGGGGGGCATCCGACAGGCGAACCGCCTCCGCGAGTATCGCGGTGGGGAAGTTCGACACGCCAATGTGCCGCGTCATGCCGGAATCGCGAACCGCGTTCAGCGCCTTGATGGATCCCGCCAACGGAATTTCCGAGTTCGGCCAGTGGATCAGCAGCAGGTCGACCGTCTCGAGACCAAGGCGCTTCAGGCTCTCCTCGGCCGATCGCTCCAGGTCTCCGGGAGCGATATCCCAAACTTTGGTTGTGACGAAGACGTCGTCGCGCGGCACGCCGGAGAATCGCAGTCCCTCGCCCACTGCGCTCTCGTTGTCGTAGGTCGATGCGGTGTCGAGATGGCGATAGCCGAGCGAAAGCGAGTTCGCGACCAATTCCGAGCACACCTCGCCCTTGAGCGTCCAGGTCCCAAGCCCGATTACCGGGATCGCCGCGCCATTCACCACCACCTTATGCATGAAGACCTCCTTGCTTCTTCCCCGCTGCCGCGTGTCGGCTATCGCCGGTGACGGGCCTTGCGCCAGCAAGCGCCTTGATGAGACCATAGTGTTTTCGTCGGATTCCCAGCATTTGTCGCTGTGCGCCAATGCAAGAGAGCATCAACGTCGATGTTAGAAACTAGACGAAAGTGAGGAATTGTCTGGTTTGCATGTGTCATCCGGGCGGAGATGGCTTTCCGCAACGGCGTCAGTGGATTCTCGGTGAAGGGGTGTCCAATGACCGCGTTGATCTCGATCGTCACACCTTCCGGCGCGACGATCGTCGTCAATATGCCGGTCACCGGCGCTTCGATATCTACAGCGGCCTTGGCGGTCTCAACTTCGACGATGATTTCGCCCTCCCTGACCTTATCTCCGATGTTTTTCAACCATCGAACGATCGTAGCTTCCTCAATACCCATTCCACTGGAGGGTAAAATGATGTCTGTCGGCATCTTTACTTCCATTCTATTCAGAGTCTTC